>JBBQUN010000532.1:0-1501 GCA_038212405.1 Acidimicrobiales bacterium | reverse complement strand
AGTTGAGACCCACCAACGCCAGTTGCTCACCGATCCACGACGAGTTGGTGTCGACGATCTGTCCGAGAAGGAGTTCGGTTCCAACAGCTACGATTTCGACACGCATCGCCTTACGGTACCGCCGGCAATCGAGCTCGTCAGGCTCCGACGACTGGCAACCTGCTCGGACAGAGTTCGGCGGTGATGGCTGACGCCATTGCCGGGCGTCCAGTGAGGTAGCCCTGGACATGGGTGATGCCAGAGGCAGCGAGCGAGATTCGCTGGGTCTCGGTCTCGACCCCTTTGCACACCACCGGGGCCTGCAGGACACCGGCGATCGACACGATCGCCGTCATGATGGCGCACGAATCGGTGGGATCGCCGTCCGCTTGCTCTCGCATCGATGTCAAGGTGAGCAGCAACGAGCGGTCGATCTTGATGAGGTCGAAGGGAACGGTCAGCAATGGTCCGAGGTTGGAGTAGCCGGACCCAAAGTCATCGCTCGAGATGCGTACGCCAGCAGCTTTGAGCTGTTCGAGCCGAGCAATGGCGACCCCGGTCTGGTCGAGAGCCGTGGATTCGGTCACCTCGACGACGAGGCGAGACGGCGGCACCGCCCAGGCTGCTGCTGTTTCGAGTACGCAGGCAACGAACCGCTCGTCGGCCAGCTGTCGAGGCGAAACGTTGAACGACACCGTGACCGTCGGATCGATGCCGGCCCACTGCGGCGCGCTGGGCGTCATCGGCAACCGCAGCGAGGATCGTGTGGAGCTCCTCGTGACCATGCACTGCATGGTCAGACCCATCGGGCTCGAGCAACAGGGCGCCGTATCCTGAAACTGTCCGCCGTCGCGATGGTCATCGCTGCTACCTGGAGGTTCGAGGCAGCCGTCGAGGTTCGACGTTCGGTGACAGCATCAGACCAGCCGATCCCTGCCCCGGCCACGGCAACGACCGCCACGAGTACGAAGAGTGGAGCCAGCAACGAGCGCTTGGGTTGTGGATGGCGATCAGGCATCGGAGGCAGTATCGACCGCGCCTCGGTTCCGAGGTCGCAGGGGCGCTCCTTGTGTCGGCACATGGTCCTGCCGAATGAAGCCCTCAGCGAATGTACCTACCGGGAGCGAGCGGGGTCATCTCACCGAGGCTGGTGCACCCCCGTGGTGCTCATGGCGTCGCGTCCATCGAGTAGGTACTGCGCTGCGGTGACCACGGTGAAGACAACCGCCAGGTAGAGCAGGGCATCGGCGACCCACAGCGCTCCATCGAGCAGCGGCAACATCGCAGCAGCAATGGCGATCCCCTGCACGAAAACTTTGTATTTGGCCGAGCGGCGGGCAGGAATGGCCAGTCCTCGGCGACTCCAATAGGAGCGATAGGCCTGGATGCCGACCTCTCGAACGAGGATGATCAGCATCGGCCACATCGGAAAGCGACCGATGTCGACGAGGGCAAAACCAGCGAGAAGCACCACGAGCTTGTCGGCCAGCGGATCGAAGAACGCACCGAACTTGGTGGGTGC
>JBBQUN010000531.1:0-1514 GCA_038212405.1 Acidimicrobiales bacterium | reverse complement strand
GCCCTCGGGAACCGGCTCGTCGGCTACCTCCACGGATGCCTCAAAGCACAGACCCACTACAACGAACACACCGCCTGGGCCCACCGCCAACAACAAATTCAGCTCGCAGCTTGACACCCTGCGACCCTGGGGTGTCTAGCTGCCGCCACGTCGTCACTCGACCAAGACCTCGGCCGGCACCAACGAACGCTCGTCGCACTTCTCAAGGAGGGCCGAGAGCGCGTCGATGACCAGGCCATGTCCTCTTCGTCGACGCTGCATTCTCCCATGCCCGGCAGACCAGAACCGGTCCACTCGCCGCTGCTGTCGACCGAAGATCAGAGGCCATCGCTGAGCGACGTCGGGCATCAGATCGAGCGGCAACTCGGCTCGATCCTGATCGGAAAACCGCGCCAGGTTCGGGTCATGACTGCGGCGATCATGACCGGCAGTCACGTGCTGCTCCATGACGTACCCGGTGTTGGCAAGACCACCTTGGCCTCGGCAGCAGCGCGGGTGATCGGTGGCGAGTTCCGTCGAGTGCAGGGCAGCCCCGACCTGCTTCCAACCGATCTCACCGGCTCGGTCGTCCTCGACCAAAAGACCGGCGACTGGCGCTACCGACCGGGTCCGCTCCTCGGCAACGTCATCCTGGTCGATGAGATCAATCGCATCTCCCCTCGCTCACAATCAGCGCTGCTCCAGGTCATGGCGGAACGCCAGATTTCGATCGAAGGCACCATTCGCCCTCTCCCCGACCCGTACCTCGTCATTGCAACGATGAACCCAACTGGTTCCTCAGGCACCTTCGAGTTGGCATCGGGCCAGCTCGACAGGTTCGAAGTCGCGCTCTCGTTGGGGACAGTCGATCGCGCAACCGAACGCCAGCTTCTTCGACAAGCAAGCGGACCCGAATTGGCGAGTCAGCTGACTGCGGCTCTCCCGGCCAACGCATGGGCACAGGTACGCCACGCAGTGGCAGCGGTGCATGTTGCCGACGCAGTCACCGAATACCTCCTCGACATCTGTGACGACGTTCGCCAGCACGGCTACGTCAGCGTCCGTGCTTCCCGAGCGCTGATCACGATGGCGCAAGGCCTGGCCGTGCTCGAAGGCCGAAACTTCGTGGTGCCCGACGACATCAAGACGCTGGCACCCGCCTGTCTCGCCCATCGTCTGATCGAGCCAGGCGTGACCCTGGACTCCTTGAACCATCGGGTCGTCGCCGCCACCGAGCGGGCCAACGCTCCCGTCGTCAACCGCTGACTCGTCTCGTGACGACCGCTACTCGAGGACGAGCATCAACGGCGGCGTCGACACTCGTTACTGCATCGGTCGTGAAACGCCGCCGGGTCATGTTCATGTCCGAAGCGTGGGTGCTCATTGCCATCGCACCCGTTCTCTATCTGCTGTCGATGGACGGACACCGCGGACTGCGGTTCCTCATGTTTGCGTTCGTCTTCCTGGTCGTTGGCGATGGTGTGCTGAGTGCTGTCCTCGTCCGTTGCATCAAGGTCTCGGCCCAACTTCCGGCC
>JBBQUN010000530.1:0-1522 GCA_038212405.1 Acidimicrobiales bacterium | reverse complement strand
CGCCGTACCTCGACGTGGCCGGCCGGCCACCAATCACCGTCGATGAGCTGGGTGATGACTGCCTCGATCACTTCGAACGGTTGCATTTGCTCCAAGTTCGTTCCGTCGAACGCGGCAAGTTCTGCGGCGTAGAGCGCGGCGTGATCGGCATCGCTCACGATCGACCTCCCCGCCCGATGGCGCCGCGCCCAGGAAGCCGGGTCCTGCCCACATCGGCCCGGTTCGCCGCAGCCGCACCCGCGCCCCACCCTCCGACTTGGGCAGCGCTCGGGGCACGCGCTGTACGCACTCGCCCGAACGAGGTGGCGGCGAAGTCCTCGACTCGATCGTTGCGTGTCGTCATCGCCAGCGCCCGGGCCGTCGTCACCGCAGCGTCGTTGCTCCGCACCTGAGCCGCTGCTCGCTGCTTCGATTCGCCCAGCACTTCACCGATCCGCTCTGCGAATCCGAACAGGAATGACCGCCTGAAGCGTTGCGTCGCCGCGCCGGTCTGGCGTTTGACCGACGCCATCTGCGAACTGGCCTGCTGGTGCAGCGAGGTGTACATCACCTCGACGACGTCGAGGTCGCTGCGGAAACCTGCCGCCATGGCGACCGTACCGTGCGGCCGGGCCTGGAACACGACACGAACATCGTTCGTGTCGGCAATCGCCTGCAGCAGCGCCAGTCGGGCCCGCACATAGGCCCCACGACCGATCTCGATCTCGCGTACCCGCAGGTCATCAGTGGCATCGACGCCGGCGAGGCGGTCCGGATCGATACGATGCGCGGCGATCAGTTCGGCTGCCTTGCGCGAGAATGCGTCCGCTTCGTGCGAATTCGTGGTCGCCTCGGCCTTGTCGAGGAGCTTGCGAACACGCACCAACAGATCGGTCTCGCTGTTCGAGTTCATTGCGCACCCATCCAGCCGCAGAGTGGCAGCTGGGTGCCATCGGGAGCATCGAGCGTGACGTGGACTTGTCGACGAGAAGAAAGCCCTTCACTACCCACCGTGTTGGTCATCTTGACGTAGCGTAGGGGAATGGAGGGTTCAATGACCGAAACTCCCGGCGGGCCGGAGATTGCGGAGCGCGACGCCATTCGAGCTGCGCTCGGCATCGGGCCAGAAGCAGCAACGGTCGACGTCGACATGTCGGCCGAAGAGGAGGGTGATGGTCGCACACTGCGCCGCACGCGTAATAGACAGCGGGTCATCGTGGCGCTGTTGGACATCGTGCGCGAGGGCGAACTCGACCCCAGCGTGGCCGACATCGCCGACCGAGCAGGCGTGTCGCACCGTTCCGTGTTCCGGTATTTCGACGACATCAACGATCTCGTCCGCACCGCCATCGACCACGAGGTCGAACTCGCCATTCCGCTCGCTGTCATCCCGGACCTCGGTGTCGGCTCACTCGACCGGCGCATCGATTCCTGGGTCGACAGCCAGCTCCGAGTGCACACCGCCACGTACCAGGTCGGCCGCGTCGCGCGGCACAGGGCTCCGGGCATTCCGAGCATCGACGAGGGCCTGAAGGCCATCTAC
>JBBQUN010000529.1:0-1529 GCA_038212405.1 Acidimicrobiales bacterium | reverse complement strand
GCACGATTTTCGCACCCGCAAGGTCGGGGGTCGGCCGATCATCTTCTCCAAGCACACCGACGGCACCATCAACGTGTTCCTCAACACGTGCCCGCATCGCGGTATGCAGATCGAGACCCGCCCCGAAGGCACCGGTCGATTCTTGAAGTGCTTCTATCACGGGTGGAGTTTCAACACCGAGGGCACGCTGGTGGCGCTGCCTGATGAGGCCTCCTACGGCGAGACCTTCGATCGTCACAACCTCTGCCTGGCCAGGCCGCCGAAGGTGGACTCCTACCGGGGCTTCGTGTTCCTGTCGTGGACCGACGAGATCGAATCGTTGGATTCCTATCTTGGCGGGGCAACCGACGTCCTCGACCTGTTCGCCGACCAGTCCGACACCGGGATGCGGATCATCGGCGGAACGCACCTCTATTCGGCCAAGGCCAACTGGAAGCTGCTCAGCGAGAACAGCTACGACGGCTATCACGCCATGACCACCCACCATCGGTACCTGGCGATGCTCAAGGAGTCCGGCAAGGACTTGTCGAAGGTGTTCGGCGCAGCCGGCGGCGGGGCGTCGCTTGGTTGGGACCTCGGCAACGGTCACGCCGTCATCGGTGGCACGGATGGAACCGGCGGTCAGAACACCGGTTTGGGTCGGGACCTCACCACCAAGGAAGCGCTCGACGCGCAAATCGCCCGGCGCAACCACTTCGCCGCCAAGTTCGGTGAGGCCTGGGCCAACCGAATGTTCTCCGGTCGCAACCTGGTGCTCTTCCCGAACTTCGCCATCGTCGATCTGATCATGGGGATCACGTTGCGCACCTACTATCCGGTCAGCCCCGGTTACATGGAGATCACGGCGTGGAGCCTGCAGCCCTCCGACGACGTGCCGGCGTTGCAGAACATGCGACAGGAGAACTTCCTGACCTTCTGGGGGCCGGCTGGTCTCGCAACACCCGACGACATCGAAGCGCTCGAGCGATGTCAACAGGGTTTCGCCGCCCACGAGTATGCGCCATGGAACGACATCTCGAGAGGCATGGTGCGTAACAGCCCCACCGGTTTCGACGAGCTCCAGATGCGTGCCTTCTGGCGGGAGTGGGACAAACGGATGACCGGGACCGTGCATCCGCTCGAGGTGCCGATCATGGAGCGGGCCGGCCGAGTCGATCTTCCGTACGACACCCGGGTGCTCGGCAACCGGCCTGAACACGCAACACCAGACGGAGCGGAGGTCGCATCATGATCTCGACGCACCTGCGCACCGAGGTCGAGGAGTTCCTCTATCTCGATGCCGAGCTACTCGACACCTGGCAGCTCCGCGACTGGTTCGCCAACTTCACTCCCGACGCCCGCTATCGGATCCCTTCGACCGATCGACCAGGCGGTGATGCCCGAACCGATCTGTTCTTGATCAACGACGATTGGTTCCTGCTCTCACAACGCGTGGACGCGCTGATGGACGGGACAGCGTGGACCGAGTCGCCCCAGTCGACCACCCATCGCATCATCGCCAACGTACGAGCCGCCGAAGCCGATGACGG
>JBBQUN010000528.1:0-1542 GCA_038212405.1 Acidimicrobiales bacterium | reverse complement strand
CGACGACGAACCAACGATCCCAGTCAGCTGAGGCCGGGTGTTGACCGGGCCAGTACCAGCGGCCAGGTCGGTGCCGACCGGCAGGGTCGTAGTTCTGGTCGCCGGCGCAGCGATTGAGCGCCCCGAGACGGAGCGAGCCCCCAGGGGACGAGATCTGGTCGGCTCCGAGGACCAGATACACCGCGAGGTCGGGGCCGTGCTCGATGTCGAAGTCCTCGAAGCGGAGCACGAGCGTTCTGTAGGGGTTGCGGAAGGGACCGCGTTACCCGTACCCGAATAAGCCACCCCGACGAACCGGCCTGCGACCGAGCAGAAGCCGGTCAGGTGGACGGTGTTGGCACAGGCTCCGCCTTCGAGGTCATGCTCGAACCGGTCGCCCTCGAACGGGCGGTTTGACACGGCGACGAGGTGCACCGCTAGCGCGTCGAGACGGCGTGGCAGGCACTGACCGCTTCGCGAGTAGCGTCGCCGAGCAACCAACGGCGATGGTCAACAGTGCGCTCGGCATGGCCGTCGCTGCTCGACGACCTGCCGAGGGAAGACGCTGCAATCCGATCACGGCCCGCAATACACGCACGGGCCTTCTCTCAGAAGATCCGCGCAGAAGGGCTCATTCACTCGCTCGGCACCGTCGGCGACGCGTTCGACAACGCGATGGTCGAATCGTTCTGGGTCGGATGCAGACCGAGCTACTCGACCGTCAGAAGTGGTCGACCCGCCTCGAGTTGTCGACTGCGATTTTCGACTGGATCGAAGCGTTCTACAATCCGACACGACGCCACACAGCGCGCTCGGCAACATCTCACCAGCCGAGTTCGAACGCCGTCATACCGAAGCAACAACCGCCGCCTGAATCTCATACAACCGGGTCACGCGGCGGGGGACGTATTACCTGGATCAGAGACCGGGGCTCACTTCACGATCGGTCCGACCCGCCCAGATCGTGCTTCGGCTGGAGTGGTTCGGGCGAAGGATGTTTGAGCCTTGGGAGCTGAGATTGTTGGCCGGGCGGAGGTTTCAGATCGATGTTGATCTGACAGTTCGTGGCGGTTCGCCCATGACTCGTTTGAAGGCTCTGCTGAAGGCTGCGTTCGAGTCGTAGCCGACGCTGGCCGCCGTTGCAGAGACTGTCTGCCCTTTGCGCAGTAGGTCGTATGCGACGTGCATCTTGCGCGTGGTCACGTACTTCATTGCGGGCTCGCCGACCAGTTCGCTGAATCGAGCTGAGAATGCTGTTCGAGACATGGCGGCTTCGTTGGCGAGTGCTGCCACTGTCCAGTTCCGAGCGGGGTCAGCGTGGATCCGGGCCATCGCTGGGCCGATTTGGGCGTCGCGGAGGGCGCCGAGCCAACCGGTTCGAGCATCAGGGTCGTTCTCGATCCAGCTCCGGATCGCCTGAATTACCACGATGTCGCAGAGCCGGCTGATGATTGCTTCGCTGCCGGGCCGGGCGTGTTGGGTTTCGTCGGCCAACAACTCGAGTGTTGATCGCATCCAGTCCGCCCGACTCGACCGTGCGGATTCGATGTGGATGATCGCCGG
>JBBQUN010000527.1:0-1561 GCA_038212405.1 Acidimicrobiales bacterium | reverse complement strand
GTTGGCAAGCACCAATCCCACCGCAGCGCACACCAAGACCGTGATGAATCGGCGCTTGACTGCGCCGATGTAATCTTCGAGTCCAGGCGCGTCCTGCGCAACCGATCCAGGTTCGTACATCATGGGGCAGCAACCGTTGTGTTGTCTTGCGAGGAAATCGACCGAATCGACGCAGAACGGGTATGTCTCGTTGAAGCATCGATGCGGTTCGTCGAACCCTCGAGGGGGGCGGGCGTCGGAATGGCCGTTCCGGTCGTTCCGGTCACTCTACGGATCATTGCCTGCAACAGCAGCATGATGAAACGAGAGTTCGTACTGAGATAGCGACGCCAAAGCCGCTTCGGCTCCGCAGCGAGGCGCCATGCCCATTCGAGGCCAAGGCGTTGGATGAGCGCAGGCGGCCGGGACTTGAGGCCCGCACCGAAATCGAAGGCCGCACCAACGGCCATCATGGCGGCGTCGATCGTGCCCCGATGGTCGGCAACCCAGCGTTCCTGGCGAGGACAGCCGCGCCCGACGAGCACGATGCCGGCGCCGGAGTCATGGATGACCTCGATGTCGGCCATGTCTTCCTCTGGCGTGGCGTCTCGGAAGCGATCGGGTTGGATACCGGCGATCAGAAGGTTTGGATGCCGAGTCGTGATGGCCTCGGCGAACAGGCGGCAGGTCTCCCCCGTCGATCCGTAGAGGAAGATCGAAACGCCCTCACGCTCGGCCCGCTCGAACACGTGCCAGATCACTTCCGGCCCCGCGACACGGTTGGTCAACTTGGCGCGGTGCAGGAGATTCATGGCCCACTTCACCGGCATACCGTCGGGGGTGACGAGGTCGAAATGGCGATTGATCACATCACCGAACGCGTCGTCGGTGACCGCCTCGACGAGCCCATGTACAGCGAGCGCGGTCATGGCGAAGGACTGACGACGCTTACCCGCCGCAACGATGGCGTCGGCGGCTTCGGCGTAGGTGGTCTTCGAGACACCGATGCCGAACACATTCAGACGCTCGATCGTTCCACCCTTGCTGTCCATTGCGTCGTTCACACTGTTGCCTCTGCGAGCCATCGATCAGAGGCCCGCTCATAGATGTCGGTAATGATGCCGTCGATATCGTAGGTGAGCTTGAAGTCCGGGTAGTGGGACTGGAACTTGGAAATGTCGGAGATCCACCACATGTGGTCGCCGATTCGGTTGTCGTCGACGTATGTCCAGTCGAGTTTGCGACCGGCGACGGTCTCACACATGTCGATTGCTTCGAGCATCGAGCAGTTCGCCGTGCGAGCACCACCGATGTTGTAGGCCTCACCAACGCGAGGGTTCTTTGCGAACGCATCGAATGCGGCAATCAGATCCTCGGAGTGGATGTTGTCGCGGACCTGCTTGCCTTTGTACCCGAAGATCGAATAGGGACGACCGATGACCGTGCACCGCATCAGGTAGGCCAAGAAACCATGGAGTTCGGCACCGGAGTGACCTGGCCCGGTCAGACACCCGCCGCGGAACACACCAGTCTTCATGTCGAAGTACTTGCCGTACTCCTGGACCATGATGTCGGCCGCGAC
>JBBQUN010000526.1:0-1562 GCA_038212405.1 Acidimicrobiales bacterium | reverse complement strand
TCCAGACTCGCTGTCGGGTTGCCGGTGACCTTGCGAACATCGAGGATCTGAGGAGCGTGATCGTGATTCGCGCCAAGCGTTTCGTTCATGGCGATCATGGCTGCGTCGTCGGCGACGAGGACGATGGGTGCCTGAGCGTCGACAATGATGCCGGCGGTGCGAGCGGGCGGATGCGACGGGTCGAGCGCGAGATAGCAGCCACCGGCCTGCACCACGCCGAGAATGGCCACCACCATGTCGATGCTGCGCTCGATGGCGATGCCGACAGGAATCTCGAGGCCAACGCCTCGACGTCGCAATTCGCCGGCCACGACCGCAGCACGAGCGTCGAGCTCGGCGAAGGTCAGCGTCTCGGTCCCGCATCGTACGGCAGGGTCGTTGGCGTTCGCAATGGCGCGGTGGGCGAAGGCGCCATCGACGGTGGAACGGTCGACGCTGTTGGTGATGGTTGCTGACAGTTCAGTGTCGCCTTCGGCAACGGCATCGCTCGACCGACGCGCCGCGCCAGCTCGACCGTCCATGCGACCAGCATCAGCATCGTCAGCATCGTCAGCGCCGTCGGCGAGTGCCACCAGTTCGGCAACGAAGTCGTCGACCAGTTGTGAGGCGAACCACGGAGCGAGCGCCGACTCGTCATAGACCACGATGAAGCCAAGAGCCGAGCTGCCTGGCACGTCGCCCGCCATGATCGTGAGCGGGTAGTGGCTTTGCTCGAACACGCGGTAGTGCGCGACATGCACGCTGGTACCGGGGGTATCGGCGCGCATCGGGTAGTTCTCGAAAACGAGAATGGAGTCGAACAGGGCAGTCGCTGCGCCAGGCGTCGGGGCAAGACGCTGGACCTCGGCCAATGAGGCATGTCCGTGCTGGCTGACATCGAGCTGCTGTCGCTGCAATGCCTGAAGCCAGGTGGCCGTTTCGGAACTGGCGGTACGCGTGAGGGCAGGGCCCGTCGTCGGCAACGGCAGGGTGACCGGGAAGGGCAGGGTGACCGGGAAGGGCAGGGTGACCGGGAAGGGCAGGGTGACCGGGAAGGGCAGGGTGACCGGGAAGGGCAGGGTGACCGGGAAGGGCAGGGTGACCGGGAAGGGCAGGGTGTTCAGGAACATGCCAACGCAATCGTTGGCCCCATCGAGTGCGGGCGGACGACCCGACACGGTCACCCCGAACACCACCTCGTTTCGACCGCTGTACCGGGCGAGGGTTCGAGCCCAGGCCGCCTGCACCATGGTGTTGACCGTGACCCGATGACCAGCCGCCGCCGACCGCACCCGATCGGTGTCGGCGGACGACAGTTCGGCGTCGATACGAGCACGCTCGAAGCCAGAGCCAGAGCCAGTCCGGTGGCCGCTACCGAGCAGGGTCGGCTCGGTCACCTCTGCCAGTTGCGCTCGCCAGAACTCGGTGGTGACGCCGTGGTCCTGGTCGGCCAACCACTCGAGGTACGGTCGAAAGTCCGAACCGAGCTCCCCATCTGCAGCGCCGCGGTCGTGCTCGTAGCAGTCGAGCACCTCGCCAACGACTCTCGCCGTTGACCAGCCATCGAGCAAGAGGTGATGAAA
>JBBQUN010000525.1:0-1569 GCA_038212405.1 Acidimicrobiales bacterium | reverse complement strand
TGCGGCGGCGTCCAAGGCCGTATTGGCGGGCAGGGAATGCGACACGGCCAGCTCGGCGGCTTCACTGATGCCGTTGTTGCGAAGCGCCATCGTGATCGTTGCCTGCTCGCCTGGCACGACGCTGGCCGAGCTGATCGAGAGGGCCACGGTGTCGGGTTGGGTGTCGGGTTGGGTGTCGGGTTCGGTGTCGGACGGGTCGTCTGGTTCGGTTGCGGCCTCGGGGGCCTCATGTTCGGTGACGAGGTTGGTGGCAGCCTCGACACAGGTGGTTGCTCCGGTGAAGGCGAGGTCGCCGTTTCCGGTGTGGGTGTAGCGAGCCCCCGACCGGCCCGACCCGAGGTGATAGGTGATCGTGAACCTGCTCACCTCGGCGAAGTCGAGCTCGACCCACGACGCTTCCGGTGGTGTTGCGAACCAATCGTCGTGCTCGAGGTTGCCGACGATCGTCACGGGAACGGTTGACGCATCGACGGTCGCGCCGTCGGTGGTGGGGGTCCGCACCGAGACCAAGCCCGAATCGGGGTTCGCTGTGGTGAGCGAAAGCGATTCTCGGCCGCTGTCGTCGAGGGGGCTGCCGTCGAGGTCGCTGATCACCCAGCTGGACCGGGCGGGCACTGGCGACGACGGAAGGCCCGACTCGTAGAAGTCCCAGGTGATGGTGGCGGTCATCGTGTCAGCGGAACGATCGAGGAGGAGGCTGGCGTCACTGCTGATCGAGTCTTCGAACTCGATGTCGCCGCCGTCGATGGCGTCGAGGGTGGCTCGAGCGTCGATCGACTGGCCGTTGACCGATCCCACGTTCTCGTACATGGCGGTCGCACCGACCATGTCCGTCCCTGCTCCGACCATCGTGCCTGTTGGCTTCGCAAAGTCGAGCGGGGTGACCTCGGCACGGTCGACCTCGAGGCATGCCATCGGCGCATCGGCCGATGCCGGGTCCGAGGCGAACGACATGCCGCCCGCCACCACGCCGATGCTGGCGGCAGCGGCGATGAAGCGCCGGGATTGCGACCGACGTCGTTGGTGAATTGGGTGGAGAGTCAACGGAGATCCTCGAGCGTTGTGATGTGACGCCACAACGTCGACCACCGGATCCGAAAAATGAGTGAGAGGCCGCGGCGAGACCAAACACGACAAACTTGTTACCGCGGCGTAACCTTCACGGCGGACAGGAGGTCTGAGAGTTCCGTGAACACCATTGTGAGCAGAATCGAGCACGCAGCGAAGGGGAGCGGTCGCATCACCTTCGTCACCGGCGCCGAGCCGGTCTCGATCGGCTGGGGCGAGCTGCACGAGCAGGCAAAAGCGGTGGCGGCAGCCCTTCAGGCCCGCGGTGTCCAACATGGAGACCACGTTGCGCTGCTCGGTCCCACCACCCAACACCTGGTCACCTCGCTCCAGGCCGTCTGGCTCTGCGGCGCCACACTCGTGGTGCTCCCGCTGCCGATGCGCCTTGCGTCGCTCGACGAGTTCGTCACTGCGACCAAGGAACGCATCCATCGCGCTGACTGCGTTGCCGTGATCGTCGATCCCGATCTTGCGCCGTTCGTCGAGGTCGGCGCCGATGAC
>JBBQUN010000524.1:0-1589 GCA_038212405.1 Acidimicrobiales bacterium | reverse complement strand
CGTCACCCCCGACCCGGTGTCCATCGAGTCGGCCTCGACGCTCCTCGAGGAGCCGCCGGCCCCGGCCGCACCCCGTGCGATCGCCGGCATCGACGCCCCCATGTGCATGACGTGCGGGGTCCAGATGAACCGGGCCGGCTCCTGCCACGCGTGCCCGAGCTGCGGCTCGACCAGCGGGTGCAGCTGATGTGAACGGCCAGGGAATGTCCCTGGGGTTCTGGCCCGAGGGATGTCCTGGTCGGACAGGAATGTCACGGAATCGGACATCGAATGTCGGCCGTGTCCACCACAGCCCACCTGACGGCCGGGTCCGCATGGGACCCGGCCGTTGAGGCCAACTCATGAATCGCATCCCGAGCCGTCACCGTCATCTGGATCCACGTCCGGCTGAAGAGGCGCCTGTCGAGTTCGGGCAACAGCTCCTTGCGCTGAGTCGGCTATTCGGCGCCGGAGACGAGTTCGGGCCATCGAAGCCCCCGCTGCTCGTTCCCGACGAGGCAGTGGTGCGGTGGCCGGGGGCGGCGGTGCCGGTACTCGGTCGACCCTTCGATGTCATGCCGTCGGGCGTGCTTGTCCCGGAGGGCTGTGTACCGGAGCCGTTGCACGCAATGGCCGTGTACATGACGTCAGAGCAGGCGCTGGCTCGGGTCTACTCGCTCGCTGAACTTCAGCAAATGGTGAGTGAAGTGCCGCTTGCAGACCTGCTGTCGGCAATCGGTGCACTCATGGTCTTCCTGCGCAGGGAGGGAGTAGCTGATCGGCAAGCGCAGCTGCGGCTCGTTGCGGACTTCTGTGTCGGCAACACCAAGCGCGTCGCATCGGCCCTTGTCCGTGACAGGTGGCTGTTCCTCGCACCGCAGCCACTGCTTGCTGTTGCGAAGCTCGCACTTCTCGCAGGTGCGCCGAGGTCTGTGCCGGCTGAACGAGATGCCCTCCAGGTAGCCATTGTTGCGAGCCTCGGTATCGCATGGCACCTCGGTACGAGCGCATCGGACGACCTACAGCGCTGGGGGTCGATGCCGGCTCAGCTCTCGCTGGAGGTGATCGCGAACCAGCACTTCAACAGCACCGCTGAGACCGGTACTGCCATCGCCCGGTACCACTCGCTGTGGGTCGACCTTCCTCGCCGCCGTGATCCCGACTTGGCCTCGGCGCATGAGGAGGCATTTCGTCAGGCCACTGGCGTCACGCTGGATCAGTGCTTCACGGTCGGAATGCTGCTCTGGGCTCACTCGCACACGCAGAGGACGGCACGGTTCCATCCCGACTTCTTGACGAAGGGGTCTGCCCAGGGTTCGGTTGACGGTTGATAAGAGCTTCAGGCCGCCTGAAGGCGGTCGTTGTGGAGTGCGAGCTCGAACTCGACGGGGGTCAGTCTGCCGAGTCGACGCTGCCGGCGTCGCCGGTTGTAGGTGCGTTCGATCCAGTCGATGATCGCGACCCGTAGATCGTCGCGGGTGGCCCAGCGTTGACGGTCCAAGACGTTCTTCTGCAACAGCGCGAAGAACGATTCCATCGCCGCGTTGTCACCGGCCGAGGCGACCCGTCCCATCGAGCCGACCAGGCCGGCGTCGGCGAGCTCGCGGCGG
>JBBQUN010000523.1:0-1590 GCA_038212405.1 Acidimicrobiales bacterium | reverse complement strand
GCTGGTGTCGGGACCGTCGAGACCTGCAGGCGGGTCGGCGTTGGTCGCAAGACTGGCTACCGGTGGCGCGCGCAGAACTCGGCTGTCTACCGCCGCAACGGCGACTCGAAAGTGAACGCCGAAGCGCTTGCCCGGGTGAGGTCTAACAGTGCCGCCGCCGCGGTCGGCTTCGGGGCCTCGCGCGCTGTTGTCAAGAGCCGTCGGCCCTCCCGCGACTCGATCAACGAGGTGCGCATCTGGAAAACGGAGGTCGGCCCAGAAGGCACAAGGGTCGTGCGAGATGGCGACGCCCATCGCTCAAAGGGATGTCTCGGTGGGGCACTCAATGGTTGGTCTGCAGAATCCACTCGCCTCGGAGCATCGAGTGCATCGCGGAGTCTCTCCACCCGTCTCGCAGGCGGGCTGTGTGGCGCAGCGTGCCCTCGAACACCATTCCAACGCGCCGCAGGACAGCCCCGGACCCGAAATTCCGCGGGTCGCAGGTCGCCTGCACTCGCTCCACCCTCGGGTCCGCGAACGCGATACTGACGAGTTGACGCGCGATCTCGGTCCCGTGTCCGAGCCCCCAGTGGTCGACGTGAACGGCGTACGCGATCTCTGCACACGAAGGGGTATTCCGCTTGAGCTCGCCCATACCGATGACCCCGAGAGCTGAGGACGCCACCCAAACCAGACGGGGTCCGTCCGGATACTCCCACGTTCGTGCGGCCTCCCTCACGAACGTTTCGGTCTCCTGACGGGAGTTCGGCCCCCAGGGTTGAAACCGACACGCCAGTTCCTGTGAAGCCCAATCATGGACCCGATCAGCGTCAGCAACCTCGATCGGCCTCAGGGTGAGAGTCGACTGATCGTGATCATCATGTACTGCGGTCACGGATGAGACCTCCTTCGGTCGATCTTGCATGATCGTGCAGCAGTTCGCGGGATCGGCTTCTGGCCAGGCTCGGGGTGAGCACGGCTGCGAGACGCGCTCTGGATCGGATCGTCTTGCGGGCAGGTCAACCGACACCCGTTTCGGCTTGCGGTCTCGCCTCGAGTGACTCTCCCGCCTACGGCGCGACGTATCTGAAAAGCACTCGCTCCCGACCGTCTCCGAAGTCGTGCATCTTCGTGGAGCCGTCCTGAATCCAGCCCGACTTTTCGTAGAAGGCCTGAGCACGGCCGGCGGCGGCCATCGTCCAAAGGGCAACCTCCTCGCACCCGGCGCTCCTGAGCCGGCGGAGGCCATCGAGCATGAGCAGCGGTGCAGCGGTGGAGCCCCACCCCGCCGGATGTACGTAGAGGGCGAATACCTCGCCGACGCGCGGATCGTCGGTGGGTCCACCGTGCAGGAATCCGGTGACCTGGCCGTCGTCCTCGGCAACCAAGAGATGTCCGGGACTCGCTGAGATGCGCGGCAGTAGTGCTGCCCAACGATCCCGGCGGTCAGCGACGGCAGAGCGCAGCCATTCGGCGTCAAAGACCGATGCGTACGCGGCCCGCCACGCCTCTCCGTGGACACTCCCAATGCTCTCGACATCCTCGGCACGAGCGTCCCGGACCAACATGGCGTCACGTTACTCGCGAGCCGATCGATCACTTGCACGCTCC
>JBBQUN010000522.1:0-1599 GCA_038212405.1 Acidimicrobiales bacterium | reverse complement strand
GAAAGCCACTGCGAATCGAGGTGAGACCATTGGCATGCCTGGGTATCGACACGTTCGTGAGACGACTTGATCAGCGCCAGGTCGAGCTCTGATTGCTGGTCAGAACGCAACGCTGTGGAAAGTCGAACGCGACACCACCACGTCCTCGCACCGAGCGCTCGACGCCCGCCCCGTGCCGAGCTCGACCTCGCTTCCGTACGCGCAGAGTTCGACGAGCGCGGTCGCCAGATCGGACACCGGAAAGCCTTGGACGCCGCCATGTCCGTAGCTCCCACCGCCGCCCGCTGATTGAACGCCAAACTCGCAAGGACGTCCCACCGGTGTGGTCACGGCATCCGTTGAGCACCATTCGATGCAGATACGGGCCGGGATCGACCTCTCCAGGCTGCGAAGGAAGAAGCTCTTGACATATCGATGTTCGATATGCACACTTCTCTCAGTGGGTTATCGACAGTCGATATGCTCCGAGATGGGTTCGGCACCCGATAGCGCGACGAGGCAGCTCCATGACCGGCATCGACACCCCAACCGTTCGTCATTACGACACCGTGCGACCCTTCGAAACCCTGCTGGCTATCGGGCTGGCGTTCACGGTCATCGGCATCGTCGGCTCGATCATCGACCGGCCCGGTCTCGGCTGGTACGGCACCACACAGCCGTCAGTCGATGCCGAGCTCGATTTCGACGTGGACTTCGGGAACCGGCTCACAACAACCGTGGTGGACGACGGAATCGTCGATGCTGCGACCGCCCAGGCGCCGGTCACGATCGGTCAGCCCGTTACCGCACACTTCGTCTTCACCGATCCCTCAACCAGTCAACGGGCTGTCTGGGTGATCTGGCAGGTCAGCGACTTCCTTGTTCCGCTGGTTGGCACCTGGCTGGTGTTCTCGATTGTTCGCAGCGCCCGGCGGGGAGACCCGTTTGTTGCCGCGAACGAGCGGCGGCTCTGGATGCTCGCGTTGGTCATCGCTCTTGGCGGGACCGCTATGCAGTTGGTCGGTGGGTTCTGCAGGTTGTTGATGCTGCAACGATCTGCCGCCGCAGAGATGACGATGATCACCGCGTCGATTTCGTTCATGCCGATCATCATTGGACTCGGCGTGGCAGTCCTTGCCTCGGTCTGGCACGTTGGTGTCGGGCTGCGAGATGACGTCGAAGGGATGATCTGATGCCACCGGAGGATTCGCATCGGGTGCACTGTCATCTCGACGAACTCCTCGAACGGCGCGGAATGACCCTCACCGCGCTCGCAGAAGCGGTCGGGATCACCGTGATCAACCTGTCGGTGCTGAAGAACGATCGGGCGAAAGCGATTCGCTTCTCGACCCTCACTGCGATCTGCGACGTGCTCGGCTGCCAGCCCGGCGACCTGTTCTCGGTCAGGTCGCTCTCGGTATCAGAGTGACGACGCTCGCAGCGCCGCATACCGAGGTTTGATGATCTCGTTGATGATCCTGAGGCGCTGCTCGAATGGCCAGAATGCGCTCTTCATGGCGTTGAGTGTGAGCCATTCCATGTCGTCGAGGCCGTAGCCGAATGCGTCGTGCAGCTTCACGAACTCATCGGTCAGTGAGACGTTGCTCATGAGTCGATTGT
>JBBQUN010000521.1:0-1618 GCA_038212405.1 Acidimicrobiales bacterium | reverse complement strand
CGATGCCAGCACCGCCATCGAGAGAGGGAGGTGACATGGGCAGAAGATGAACGACCAGATCAACCAGCGTCGGCCCTTTCGCTCGAGCGCTTTCGCATCGGTCTGGGTCGCCACTTCCGCTGTTTCGATCGACGTCATGTTTGCATCTTCGGTCTAATGTACGGACAACTTGAGCACATCGGATCGGCCTTGCGTTTCGGGCCGGCCGATGTGAACCGTTACGCTTCGCCAGCAACAAATTCAGCCAGCTGTCATGCCCCCGACCAAAGGACCCACGTGACCACTACGGAAGCCGCCGCAACCACCAGCCCCGTCGAAGCGGTTCGAGCCTGGCTCGAGGAGAACTGGGATCCCGACCTGACCGTCGCTGAGTGGTGGAACCGATTGGGTCTCGCAGGCTGGGCCGCTCCAACACTGCCAACGAACGCCTTCGGCCGAGGCCTTTCTCGCTCCGATGCCATTGCGGTCTCTCGCGAGATCGCCAGCTTCGGTGCTGTTGGCGGACCGAACGGTCTCGGCTTGATGCTGGCGGCGCCCACGATTGCGTCGCACGGATCTCAGGAGCAGATCGACACGCTCGTTCGTGACATCGTCACCGGCCAGCAGGCCTGGTGCCAGTTGTTCAGCGAGCCGGGTGCCGGGTCTGACCTTGCTGGCCTTGCGGCAAAGGCGGTTCGAGACGGCGATGAATGGATCGTCAACGGTCAAAAGGTCTGGACCTCCCTCGGGCAGTCAGCCGACATGGGCATGCTCATCGCTCGCACCAATCCGGATGCACCGAAGCACCAGGGCATCACCTGGTTTGCCATCGACATGCATCAAAAGGGTGTCGACATTCGACCGCTCCATGAGATGACCGGTCACGCAATGTTCAACGAGGTCTTCATGACCGACGCCATCGTGCGAGATCAAGACACGATCGGCGGGCTGCACAACGGCTGGGCGGTTGCCAACACCACGCTCATGAACGAACGAGCCGGGTTGAGCGCTGGTGGTGGCAGCGGCGCGGTCACCGCCACGCCAGGCACCATCGCCGGTCACTTGGGGCGCCGAGTCGGCGATCTCGTGGAGGCAAGGGCCAAGCGCTCATCGAGCAGGAAGAAGACGGCCGAAGACAAACCAAGAGAGGCGATGCTCGTACAGTTCGCTCGGAGCTTCGACAAGCTCGACGACCCGACGATCCGCCAAGACCTCATGCGGCTCCACACCCTCAACGCCATCGGTGGCTACAACAGCGACCGGGTCAAGGCCGCTCGCAGCCAGGGCAACGACATTCCCGGTATGGCCAACATCGGCAAGCTCCAGATGAGTGATGTGGTTCGACTCAGCCGAGATCTCGGCCTTCGGATCCTCGGCGCTTCAGGCATGTTGCACGCCTATACCGACGAGCAGAAAGCCGCGCTCGACGCCGCAACGGGCAATCCGTTCTTGGGCATGGTCACCGGCGCGGCGCTGTATGCCCAGGCGCCCCCCATCTACGGCGGGACCGACCAGATCCAGAAGAACATCATCGGTGAGCGGGTGCTCGGGCTCCCGAAGGAGCCGAACGACGACAAGACCAAGCCGTTCTCCGAACTCCCGAAGAACGTCTGAGTCGTCGCCGTCAGGTGGTCGAGGG
>JBBQUN010000520.1:0-1647 GCA_038212405.1 Acidimicrobiales bacterium | reverse complement strand
GCCGACGACGAACATGCCATCGACAGCGGTGGAGAGCGCAACAGAGTCGGACACGGGCAGGACCGGCGCAGAGTCGACGACCACGTAATCGTAGTAGGCGCCCATCTCGGCGAGCAGCTTGCGGGTGCGACGCCCCGTGAGTAACTCACTGGGGTTCGAGGGCACGGTGCCGGCGGTGAAGACACTCAGCTGGTTCGTCCCGTCGATCGATACGTGATTGACCGATGTCTTGGCCTCGGCGCCGAGCAACAGATCGGTGAACCCTGGGGTCTGTGGGATGGCAAAGACGTCATGCACTCGCGGACGGCGCAGGTCGGCATCGACGAGTGCGACGCGGTGCCCAGCTTGGGCGAGCACGACGGCGAGGTTGACCGCGGTGGTCGTCTTGCCTTCGCCGGCGAGTGAGCTGGTCACCTGCACGACCTTGATCGGTGCGTCGAGCCCGAGGAACTGCAGGTTGGTGCGTAGTCCGCGATACGCCTCGACAGCGGCGTGGTCAGGCTCGGACATCGAGATCGGCAGGTTGTTCGGCGGCGGGTCGACCGGCACGACGGCCAGCACCGGCTTGCGTGTCAGCTTCTCGAGATCACCCTCGGTGCGCACCTTGTCGTCGAGGTAGTCGAGCAGGAAGGCAGCACCGAGACCGAGCAGCAGACCAACGACAGCGGCGAGCAGTGCCGTGCGAAGCGGCGTGGGCTCCACCGGGCTCTCCGGCAAGTCTGCCGATTTGATGATGATGGCTCCACCGGTCCGCAGGTTCTGGTCGACGCGGAGTTGGTCGAGGGTGACGTTGAAGTTGGCCAGTTGGGCGACGAGCCCGTTGCGGGTCGGATCATCTTCGGCCAGACCGCCGAGCTGGGTTTCGAGTTCGGTGATCCGCTGCTGCACCTGCGAGCTGGCGGCCAGCAGTTCGCCCACCGACTGTTCGAGTCGAACGTTGATGTAGGCGTTCGCGTAAGAATCAGCGAGGATCCGGGCATTGCCAGCATTGGTCGAGCGGACGCTGAGTTCGATGACGTCGGTCTGCCCGACGGACGCTGCGTTCACATCAGACGGCTCGTCGGCGAGTTGCAGGTCGTCCTGCACCCGCCGTTGCACGGCCTGACCTTCGATGACCTGGATCTCGGTCTGGATCGACCGATCGTTGAGGTTGACGACCTGCTCCTCGAAGAGGCCGTCCTGCCCGCGGGGCTGGACGAGCACCTCGGCACTTGCGGAGTAGACCGGCGTCTGGAGAGCGGACGAGACGACGGCGACCACGATGGCGCCCACGACAGCAAGTATGACAACGAGCTTCCGGCTCAGGACGACCGATACATAGTCGCGAAGCGACATCTCCTGGTTCGGTGCATCCATACGAGTCGCTGAGGTTAGTCCGTCTCCGGACGAATCAGCCGACAGGGCACGCCGGCACGTCGATTCGAGCTGACTGGAGGAACTCGCCGACGATCGCAGCCACCCAGAAGCGGGACTGACTCAGCGCCATGCCAGCTGTGTTGATCGGCAGAACGGCTCAGCGGCCGGCTTTGGCTGCTTCGAGGGCGAGGTCGTTGTCGACCATCATCTTGACGAGTTCGTCGAAACCGACTTCGGGTTCCCACCCGAGTACCCGCTTGGCCTTCGAGCTGTCACCGATCAGCAGGTCGA
>JBBQUN010000519.1:0-1656 GCA_038212405.1 Acidimicrobiales bacterium | reverse complement strand
GTCCGGCCAGACCAACGGGTTCGAACTGATCTGCGGGCCGGTTGGCCAAGCGCTCGAATTCACCAAAGCTGATGAAGAGGTTGACGAGCGCATAGCCCCCGATAGCAAGACGAAGCATCGCCAGTCGTTCTGGTGGTGCCGGGCTCAGGAGCCAATGGTCGAGGCGTTGTATGGGGGCGAGCAGAGCATTCGAGCCGAGACGTTGGAACGCCGTCATCGAGGCACCTCGCATGCGGCATGAATGTCGCGCTCCTCGAGCGACGCTTCACGCTGGAGCCTCGCAATGGTGTCGTGGCGTTCGGTGGCGATCTCGATGCCGGCAAGCGAACGATCGACTCGCGATGCGATCTCGGTGCAGATGTCGTTGGCGTCACCCCGCCTGACGGCGTCGTTGAGGAATGACTGGGCAATCAACCGATCACGACTTCCAGCGATGGTCAAGGCCGACAGCGTCGTTCGGTTCCCCTGGGCGTCGATACCCGACGCAGTCACGAAGGCGCTGATGTTCGATCTGGTTCCCGAATACATGGGATAGGTCGACAGTGGCAGGCTGTCGTGGTTGCGTACCGCCGGCGAGACGAGAGCAGCCACGATGGCCACAGTGGCGATTCTGCGGACCCATGCGCCGGCCAGGCCGCAGCGAGGCTTCGCAGCGTCGGCAGGCAATGGGGTAGGTAGTCGCCGGGTCATTCGATCGACAATACCTCCTCGTTCTGAATCAGATGAGCTGAACATATCATTCGAAAAAGGCATGTTGTAGGCATTGTTTCAATCACTTGACAAGGAGTTGGCATGCAGCGCTTCCGAAACATCTTGATCGTGCCGAGCACGCAGGGAGTCGAGCCGCCGCCGCTCGCCGCATCGTCGATGCCTGTCATTGTCCGGTCTGGTTACTGCGCCCCGGCTTTCGTGGTGCCAACGTGCTCGCTGCGGTCGATCCATCACACAGCGTCGAACAGAACGAACTCATTCTCGAACTTGCCCGAACTCAGGCCGAGGTGCACGGTGGCGTGCTGAGGGTGGTGCACGCATGGGAACGAAAAGATCGTCTCGGACTCGGATCGACGACCGATTGTGCGCTGGCGGATTCGCGCTACTCGACGCTGGCGGTGAGTCCGCCGATCTCGTGCTTGTCCGTATGTCGTCGTGCCATGGCCGCCCGGACCGGGGCGTAATGTCCGGCGTCGACCTCAACCAAATGTGACAGTGCAGCAGCGGCCAACTCGCGCTGCACATCGGGTCGTCGTCCAGCAGCGAGGAGTGAGCAGCGAACGTCGTTGATGGTTCCAGAGGCGAGCGTGGAGCGGGCGACAAGCGGTTGCACGGGCCAGGGCCCGAGTCGTTCGATGATCGACAGCGCCGCCACGTCGGGGTCGAGTCGAGCCCGTGCCGTCCGCACGACCGAGTCGATCACGGCAGCGTCGAGTTGCCCATCGACCAGCAGATCGAGGGAACGATGGTGGCCGCCGGTGAACACGAGCCGAGCAAAGGAGTCGGGGTCGAAGCCTCGATCTCGCAGGGCAAAGCGAAGCGAGTGATGGCCGCTCAGGCTGACATGGTCGTTGCAGCCAATGCGCAGGCCCCGCAGATCTTCGATCCTTCCGATGCCAGACCCAGGCTTGGTGAGAAGGTCCCCGAAATACACCGGCTGACCCT
>JBBQUN010000518.1:0-1658 GCA_038212405.1 Acidimicrobiales bacterium | reverse complement strand
TCGAGCCGTGGTGACCAAACAACGGCAACCGTGACGTACCGGTCGCCAACGAACGTTCCGTTGGTCGGCCGCCTCGTCGGCGACGTCGATCTGAGCGCCGAGGTCACGATGCGAGTCGAGTAGCACTCCCTGACCTGATCGACCGAGCGAAGTGAACGCGGCGGCGAAGCAGGAGATCGACGTCCTTCGTCACGCTGATGGTGAAGGCTGTGCGTAGCGATATCGCTGCGATGTTGCGAGAGGTGCGCTGCTGATGGAGCAGTTGGTTCTGCCGATATGGGGGCGGCACGAGATCCTCTGTTCGGCAGCGATGAGGAGGTGGCGTCCGGCTCCCGGTCTCGTCCTACCGACTGGTGCCGACGAAGCTCACTGGCTCGAAGGTTTCATCATCCGAACATGGGAAGGGCTCGCTCGTCCCTGCGGCGAAGCCGCAAAGCGAAGCGGCGCTCGGCGAGTTGGAGCCCCGAAGGACACACCTCGATGAACGGTCGGTGCTGATGCATGGCGACATCCATGAATGGAAGGCGTTGTCTGGTGGCACCGGGTTCGAACTTCCGATCCCGAGGGTCTGCTGGCCGAGCCCGAGCACGACCGCGCTTGATGATGCGTGAGGACCCTGTCGAGTTGTTGCCCAGCGACCAGAGCGACCGTGCGTACTGGCTCGCGGCGCGCACGGGGACCAACGCCGTTGCGACGATCGAGTTCGAATCGTGACGTGACGGCGTGGCGATGACCCAACCTATGGGCGTGGTTGGCCGTCGACGTTGGCCTCGTAATCGAGGGCCCACAGGTTCTTTGCTCGTCTGGACGACCATGACGGCGAACGCCACCAGATTCAGCGCAACGATCGCCGGGACGTCCTAGCTGAAGAGGGCCGTCCCGGCAATCACCACGAAGGTATCGAGTGCGATGTAGCCAATGCGGATCTCGGTCGGGCCGATGCCGTAATACGCAATCTGAAACTGGTTGGTTGCGGCGAACGACAGGAACGACACCGCCATGGTGGCAGTGGTGACCAGTAGCAGTATGAGGAAGAGGAACTCCAGCCACCACGCCTCGACGAGGAACGAGTAGGCGATCACGATGCTGGCGGCGAAGATCAGATCGAGGATGTGGTCAGCGAAGAAGCCCCACTTCACCAATCCCTGCTTGCGGTACTTGCCGAGGCTGCCGTCGAGCGAATCGGTCAGCCATTGGAGGAAGACCATGACCGATACACCGTGGAGCCAGGCAAGGTTGTCGCTGGCGAGGTAGCCGAAGGCGATCGTTCCCGCCGACCACATGGCGGTCAGCGCAGTGAGGTGGTGGCTCAGGATCGGGCGGGGCACCTTCGGAACTGCCCAGTCGATGAATCGTCGCTCGACCGGGCCGAGGATCGACTGGCCCTTCTTCTTGTCGCCGGCGAAGGCCGGCGGTTCAGAGAGGGCTGGAGATTTGTTGATTGGTGGTTCAGCACCGCTGAATGTGACGTTCGCCGCTGCCACCACGTTGGACCATCGCCGTCTCAGAACGGTTCGTCGAAGCCAAGTGTGGTGTGGAGGAGGGCGAGCGCGGCGTGTTTGTCGAGCGGTTCGTTGCCGTTGCCGCACTTGGGGGACTGCACACACGAGGGGCATCCGGAGTCGCAGGGACAATGATCGAGAACATCGAGGGTGGCA
>JBBQUN010000517.1:0-1666 GCA_038212405.1 Acidimicrobiales bacterium | reverse complement strand
CAAGCAGGGCATCGGGTACGTACCGCAGAACAACAATGTTTTCCCCAGTTTGACGATTCGCGAGAACCTCGAGATGGGCTGCTTTCTGTCTCCGAAGTCGACCGGTCCACGGTTGGATCGCGTTCTGTCGTTGTTTCCTCGGTTGGGTGAGCGGATCAGCCAGCGAGCGGGTTCGCTGTCAGGCGGCGAGCGTCAGATGTTGGCCATGGGCCGAGCGCTGATGATGGAACCGTCGGTACTGCTGCTCGATGAGCCCTCTGCTGGTCTGTCGCCCGCCTTACAGGACCAGGTATTCATTCGGACCAAGCAGATCAACGACACAGGCGTGACCATCATCATGGTCGAGCAGAACGCCAGTCGTTGTCTGCAGATTTGCGACCGTGGCTATGTGCTCGATCAGGGCACCAATGCCTACAGCGACACCGGACGGAACCTGCTGAACGACCCCAAGGTGATCGAGCTCTACCTCGGGACGCTGACCAAGGCGCACTAGTAGCGGACGAGCTCCAACTGGTTTCGAGTGTGGCCCGGGCATCTGCTCGGGCCACACTCGCGTTCACTCTTCGGTTCGCCCTCTCGTGGTTGGGCTTTGTGCAGGAGAGTCGTGGGAGTCGCAGCGACTGCGCACCTCAAAACGACCGGTGGCCGGACCCGAAGGTCCGGCCACCAATCATGGTGATGATGTTCGTCGTTCGATCGGCGAACCGATCAAACGCCAGGATCAGCTGGCGAAGACGTACTGGTCGAGCGAGGTGTCGAGGCCAGTTTCGGTGAAGGTGACGATGCGGAAGCTGGCAGCCGCAGGCTCGCCGGCATCAACGAACTCGTATGGTCCGCCGAAGCCGTCGTAGTCGATGTCGGTGCCGGCCGCGATGAGTTCCTTGCAGGCGGCGAAGTCGGTGCACTTCTCGCCGTCCTTGGTGACGCCGTTGATCTCAGCGGCGATCTTGAGGGGGTCATCGCTTCCGGCGACCTCGGCTGCGAGGGCCGTGATCACGATGGCGTCGTAGGTCTCAGCGCCGTAGGAGAACACGTTGAGGGGACCGCCGTAGGCGCCTTCGAAACGATCGGTCAGCGCCGTGATCGATGCCAGGTCAACCGAAGGCAAGGTGCCCTGGAGACCAGCAAGGATCGACGGGTCGGACAGTTCGTCCGCAGCACCTTCGATGAATCCGTCGACGCCGTAGACAGCCTTGGCCGTCGGGCCGATGCCGCGCTCGTTCATCGTGGTCAGGATGTTCGCAGCCTCGGCGAACGAGACGACGAGGATGGCGTCGGAGTCGGCGGCAACGAGCTTGTCGATCTCAGGATCGAAGTTCTCGGTGTCGACGGCATAGGGGAGGAACTCGTCGACGGTGCCGCCGAGTGCCTCGAAGTTCTCCTTGAAGGCGTTGGCGAGACCTTCGCCGTAGCTTTCCTGGCGGTAGATGACGCTGACGCTGGTGTTGCCGTCGCCGGACACCAAGTTGGCGAGCACCTTGCCCTGGAGCAGGTCGGACGGGGCCGTACGGAAGTACAGGCCGTTGTCGTCGTAGGTGGTGAAGTCAGGCGAGGTGTTCGCCATCGAGAACTGGATCACGTTGTTCGAGGTGATCTTGTCGATGACGAGCTTCGACACGGCCGAGGAGGCAGCACCGACGATGACGTCCGCTTTCGCGTCGAGCAG
>JBBQUN010000516.1:0-1682 GCA_038212405.1 Acidimicrobiales bacterium | reverse complement strand
CGAGGGCGACCTGGACCTGCACACGTTCCTCGGCCTCGACCCCGACGGGCACGCCGGCTACTCCGCCATTCGGGCCACCGTCGAGCTCGACTCCGACGCCCCGGCCGACGTCATCGAGACACTCCACCGCAAGGTGATCGCTACCTCGCCGGTCGGTCACACGCTCGGTCGCGCTGTTCCGCTCCACATCGACCTCGCCTGATCCCACCGGCGCCTGATCTCAGCTCATTGTCTGATCTCAGCTCATTGTCTGATCTGAGCTCATTGTCTGATCTGAGCTCATTGTCTGGCACACCGGAACGTCTCGGGCACCGGTCGTCGGGACACCAAGACTGCTCGCTGCATCATGACCTGCATCGATCAGCCGGGAATCCCAACCGACAGCAAGATCCTCCAGTCCATCGCCCGGGAGAACCGGATGTCCACCGAGACCATGGGCCAATTGCACTGCGCCGGTCTCTTCGGCGAGGTCCACTCGCCAGGCATCGTCGTGGTGGCTATTGGCCCGTTCGGCTGTTCACGTCAGTGAGGAATGCGTTGATGGTCGGTGACGGCCCGCTGATGGTGTTGCGCGCGATTCGGGAGGCATCGATGCTGCACTGCGCCAGTCACATCGTCGGCTCGGTCGATCAGGAAGCCACCGATGGGTAAGAGCAGTGTGAGGTCGCCGGACAGCGCTGCCCGCACGTTGGTGAGTGAAAGCGACGCCGAACTTGGCAGCGCAGTGGAGCGCGGACGCCGGTGGGCTGAACCACGACAGGACGGACAAAACGTTGACGATCGCGTCTCGGCGGAGTTGGCTGCGAGCTTCGACGTCGACTGCCGAGGTGATGTCGAGAAGCCCAGCGCGACCGGAGGCCTGCTTCCCGCCGACGACCATCGATGTGAGCGAGATCACTGAAATCGCTCGTGCCGCCAATGGCGAGGCCAAATCCTGACAGAGTGACCGGTGATGCGGCCGGACCGTCGCTGCACGGCAACCCGCGCCCGGGCCTGAACGGCCTGTGGACCATTTGCCCGTCTCGTGATGGAACCGCTCGGAATACGATGGGTGGCGTGAAGCGAACCGATACCTCCGACTGGCCATGCACGATCGCTCGAAGCGCAGCGCTCTTGGGTGATCACTGGAACCTGCTGCTCATTCGTCAGGCCTGTCTTGGTACTCGGCGTTTCGATGACTTCCAGAGCGAGCTCGGGATCGGTCGCAACATCTTGACTCGACGATTGACCCAACTCGTCGAGGCGGGCTTGATGCGTCGAGTGGAGTATCAGGAGCACCCGCCTCGTTCGGAGTACCGCCTCACACAGCAGGGGCGGGAAGTGTTCCCGATCCTGGCGGCGATGGCAGCGTGGGGTGATCGTTGGCTCACCGGCCCCGAAGGCACCCCACTCGTGCTTCATCACACCGGCTGTGATCATGACATGCAGGCCGAGGTGGTTTGCGGCGCCTGCCATCTGCCGATCGATGTGCGTGAGGTCACGGCATTCGCCGGTCCCGGCTACCCGGCCGACGACGACCCAGCCACGGTGTGAGCGGGCGTTTCGGCGAGTGCTTTGATGCCTTCGATGGTTTGTTGCATGTTGGTGGTGACTTCGTCGAGGCGTCGGCGGATGATGCGTTGTTGTTTGTCGGGGCTGGCTTCGATGGCGGCGGAGGTGCCGGAGCTGCCGGGTCCCATGGT
>JBBQUN010000515.1:0-1683 GCA_038212405.1 Acidimicrobiales bacterium | reverse complement strand
CTGACCGGGGCCGGGCCTAGCCGAACACACCGATCATGTTCAGCGCGAGCACAACAACCGAAATCGCCAGAACCGGACGGATCACCTTGTCTCCACCGGCAACCGCGATCTGTGACCCGCCATACCCACCAATGGCCATGCCCGCCGACAGCACCATCGCCGGCATCCAGCGCACCTGGCCCTGCACGACGAAGGTGATGACGGCGACGGCGGAAACAACGAGGATCACGTACGTCTTGATTGCGTTGCCCTCGAGCAGATCGAATCCCGCCCTCGACAACAACAGCAGCAGGATGAGGCCAACGCCGGCCTGAATGGCCCCCGCGTAGATTCCCACCAGGAAGAACACGATCACGTTCAACCAGAGCGGCCACGGCTTCGCAGCAGCTTTCGCCTTCGGCTTCCACAGCGACAGCGCCAGCATCGGGAACATCATCACGCCGAAGATCTTCTTGAAGAGTTCGTCGTCGATTCCCGAGATGGCAAGAGCACCAATCAATCCCCCGGCGACGGCGGGGACGAAGATCGGTATGGCGTCGCGAGACCCGACGACCTTCTTGCGGGCATAGCCGTAGCTACTCGACCCGCTTTGGATCAAAACCGCCACTCGGTTGGTGCCGTTGGCATAGAGGCCATCAACGCCGGCGAGCGACAGCAACGGCACCGTGAGCAGCGACCCGCCACCGGCCATCGAATTGATCACACCGGCGAAGATCCCGCCGAAAAAGATGAGGAGCGCTTCGATCTGCGACATTCGTACCGACGCTACCCCCGTCGCCACCCATCAAGTGAGACAATCAAGCGTCAGGCCCGACCTCGAAGGAGAGCATTCGTGCGTAGAGGACTAGCAGCACTCATCCTTGGCCTCTCATTGGTCGTTGCCAGCGTGGCATGGTCGGGCTTTGTCCTGACCAATACCGTGCTCGACCCCAACCGCTCCGAGCGATTGGCCGATCAAGTGCTCGACAACGAGGTACTGCGGACTGCGCTGATCAGCCGGCTCGCCACGTCGATGGAGTCAGCGGTCCCCGGCGAAGCCGCCGTGCCACGTCAACTGCTCGAACAAGCAGCAGCAACCGCCCTCGACGATCCCGAGGTCGAAAACCTCGTGCGGATGGGGATCGTCGACGTGCACCGTTCGGCGCTCGAGGGCAATGCCGAACCAGTGAACGTCGACGCTGCCGCCCTGGGTTCGGCGAGCAGAGCCGCCCTGGTCGGGGTTCGACCCGAACTCGACGCGTTGTTGCCGGCGGCACCGGTGCTCGAGGTCGAATTGCCGGTCGGTGGTTTGAGCATTCTTGGGCGCATCCGGTCCTTCGTCGAACAAGCAACCACCATCCTCGGGTTCATTGCGATCGCCGGTGCCGCCACCGCCTTCGCCCTTGCCAAGAATCGCCCGGCCGTCCTCCGGCGAGTGGCGTTCTGGGCCTTTGGCACCGCGATGTTCTGGATCGTGGTCGGCTTCGGCATTCCGTTCCTGGCCAACGAGTTGGCACCATCGTCGACGGCCATCATCTCGGCCATCATCGACGTCTTCTTCGGTGCAATGATTCGTCCCGGCATCCTCATGGCCGGGTTCGGTGCCGCGTGTCTGGCCGCTTCGTTCTTCTGGGCGGCCGGGTCGGCAACAGCGGGCGCTCGACTCCTCCAGCCCGGCAACGACGGCCCCGCTGTGCGTCGCCC
>JBBQUN010000514.1:0-1683 GCA_038212405.1 Acidimicrobiales bacterium | reverse complement strand
GGTCAGCCGAGGGTAGGGACTGGACGGTTCGGGGGTGGGGCCAAATCAGGCCATCACTCCGGCCCCAAGTGGGGCCAAATCAGAGTGTCATACCCACTCTGACGTTTCACGAGATCGAGGAGATCATCACTGACCGCTTGCCGCCGTCAAGTCATAAGTACGAGGCGCACTGGCGCGGTACGACGTCCGGTCGCCCGGGTGGGGCGATCGCTGATGCCGGTTGGAGGGTCGAACGAATTGACTGGTTAACTGCATCGATCACCTTGGTCCATCCTGCCGCGGATGCTCGCGATCCAGTCTCTCCAGAGACGTAGGCTGAGCATCTGCGACGCGCGTCCGATCAGGAGGAAACAATGGCGGGAGAAGGCCGAATCCGGTTCGAGGGCGCACCGTCGAGCACCGATGAGGACTGGCCCCTCTCATTGCACCCATCGGGTGAGGTTGTCAGGCGGACGGTCGGAGACGGAGTCGTGATTCGCGTCGTCCCGCTCGCGTTCGAACTGTGGCAGGGCCCGCCGCTCACCATGGCCGAGGACTGCAACAAGCGAGGTGGCCGCGTGGTTGGCGACCAGGGCGAGCTCAGCTGTGCGGAAGTCGAGATCGTCAAGCGCCTCCGAGCCGCCGGCTGGGGCGCGGCCTGGGTGCAGTCGTTCAAGTGCGGCAGGCAGACATGGGGAAGCTACATCGCCGACCTCGCGGATCTGCCGGAACGTGTGCGTTCGGTTCAGCGCTTCGCCGGTGAGGCCGGCGGCCACCCCGATGTCCTCGCGTGGTCCGGCGATCGCGTGATCGCCATTGAGTCCAAGGGTCCGTCCGATGCGCTCAAGCATTCGCAGATCGAGTGGTTCGCCCGATCGCTCGAGGCAGGTATCCGTCCTGACGACATCGGGGTCGTGGAGTGGCGCGCGAAACCGTCCACGCCTCCACCTTCGAAATCCGAGGATCTCCCGGAGCCGATTCTAGGCCGCCGATTCGAGCAGGCCGTGGCCTTCGCGCTCGAGCTCCATGCGCGGCAGGCGCGAAAGGCGACGCGGATTCCCTACCTGTCTCACCTCCTGAGCGTCTGCGCGCTCGTGCTCGAGGACGGTGGTTCAGAGGACGAGGCGATCGCCGCGCTCCTGCACGACGGCCCCGAAGACCAGGGCGGGCAGGCCACGCTGGACGAGATCCGCTGCCGCTTTGGTGCGGAGGTTACGGTCATGGTCGACGGCCTGAGCGACACCCTCGAGAGTCCCAAGCCGCCATGGCGGGAGCGCAAGGAGGCGTACGTGACCCGCCTCCGTGCCGAACCCGAGTCGGTGCTGCGCGTCTCGCTCGCCGACAAGCTCCACAACCTCCGTTCGGTCGCGACGGACCTTGAGAACATCGGCGATGAGGTGTGGACCCGATTCAACGCCGATCGCGACAACCAGGCTTGGTATTACGGCGAGTTGCTATCGATGTTCGAGGAGCGATTCCCTGGCTCTCGCAATCTGCCGGAGTTCCAGCGGCTCGTGACCACGGTCTTTGGCTGAACGTGTCCGTCCCCTGTATTCCGCCGGCGTCCGGTGCTGTTGATCGATGACATCGTCGACTCTCGATGGACGCTCACGTACGCCGGTTGGCTCCTGCGCGACCACGGTGCCGCAGACGTGCATCCATTTGCTCTCGCGGTCGCGTCCCCACGCGGTGATACGTGACACC
>JBBQUN010000513.1:0-1684 GCA_038212405.1 Acidimicrobiales bacterium | reverse complement strand
GATTCGACCGAGGTGATCCAAGACGAGTCCAGCCACCGTTGCGTAGTTGCCCTCTGGCAGGGTTACGCCGATGTCGTCGAGGTCGTGTACCGGGTAGCCGCCGGGGATGACCAGGGTGCCGTCGGCCTCGGCTCTGACGGTCGCGTGGTCGGGGTCGGTCTCGTCGTAGATCTCGCCGACCAGTTCTTCGATGAGATCCTCGATCGTCACGATCCCCTCGGCGCCACCGTGCTCGTTGATCACGAGGGCCATTTGGGCCCGAGCGATCTGAAGTTCGCGCATCGTCGTCAGCACGCGGGCGGCTTCGGGGAACACCGGCACATCGGCGACGACCGTGATGATTGGTTGGTCGCCTCCGGCGAGCAGTTGGCGAAGGTGTGCAACGCCGACCATCGCGTCGAGGCTCTGCCCCGGTGCCACCGGCGCACGGGTGTGACCGGATGCAGCCAGCAAGTGCAGCGCTTCGGAGCAGGTGAGGTCGGCGTCGAGGATGAACACTGCGCTACGGGGTACCAAGATTTCGCTGAGGGTGCGGTCGGCCACTTCGAAGGTGCCATCGATGATCAGGCGCTGTTCGGCAGTGAAGCTGTCATGCCCGGTGATCATGTCGCGAAGCTCTTCTTCGGTGACTTCGGCTCGCTGGCGGTTCGGATCGCCGCCGAGCATCTGGACGGCAAGGTCGCTCGACCGTGACAACATCCATACCGCCGGTCGGGTAGCGGTTGTGAGTGCCGCCAACGGTCGGGCCATGGCCATCGACCAAGCCTCGGCCCGCTGGAGTGCTATACGTTTGGGGACCAGTTCACCGAAGACGAGCGTGAGGTAGGCGAGCAGCAGTGTGACGCCGATGACCGAGGCTGGTCCAGCGGCGCCGCCAAGGAACGAAAGCGGCTTCTCGAGCGGAGCAGCGAGCGAGACCGCAGCCGCCGCCGATGCCAAGAATCCGGCCAGGGTGATACCGATTTGAATGGTCGCCAGGAATTGGTTTGGCTGGCGAGCGAGGCGAGCCAGCGTTGCTCCAGTCGCCGACTTGGATTCCAAGCGCTGCAGCTGGCCCTCGCGCAATGAGACCAGGGCCAGCTCGGTGCCTGCGAACGCGGCGTTGACGATCACGAGTACGAGGACGAGCAGAATCTGGGGGATCTCGGCACTCATCGTTCACCGACCTCCCGTGCCGTGCTCAGACGCCGATCGTTGGCAGGTGGTCTGGTCACAGGTCGATGATTTCCTCGAAGACATCGCCAAGGCGCTCGGCGAAACGGTTTTTTCGGCTCTTCTTGCTCGTCTTCTCGTCGGAGGACTTCTCTCCCGAGAAGTCCCTGTCGGCCGACTCCCTCGGTGAAGGCGCCGTCGTTCGTGCCGATTCTTGGACCGGGCGACTCGCCGATTGGGCATCGTCGCCGGTTCAGCATCGTCGATCGGGCTCCAAGGTGTTCTCGAACATCAGTGACCGCTTTCAGCAACGTCTATCGACGATACTGGCCAATCGATTCAACCGCAAACAACACACTTATTCAATAACACCCATTAGGAAGAACCTTTTGAGAGCGACAGGTCGACGCCGCCGGCCTTCCCACGCCAACGCGATGCTGCATCTCGGGCCGACGCTCAGGCGCCGAGGACGATCGTGCGACGAGTGGTCCCTGCCCGCTGATGGGCGGCAACCACCTCGACCACGGCGCCC
>JBBQUN010000512.1:0-1685 GCA_038212405.1 Acidimicrobiales bacterium | reverse complement strand
TGCGCTCAAGGTGCTGCAGAAGGCCGGGATGACCAAGGACGACATCGACATCTGGGAGATCAACGAGGCGTTCGCCGTCGTCTCCGAGAAGTTCCAGCGTGACCTCGATCTCGATCGGAGCAAGGTCAACGTCAACGGCGGAGCGATGGCCCTCGGCCACCCGATCGGCGCGACCGGAGCGATCCTGATCGGCACTGTGCTCGACGAACTCGAGCGTCAGGACAAGCAGTTCGGTCTGATCACCATGTGCGCAGCAGGCGGCATGGCCCCCGCCATCATCATCGAACGCCTCTAAAGTTACGGCGGACAGGCTCAGAACATCGCCGTCTGGCCCGGCTGGTCAGGTGGGTCGGGGAGCGGTGCGAGCGTGGGGACCTGCCCTGCAACTGCGGCGTGGAACGCCCGGGCCAGGCCGGGTGATTCGAGGTTCTCCGGCTGATGCACGAACACGTGCGGCTCTCGACCCTCAGCGAGCCATGCCGAAACGAGGGGCTCCCAGGCAAGCAAGCCCTCCATGATGCCGTCGATGTCATCGCCACCGATGACCCTGATGATCGGGTGCGGCCCGACAGCGTCGAGCGTGATCGGCAACGCCGGTTTCTTACGTTGCTCGTCGATTGCAGCGTCGGACTCGGCGGGCGCAGCGAGCAGCGGTCGGGTGTCGAGGACGACGCGACCAATGTCTCGCTCGTTGCAGAACTCGTCGACCTGTCGGTGGTTCGCCGATCCATCGAAGAATCCGGTGTGGCGCAGTTCGATCGACCATCGACGCTCGAGCGGTAGGCGACGGAGAAAGGCGAAAAGTGCGGCGCTGTCGAGTGGGCTGAACGAGGTCGGGAGCTGCACCTGGATCGGTCCGATCCGGTCACCGAGCGGTTCGATCGCGTCGAGGAAGCTGCGCACCTCGACTGCGACATGACGCAGTCGCTTGTCGTGCGTGATCGTCCGCGGCAACTTGAAGGCGAAGCGGAAATCGTCAGGCGTCTGCTCGCGCCACTTGGTGACCGTCGCCGGCGTCGGCTCCGCGTAGAACGTCGTGTTGCCCTCGACGGCATTGCACCACTGCGCATACAGCGCGAGCTCGGTCCCGGACTTCGTGCCGGTGGGGTAGAAGCGGCCGACCCACGGTCGGTGTGCCCACATCGGGCAGCCCACCCGCAGCGTCGTCATGTCATCAGCGAACAATCACAGAGTTACGAAAGGGGCCTGACCCCATCCGTACCATCCGTAACTCTGGGTCACCACTTGTCGGAGAGTTGGCCGATCCGGTCGAACTGTTCGCCGAGCAGGACCCCGAGCGTGCGCTGCTCGCCCGGCTCGAGGTGGATCTCGGGGCGGCCGTGCGCGAACCGGTAGTTGCAGATCACACCGACATCGCCTCGGCGCCAGTCGACCTTGGTACCGAAGCCGTCGTACACCGCGATGAACTGCTCCAGTTCGTCGCGGGTGAACTCGGAACCGTCGCCGAAGGTCATGTGCAGCGGGCGATCCTCGAACGCCAGATGCTGGACCAGCGGCCAGGTGTCGAACCAGATGCCGTGGTCGGCCAAGCTCGCGTAGAGCAGGTTGCGGTCGAGGCCCGGGAAGTACTCGAACGCCGGGTTGTGGAACGTGGTCAGCATCTTGCGATGCGGGCCCCACTCGACGGTCAGGCCGCGCTCGACGGCCTTGGCCTCGGCGACGGC
>JBBQUN010000511.1:0-1688 GCA_038212405.1 Acidimicrobiales bacterium | reverse complement strand
GAGCAGGGCAGTAACGGCAGACTCGTCAAGAGCCATCGGCGTGATCTCCTTGGTGTGCACTTTGGTCGGTACACACCGAGCATCACGCCGGTGGCTCGTCCGCCGGTGGACCCAAACCCCACCACGCCAGGGGACTCATACCGTCAGCGCTGCGGTCGGTTACTGCGCCGGGGTCAGGCGTAGTTGGTACGGAGCAGTTCGGTGACGTCAGCGGTCGGCATCGGCTTGGCGAAGAAGTATCCCTGGTACGCCTCGCACAAGCGTGTGGAAGCGGCATGGCGCTGCGTCGTGGTCTCGACTCCTTCGGCGATGACGGTCATCCCGAGAGTGTGGGCCAAGTCGATGACGGCGGCCATGATCGCTTGGCTTGTCCGGTCCAGGTTGGTGACGAAAGAGCGGTCGATTTTGAGCACATCGACCGGGAAGTTCTGGAGGAAGCTCAGCGACGAGTACCCGGTCCCGAAGTCATCGAGCGCCAGGTGCACCCCGAGCGACTTCAAGCCATTCAGCACGACCAGGGCTCGGGCGGAGTCGAGGATGAACGCGTTCTCGGTCACCTCGACCGTGACTAGCTGTGGATCGGTGCCGGTTTCGTCCAACACTTCGGCGACAATGTTGACGTACCGGCAGGACAACAGTTCGTACGGTGATGCGTTGACGGCGAGCTGCAGGCCGGCGGCGGCAGGTGCTGCACGCTCCATGGTCATTCGGTCTCGGCAGGCCCGGTCGAACATCCAGCGGCCGATGTCGCAGATGAGGTGGGACTGTTCGCCGAGCGCGACGAGGGTGGTCGGCGAGACCATGCCTCGGGTCGGGTGACTCCAGCGGACAAGCGCTTCGACGCCGATGATGCGGTCGGTATCGGTCGAGATCACCGGTTGGAAGTGCGCCGAGATCTCGTCCCGTCCAAGCGCGTTGTGGAGGTCCTGGCCGAGCGTCGCCCGGGCCGAGGCCTGCTCGCGCTCGTGCAGGTTCAGGACTTGGAACCTCCCACCGCCCCGACGTTTCGCTTGATACATCGCGGCGTCAGCGTCCCGGAGGAGCTGTCCAGGCACGTCGTCGTCCCCGGGGGGCCCGGTGTCGGCGAAGGCAACCCCAATGCTGGCGGTCACGTGCAGCGTCCGTTCGGAGACGACGAAGGGCTCCTTCATGCCTGCGTCGATGCGATCAGCGAGCGTCTCAGCTTCGGCAACTCCGTCGAGGTTCTCGCACAGGATGACGAACTCGTCGCCCGACATTCGAGCGAGCGTATCGCCGCTGCGCACGAGCTCGTCGAGGCGATCTGCCACGGCCATGAGGACCTCGTCACCGACGTGGTGGCCAAACAGGTCGTTGACCTCCTTGAACCGGTCGAGGTCGGCGAACAGCACCGCCACCTTCTTGTTCGACCGGCGGGTGCGCAGGACGGCATGGTCCAGTAGCTGCGCGAACAGCACCCGGTTGGGCCGTCCCGTCAGCGGGTCGTGCAGTGATGACGTCCGGAAACGCTCGGCTGACTCCTGGAGGTCCTGCCGATTCTGAGCGTTGATGACATAGGCGGCGGCGACGTCGGTCTTGCGGCCGGGCACGTTGCGCATGTGGCGGGCGTTGAAGACCCACACCTCGGCCACCGACCCCTCCAGCACCCAATGCACCGGCTTCCAGTAGACGCCGGTCGCCTCCATCCCCACCAAGGTCACCTTGCGTTC
>JBBQUN010000510.1:0-1716 GCA_038212405.1 Acidimicrobiales bacterium | reverse complement strand
AGCGATGCCGAACTGGGCGCGCTCGCCCTGGTGCTCGAAGACTCGCGTACCGGAGATGCGCAACTCGTTGCGATGAACGCGCAACTCGAGCAGCTGAGCAGCGCCGTTCCTGCAACGCCCGATATTGCCGGGTTCATTCGGCTCGTACATACGTTGGCGGCTGACTCAGGGACCATCGTCTCGTCGGTGACGCCCCAGGCCGAACAGCAAAGCACCGCCGCAGCAGCGACAACGGTGACCAGCGTCGCTCTCTCGCTCGAGGGTGATTTCGCGGCGGTCATGGCATTCCTCGACGATCTGTTGAGCGCGCAACGCCTGGTACGAGTCGACAGCGTTGATCTGGCTGCGGACGATTCGACTGGATCGCTCTTCGTCGAACTCGTTGTTTCGATCCACTCCGAACCCGGCGACACCAACCTCGTTGGTGAACTCCTCTCCCAGGCAGATCGCCAGGTCGATGACGCGGCTACGGGACTCACCCTCGAGGCGAACAATTGATGACAGCGATCTCCCCAAAACTCAAAGTTGGCCTCGGTCTCGCTGCCGCGGCCGCGGTCTTCTCGTTCGTGCGGGGGTCGGGCGGCGATGAGCCGCTCCTCGGAGAGACCTTCGAGAGCCCGCTTGCCCTGATCGTGGAGAACGATGCTCCGGTGACCAACTGGGAAGCACCGCCCGTGACCCGGAATCCCTTTGCGTCGGGAAGTCTGACCGTTGATGCAGTAGCAGTCGCCGATCTGGCGACCGAGCCGACGCCACCGTCAGAAACGGTCGACGACGGCGCGACGGCTGACAACGCAGCGGGAGGGGTGACGAACTCGACGTCGCGGACGGTGGTGACCACCGAATCGACGCTCAGTCTCGAGGAGACGATCAGTCGGCGTCTCCCGCCAGGTGCACCAGCCGGCACCACCGTTCCACCAACCAGTGACGCTCCGGCCAATCCGCAAACGCCAACGACGTCCGACGGGACGATCCAAATCGACGGGTAGGACGCACGAACGCCCACCCAAATGGGTGGGCGTTCGATGTGAGCGGAGAGGGTGGGATTTGAACCCACGGTGGGCTTGCGCCCACACCTCCTTAGCAGGGAGGCACATTCGACCGGACTCTGTCACCTCTCCGGAACGTGGCGAGTGTAGCCAGAACCGTTGCCGAGTCGCATACGTCTTGGGTGGACTGATGATGCGCGATCGACTTCGTGCGGGCTCGCGACCGGCACCGATGGTTTGGCTGATCTAAGTGCGACTAACGCGCCGAAGTGAGGCAAACTGTCGGCGTGGCGAACAAGACCTATGAACAATGGTGCCCTGTATCGAAGGCGCTCGACATCATCGGGGAGCGCTGGACCCTGCTGATCATTCGAGATCTCGGGTTCGGCCTTCGCCGATTCTCGGAGCTGCAGAGCGAGCTCGTCGGTATCAGTCCGAGCTTGTTGTCGGGTCGACTCCGCCAGTTGACCGAGGCGGAGGTCATCGTTCGAGTTGGCAACCGCTACCAGCTCACCGAGCGGGGGACCGACCTTCTCGACGTGGTCAACGAGATCGGTCGTTGGGGTATTGGTCTCATGGGGCAACGCCTCGACCACGAGCAGCATTCCGACTTCTTTCCTCGGGCCTCGATTGGTTTCATGGTCCGACCCGAACTCCTGCCCGACGAGGGATTGATCGCCGAGCTCCATCTCGATGACCGCGTCCATACGCTCGAGATCGCTGAGGC
>JBBQUN010000509.1:0-1722 GCA_038212405.1 Acidimicrobiales bacterium | reverse complement strand
CTCGGGTCCCCGGGCTCTGGCAAGTGCTCGAGAAGCGGTGGTCGGCTTCTCGTCGGTCAGCAAATGGAACTCTCGGTCGGTAGCTATCTGCGATCGCTGGGATTGGGGTTCAAGAGCGCCGACCTCAACATCGAAGGCAAGTTCGGTGCAACGATTCGGCGCGCTGTCAATAATGCGCCGCTGTCGGCGACGGAGCCACTCATCAATTCCGGTGACAACGGACCCGACTCGGGCAACGGCGACAACAACATGGTCCCGGTCGACGGGCCTGCATTCTCGATCAGGATTGCCCCTGGCGCCGGTGAGATCGCACTCGAGAATGGCGGCGACGGCATCAGCGCTGATTACCGAGCAACCTCCTTCGAACTGGTCCCTCTCGTCAATTGCAATGATGCCCCGACCAAGAAGTCAGGACCTGCCAGCGGCTCGATCGGCAACGTCCAGTTCCAGCGCTTCGACAACAAGACCGGGGCATGCACGCCGATCACGCTCGAGATCAACCTCGGGCCTGCCACGATCAAAGACGTCGTCCGCCCGGACGTGATCGAGATCAAGCCAGGGGACGATCCCTTGGGAACGGTGGTTGCCACGGCGACGCTGGAATGGAAGGTAGCGAGGTTCGAAGCGGGCACGGATGGAAATGGCGCTCCGATCATGGTCCCCCGGTCGCAGAAGGCCATTGACGATGAGCTGCAACGTGAGGTTGTCTACCCGGACGGAGATCCGGTCCCTCTCGAATACTGCTTGGGAACAGAACCTCAGGAGGGCAGTGGACGGTTGCTTCAGGCTCACCCGACAGGCCAGGAGTGGTGCGTTACTTCCGACACCCGAGTTCTCGTTGATGTCCCTGGCGGCTCCGGAGACTACATCCTCCAGACGATCGTGCTGGACGTCAACGGGGACCCGAAGTTCTTCTGATCCGTAGCGATCGACGCGGCAGCTACGCCGTTGCGTCGATGAGCACACCGAGCTGATTGAACAAGCGAGACGCCTCGGCACCGGCATCGTCGGTGCCGAGGCGTTCGTCGCTTTCGCACCCGATTTCGACCGCGAGCTGGAGCAGGCGCGCGAGGTCGTACTCGAGTTCCTGGCCCCGAGCGGCCCGAACGCCAGCGATGACGACTTCCACCGCCTCGACCTGACGATCTGACGCAGCGAGCGCAGTCGCGTCGACAAACGCGCGAGCTGCGTCGAAAAGAGCGATGTCATCCGTGGTTTTGGCGGCACGCTCTGCGACCACGCTGATTGCCTCCAGAGGCCGGCCTGCCATCACAAGACACTCGGCGAGATGTATTGCTGCCTCGTAGGCCGACGCCGGACTGCCCATTGCTGCATTCTCTGAGACGCAGGACCTCAGCATTTGCTCAGCTCGTGCGAGCTCTTGCCGCGCGACCAGGAGCCGTCCGAGATGCATCTCGGCAAATGTGGCGCCCCAGAGATGGTGCGACACGCGCAGGATCCGTGCGGCGTCGCGCAGCAACGGTTCCGCCTCGTCGAGGCGTCGCTGATTGACAAGCACCTCGCCGGTGTTGGCATTGGTGAGTGCCGCATCGGTGACATTGCCCATGCGTCGACAGGCCTGCTCGCAGCGGGCATACCAGCTCAGGGTTTCGTCCCAATGGCCCGCGAAGTAGGCGTGGCCACCGAGGTGGTTCGCCATGTGGGCCTGGCCGACCAGGTCGCCCACTTCCTCGAACAACTGGAGCGCGATGGTTGCGTGGT
>JBBQUN010000508.1:0-1726 GCA_038212405.1 Acidimicrobiales bacterium | reverse complement strand
GCTTTGGCCGAGGAACGCCGACAGAGCGACGCCGCCCAGGGCACCAACGAAGGCAGCCAACGCCACCGAGTCGAACGGGCCCCAGCCGATGGCCAGGTCGAAGGCAAAGACCAGGGTGGCACCCAGGCCGGCGCCGGCTGCTGCGCCCAGCAGGAACGGATCAGCCAGCGGGTTGCGGAACACACCCTGGTAGCCGGCACCGGCCATGGCCAACGACGCACCAACACAACCGCCGAGCACGACCCGCGAGAAGCGCCACTGCCACAGGATCACCTGCTGCGTCTCCGACAATCCGGAATCGACCGAGACGAACGGCAACTGATCGACGAACTCGAACAGCACGGCCTTCGGGCCGAGGCCAGCCGGACCGACCAGGGTGCCGATCGTCATGGCCACCAGCAGAACGAACAACGAAATCGACAACGACCGGCCGGGAAGCCGGAAGGCCCGGGCGACAACGGAACTCGCACTCTGGTGTTTTGGCGTGCTCAACGTTGTCAGCCCGGTGCTCGTCATGATCAGGTCATGATCCTGCGGTGACCGGAACGTTGCCCAGAGCGGCGGCAATCGACTCGAGGAACTGCGGGAGACGTGGCCCCCAACGAGACGCGATGTCGCCGTCGACCACCGCGATGTTGCCGTCTCGGACCGCCGAGATCGCGTCCCATCCCGGACGAGCCGCAACATCGTCGGCGGTGTATGGCGTCTCGTTGGTCATCACGATCAGCTGCGGATCGGCTTCGAGGATGTACTCGGGGTTGAGCTGCGGGTAGCCATAGCCGTCCACGTCGGCCTCGTCGGCGATGTTCGTGGTGTTGAACAGGGCGTAGAGCTGACCGATGAAGGAGTTCGAGCTGGCGCTGTAGAACGTGTCGTCGAGTTCGTGATAGACCCGGACCGGCTCGCCGTCGGTCTCTGCTCCGGCCACGATCGCCTCGATGCTCGACCGCATCTCGGCATTCAGCGTTGCGGCCTCGTCCTCGTGCCCGGTGGCGATACCGAGATCGGCGATCTGGGCGTAGACGTCGTCGAGTGACGCTGCCGCTGGGAGCTGCATCGTCTCGATTCCCACACCTTTGAGACCGGCTGCAAGTTCACCTGGATCGAAGTCGAAGACGACCAGGTCGGGCTCCTCGGCTGCGATCGCCTCGAGATTTGGTTCGAACGCCGACAGGTCGGTGGTCGGCGCCTCGGCCGGGTAGTTCGAGGTCGAATCGACGGCGATCACCTGATCACCGGCGCCGATGGCGAAGAGCATCTCGGTCGCGCTCGCCGACAGCGAGACGATGCGGCTCGGGAACTCCGACGCCTCCGAGTCGTCCTCGGGCTCGGCAACCACGGTTGTTGCGGCTTGCACCTCTGTCGTTGGTGTCTCCTCCTGGTCGCTGCCGGCGGCATCGCTGCTCGAACTGCCGCACGAAGCGGCGAACAGGGCGAGCGCGAGCACGACGAAAAGCGGGGTGGTCGATGATCTTGGTGACAACGTGAAGTCCTCCTTTGCTCGGAGGTCTTCGAGGTCAGGAGCCACCCCAGAGGGTGACTCGCCGACTGGTCCTTCCTCCGAGGACACGGTTCGGGTAACTCCTCACCTCAGGCGACCTGGCTGACCGATCGAGTCGGCATCACAGTTGCGGGACAGCGCCGGGATCTCACCGGACTTCGCTGGAGTGAAGAGCGCTCGATCATCGGAATGGTCGAGCGGCAGCACTCTACGTGAAGCGTCGCG
>JBBQUN010000507.1:0-1729 GCA_038212405.1 Acidimicrobiales bacterium | reverse complement strand
GCCATCCCATCGCCGACGAAGCCGAACTCGACCGCATCCTTGCGCTCACCAACACCGACACCGATTCGCCAATCATGACGGTGCAAAACAACGCCGACTCGATCTTCACCTGGGACTACGAAAAGGGTGCTCGACCCCGGCTCAACAAGCTCTATGAGAAGTCGAAGCATTCGATGTGGGATGGCGAGACCGACCTCGACTGGTCGACCAACGTCGACCTCGACCAGATGGTGGCCAGCCTCAAAGCCGTGTCCGATGTGCAGGACCAGTCGTTGCAACGACTGGCGCTCGAGCCCGGCAGCCCGATTTCCAGGTTCGGTGAGAAAGAGTGGACCCAGCTGTCGAAGGAGTCACTCACCTGGCAGCTCAGTCAGTTCCTTCACGGTGAGCAAGGTGCGCTGATCGCCACCGCCAAGATCGTCGAGACCGTGCCCTGGATCGATGCCAAGTACTACGCCGCAACCCAGGTGATGGACGAGGCTCGACACGTCGAGGTGTTTGCCAAGTACCTCGATCTCAAGATCGGTGACTCCTACCCGATCAACGTCCATCTCAAGGACCTCCTCGACGACGTCATCAACGACAGCCGGTGGGACATGACCTACCTCGGCATGCAGATCATGATCGAAGGTCTGGCCCTCGCCGCCTTCGGTTTCTTGCACATGATGACCGACGAGCCCCTGCTCAAGAAGCTGCTGCGTTACGTCATGTCCGACGAGGCGCGCCACGTTGCGTTCGGGGTGTTGACGCTGGAGGAGTACTACCAGAACCTGTCACACGCCGAGATCCGCGAGCGTCAAGAGTTCGCGTTCGAATCGGCGCTTCGTATGCGCGACCGATTCCTGCGTCAGGAGGTCTGGCATCGGATGGGCATCACCGACATGAAGCCACTCATCGATGCACAGCTCAACGCCAGGCCAGAAGAGAAGGAATTCCAGCGGCTGTTGTTCTCGAAGATCGTGCCGAACTGCCGCAAGCTCGGACTCATCGATGCCGGCGATGGCTGGCTTCGCACCAAGTTCGAGGAGATCGGTGTCATCGAGTTCGAGCACCTCGACTCGACCGACGACGAATACGGCGCGTTCGGGCTCGACACCGACCTCACCAACGACACCGAAATGGCCGAGAACGCCGAGACCGCAGCCGCAATCTGAGGCCTGGTGGCGAGCACCGCTCCTCGTACTCCTACTGCTACGCGTGCGCGGTTGCGGATTCCAGGCGCTCGACCGCTACGTCGGCAGCCTCCGGGCGGCGACGGAGTGGTGGGCGGCTCCCTGCTCCGTTGTCGTCGAACGACGACGCCACGATCGCCTCAGGGTCGAGTCGGTAGGCCAAGCGCCAGGACCGTCGACCGCCGCTCAGGTCGCAGAACGACCCAACGACTGGTCCCAGACAGTGGAACGATGCCTACTCGAGCTGCATCGAGCGGACGAAAACGTCGGGTGACGACGCCGCTGGCCGAGCCACTCGGCCGTTCTGGCCCATCGAGCTTGGCCTTGCCGCTCGACCAATGAGCGACTCGAGCAACGAGCGGTGTGAACCGAGCAACGTGGGAAGTGACGCACGCGGTTGGGCGTTCACGGCGAGTTGCTCATTGGGCAGCATGACGAGATCGGTTGTGACGATGATCCGCCGATCATCGAGTTCGGTCAAGATCGTGACCGACCCGCTGGCACGACCGACAGCAACCGTCACCAATCGATTGTCGGACTGGTAGAGATCGAACACC
>JBBQUN010000506.1:0-1735 GCA_038212405.1 Acidimicrobiales bacterium | reverse complement strand
CTCCTCCCGAAAACAGCGCGAACCCATGAGCCAGGTGCGCTACGTGGACGCACCCACCTCATGGGTTCGATGAGCTGACCCGGTCTGAGCCGGACCAACCGGATTCGATCAGGCGTACTTCATCACGCCGCGGATGTTCTTGCCCGCACGCATGTCCTCGTAACCGTCGTTCACGCCATCGAGGGTGTACTCCTTGGTGACGAGGCCGTCGAGGTCGAGCTGACCGTCGCGGTACAGACCGAGCAGCTTCGGAATGTCGGCGCGAGGGTTGCCCGAGCCGAACAACGAACCGACGACCTGCTTCTCCATCAGCGTGAGGTCGAGCAGGCTGACGTTCGCCGACATCTCCATCGCCGGGTGAATGTTGGTGACAACGACCTTGCCGCGCTTGGCGGCGAGTGCGAGTGCGCCGGCGAGCAGTTCGCCGGAGCCGACGCCCATGGTCATGATGACCGAGTTGGCCATGGTTCCCCACGACGCTTCGCCGAGCGGCTCCATGGCTTCTTCCATCGATGCTGCGGTGTGGGTGGCGCCGAACTCCATTGCCTTCTCGCGCTTGGACTCGATCGGGTCGATCGCCCAGATCTGCTTCGCTCCGGCGAGCTTGGCGCCCTGGATCGCATTGGCGCCGATGCCGCCGACACCGACCACGGCGACGACATCGCCGGGCTTGACCTGCGCGGCGTACACCGCTGAGCCCCAGCCGGTGACGACACCGCAACCGAGCAGGCAGGCGCGGTCGAGCGGGACGTCCTTCTCGATCTTGATGCAGCTGGCTTCGCTGACGACGGTGTCGTGGGCGAACGTTCCGAGCATGCACATCAGACCGAGATCCTTGCCCTGGCCGTGGTGGCGTGAGGTCCCGTCGACCTGCTTGCCGAGTGCCATGATGGCGCCGAGGTCACACAGGTTCTGGTGGCCAGTCGAACAGCTGACGCAACGACCGCACGACGGGATGAAGCCGAAGACGACGTGGTCGCCTTCTTCGAGCCACGACACACCGGGGCCGACCTTGGTGACGACGCCGGCGCCTTCGTGACCACCGATGATCGGCAGCTCGAACGGAAGGTCACCGGTGGTGAGGTGCTCGTCGGAGTGGCACAGGCCGGACGCGGCCAGTTTCACCATCACCTCGCCTTCCTTCGGATCGTCGAGCTCGATGTCCTCGATGCTCCACGGCGTGTTGACTTCCCAGAGAATTGCGGCTTTGGTCTGCATGGTTCGCGATCGTACGGCATGCGATCGAACCGTGTGCCACCGGACACGCTCCCAACTCGGTGACACCGCCCTGTCACACTGGGCTCATGAGCGGCGGCCGCGACGACTTTCATGACTTCGACGAACTGACAGCAAGCCTGGGCCTCGGCGATTTCGCCGCCGGGCGTCGCGATGCGGTCATCGACATGCTCGGCGACCTCGATGACGACGACCTCCATCACGTTGCCGACAAGGTCCGCCAGTTGCAGACCGAACGCGCGATCACGGGTGGCGACCACGATGCGATCATCGGTGCGGCATTCGAGTCCGGCTTCGGACGTGACGGACTCGGTGTCCTGCCCTGGGTCGAGGGCAATCTGATCATCTGCCCGGGCGGCATGGTGTCGAAATCGCGGGCGAGTCATCGCTGCCGGTTCGTGAGCGTCGACGACTGCTGGATCTGGGAGTGCGGAATGCTGCTGCGCGAGGACAAGCGTTCCTCACCGGGGACCGATGAGGGCTTCCGGGCCATCGCCCT
>JBBQUN010000505.1:0-1791 GCA_038212405.1 Acidimicrobiales bacterium | reverse complement strand
GCCACGCCCGGCAACCAAGACACCGGGTGGCGTTCCGGCAGCCAAGACAGTCCGCGCATGGGCCAAGGCCGAGGGCATCGAGGTGTCCGACCGAGGTCGAATCGCTGCCGACGTCAGGAAGCGCTATCAGGACGCTCACGGTGCGTAGGTGCTGCAGGCGACGATGACCCGATAGCAGAACGTCTCGCCACAAGCCGATCGGCTACCGGCACGCTCCGCGTGACCATCCCGTGACCAGTAGCCGATCAGCAATCTGGGAGCTCGCGCGTGACATACGGTCGCAGCGTGATGGACTCCGCGGTCGCACACGCTGTGATGGTGATCGACATGCAGCGCGCCTTGGTCGAAGGGCCCGGGGCGATCCCACAGATTGGCACGGTCCTGCCGGCTGTACAGCGCCAGATCGAAGCTGCGCGAGCTGCAGACGCCCTGGTGGTCTTCTTCCAGAACGACGGTGGTGCAGGTGAGCCCGACCAGTGCGAGACAGTTGGCTGGGAACTCGCCTTCGAACCTCAGCCCCGCGATGCTGTCGTGCGCAAGCGGCACGACAACGGCTTCGCCGGAACCGACCTCGACGCGCTACTTCGGAGTCATCACGTCAAGACGATCAGCATCTGCGGTGTGATGTCGGAGATGTGCGTCGCAGCAACTGCTCGGTCAGCGATCGAGCGAGGGTACGAGGTGGTCCTCGCGCACGATGCTCACGGGACGTACCACGTCCCGGCTCTGGCAATCGGCGAGCCGGAAGTGCCGGCGGAGATGGCGGCACGAGCCGCCGAATGGTCCCTCGGCGACGACGTCCTCATCCCCCTGCTCTCAGAGTCTGTCCGCTTTCGTCTCGCGGTCCCCGAAGACCCGCGAGACGACGCGACCTGAAGAGTCGCCGTTCGCCGTTCGGCTTGCGGGACGCCCGCCAGGCCGATGTCTGGATGTCCTGTCACCTGCCGTTGGTACGTTCCCGCCGTGGATATTCGGGCCTTGGGCCTCACCGACGATTCGGCGTTGGCGGAGGCCTACGCGGTCGAGTGTGAAGCAACAAGTCACTCTCGACCCGGTTGGGTGCCACTGGGGGAGAGCGCCCGGATCCTCTCCTGGCGCGCCGACAATGGTTGGCATCGGTCCCTGGTCGGAGCCTTCGAGGGTGACCGTCTCATGGGGTTCGCGGCTTCCTTGACCGCGCACGACACGCCAGACACGACGTGGGTCAGCGTTTCGGTCCTGCCCCGGCATCAGCGCCGAGGGGTCGGCACTCTGCTCTGCAGAGCGGCGGAGCGGGCCAGTCCGGACAGCGCGAGTCGGTTCGTTGCTAGCGCCTACCGCCGTGCCGCCGAAGAGATGGAGAACCTTGTCCGGGAGTTCGCGCAACCTCTCGGATACGAGTGCGTGAATCGCACTGGGTCTGATGGAGGCTCGGGCTATTGGATTCCGACTAGGGGCTGGTCGGTCCGTTTTGTAGCGTAGAACGACTGCTCGAACTCTGCTGGTGGGACGTCTCCGAGGTAGCCGTGCAGGCGCTCGTGGTTGTGCCAGTGGACCCAGGACAGGGTCGCGAGCTCGACGTCCTCGACGCTCTTCCAGGGCCGTCCCTGTCGTGCGGGACCGCGGATGAGTTCGGCCTTGTAGTAGCCGTTCACGGTCTCGGCGAGCGCGTTGATGCTCCTATATCCGTCAAGCGGCACTCGGTGGCTGTTGATCGGCGGTGCGTAGCGGACGCATGGCAGCCCAGAGTTCGCGTGCGAGGAGGCGCTTGAGGCAGCGAATGATCTCCGCCTTGGACTTACCCTCGGCGGT
>JBBQUN010000504.1:0-1798 GCA_038212405.1 Acidimicrobiales bacterium | reverse complement strand
TTGCAGCTCGGTTGGTTGGTGGGAATCCTCATCAGCCTGTTCGTCATGGCACTGCTCGTCGCTCTGTTGGACCAATCGGCCACAGCAGGACCAGCGGCGGTCACGCTTCCGCCGGCTGAGCCGCTCGACTCGGCGGCCGATCCAGGTCTCGGCCGGGTAAACGTCCACCTCGACCGACTCGACAGTCGCTCGGCCGGCACCGCTGTTGGCGCGGTCATTGCCGTCTTGCTTGTTCTCGACGTACTGCGCGACGCCGCACCGGCGCCGACTTGGGTCGTGCTGGGGTTGACATTGGCGATCGGTCTCCACCAAGTGGTCGACGGGTTGGTGAGCCACTCGCGACTGTCCCGACGGCAGTCGGCATGGTTTGTCACCATCGGCAGCTTGTGCTTGATCGGAGCGTTCGGATTGCTCGCCATTCCGTCGATCATTCGAAACACGGTCGACCTCACCGCCGACCTGCCGCAGCTCATCACCGACCTCAGCCAACTACCCGTGATCGGAGGGTGGCTCGACTCGAGTGGCCTTCTCGGTCGCCTCGACCAAGCGATCTCCGGTCTTCCCGACCGCCTCGCCGCCGACTCGTCACCTATCGAAGCGGCTCTCGTCACGGGCGGTCAATCACTGCATGCCGCGTTCTGGATTCTGCTGGTGGCAGCAACCGCATTGAACGACGGACCGAGGCTGGTTCGAATGGCGCTGCGAAACGTGCCCGAGAGTCGCCGGGGTCAGGCTTCCGAAGTACTAGCCCTCATCTATCGGTCGATGGGCCGGTACGCCTCCGGCAGCGCACTCATTGCCTCGATCGCGGGCTCGTTCATCTTCGTTGCCTCCCTCGTTCTCGGTGCCCCGCTGGCGGTTGTCTCGGCGGTGTGGGCGGCACTTTGGAACTTCGTTCCGCAGATCGGGGGGTATGTGGGAGGAGCACCGTTCATCCTCTTCGCCTTCGCGCAAGGCGGAACGACCGGGATCATCGCCCTCGTCGCCTACCTCGTGTACTGGCAGATCGAGAACCGACTGATCCAACCGATCGTCATCAGCAAGGCAGTTGATCTCTCACCATTCGTGGCCATGGCGGCGGTGTTGCTCGGGGCGGCTACAGCCGGCGTTGCCGGCGCCGTCCTCGCCACGCCACTCGTTGGTGCAGTCAAGTTGATCTATTCCGAATTGATCGACTCCGAGACCACCGCAGTGGACCATTGACACCGCCAGGCAACCACTCGAGGTACCTCCACTTGGCGTCGCTCCGTCACCGGATATTGATAGGGACTCCCCTTGACGACGGTCCCAATCGGATCGGGGGTGCGTTCTTCACTCGGAGTCACGACGAGGAGTTGGGCGAAGCGGGCGATCATGAGCACGAGTGCCGTCTGGCCAAGAGCGAAGCCGAGATACATGTGCGAACCCCGCCCGAACGGGATCCACGCTCGATCGATGGCAGCGTGCCCCCGGGCACAGTCGTCCGATGCCGGTGAGGAATAATCGTCCATATGACATCAGACGACGTATCGGTGACGCATCCACCTTCGAGCGCCCAAGAGCGTGCAATGCATCCGGCCTGGCAAGCCTTGCGCGAACAACGGGCTACCAACCTGCAATTGCGAGTCGCCGACGCGATCACGAAGTTCGCCGGCTCAATGAAGTTCGTCTACATCCACGCGATCGTCTTCGCCGCCTGGATGTTCGTCGTCGAGAAGAGCCCGTGGCCGACCCTGACCCTCGTCGTGTCGTTGGAAGCGATCTTCCTGTCGACGTTCGTGATGATCGGGCAGAACCGCCAGAGCGAGTTCGCCCAGAA
>JBBQUN010000503.1:0-1811 GCA_038212405.1 Acidimicrobiales bacterium | reverse complement strand
GACCACGTCGGAGAGGTAGACGAAGCGTTCATCAGGGAGATCGCTTTCGATCTTGATGGGCCCGAAATCTGCGTGGGGGACCCGGAGGTACTCGGCCTGGCCTCCGGGGACCTGGCCGTAGAGTTTGGTGTACCCGAAGAGCGCGGCGCCCTTGTCTTGTTCGGTGACCTGAGTTGTCTCGCATTGGGCGAAGAGGTCGCGGTCGCACATGAAACACAAGCCGCAGGAGATGTTGAACGGGATGACGACCCGGTCGCCGGGTTTGAGGTTGGTGACGTCGGGGCCCACCGCTTCGACGATGCCCATTGGTTCGTGGCCGATGATGTCGCCGGGTTCGAGGAACATGGTGAGAACCTCAGTGAGATGAAGGTCAGAACCGCAGAGTCCGGTGGTGGTGACCCGGATGATGGCGTCGGTTGGGGCGAGGATGGTCGGGTCGGGCACGTTGTCGACACGAATGTCGCGGCGTCAATCCAAGCTTGTTGCGTACTGAATCGCTTTGTCGTGGTGAAGCTGTTCGTGGTCATCTTCAAGTTTCGAGCGTTCCCGATGAGCCCAGGTCTGGCTCGTCGCCCGTTACCTTCGCCTTGGCGATTTGCACTGCCTGCGAGATCCTTCCCGGTGCGGTCCACCACTCGATCCGGTCCGTGACGACTCTCAAAGCGACCGCCGTGGCGCCGTCGTCAAAGAAGACATCGCTCACTGGGTCACAGAGGTCATCGAGAATTGCCTGGTCATGGATGAGGGTCGCACGACCGGCGAACGACACCCAGGTGCTGCCCTTATCCACAACAGAAACATTCGCTGGTGCCCCATCGGCTGGGACCACCCAATCCGCATCTCGATCAACCAAAAACCAGACATCGCCGCTGTCGTCAATGCGTTGCACAGTGACCGGCCGACTCGACAGCGAACCACGCTCGTCGATTGTTGTCACAATCGCTGTTCGCTCACCTTCGAGGCGCTGCTGCACATCCGACACTGACTCAATGGGTGAAGACATAAGAACTCCTCGAGCTTGACGGGTTCAGGAGTACCTCTACCCGGCGGCAGACCGTCCGAAACCGCCGGACCGAAATCTCCCGAACCCGCTACTCGGCTCCAGCCAATCGGTGTGCAGCCAACGATGTTCGACTGAGCATCGACGGCTGGCAACGACATCGATGCCAGCTTTCTCAAAGTCGGTGCTCCGCCGAGCGTGGTGCTCATCGAACCGGCCTGGGATGGCTGGGGTCGCCCACCGCCCACCGCCCCCCGGCGCCCGCTGGCGGGAGTCCAATGAGCATCCCGAACGCAGTTCCGCGTCAGTGCCGCAGTTGAGTGAGCTTCCGATTGGCTTCCCTACGCCATCGCCACCGAGACACCGCCTGGTTCGCCATCGTCGACGACGACCGGCCACGGCGGCGAGCGGCGTTCGTTTCCGGGCCGGCAACTGCCAACTTCGGCGATGAGGGTCGACCCTCCAAGGCGCAACCTGAGTCGCCAAGTCGCTCAGTGACTGCCCCCGCTCTAGTGTGCCAAAGCAGAACGAACCGCAGTCTCACGATTGGCCCACCATGAAACTCAGCACGACGATTGGCTTCGACGGCGACCCCCGCCGATTGGCCAAACAGGCGATCGACCTCGAAGCAGCCGGCATCGACATGGTGTGGGGAGGCGAGATCTACGGCTACGACCTCGTGTCGACGCTGGCCTACGTCGCCGCCAAGACCGAACGCCTCGAACTCATGACCGGCATTCTTCCGGTGTATTCGCGGAGCCCGGCTCTGATCGCCCAGACGGCGGCCACGCTCGACGCCCTGTCCGACGGC
>JBBQUN010000502.1:0-1822 GCA_038212405.1 Acidimicrobiales bacterium | reverse complement strand
GCCCATCGAGGCCACCGGTTCGGTGCTTGCATGTTGTACTCCCCCTTGTGGACGTTGCCGCCCACGGTTGTGTTGTTGTTTTCGGTACTGACTCGCTTGCTTGTCTGGTTGATGGTTGGACTGGTTGATGTGCTGACTGATCAGCGCACGAGCTTGGGATCGAGGTGGTCTCGCAATGCGTCGCCGAGCAGGTTGAAGGCGAGTACGGCAAGGCTGAGGACACCGCCGGGGAACACCACGGTCCACCAGGCGATCGTCATGTAGTCACGAGAAATCGAGAGCATCTGACCCCACGACGGCTCGGTGATCGGCGCACCGACCCCGAGGAAGCTCAGCGCAGCCTCGGCGATGATCGCTTGGCCGAAGGTGAGGCTGGCCAGGATGATGAGCGGGGCAACGATGTTGGGAATGCCGTGGCGCATGATGACCCGCCAGGGTGTTGCCCCCAATGCCTCGGCGGCGGTCACATATTCGGCGCTCTGGACTCGCAGCATTTCGCCTCTGGCGATACGGCTGAAGCGAGGGATGTAGATGATCGACAGGGCGAGGATCACGTTGGTCACGCTCGCCCCCAGTAACGACACGATGAAGAGCGCCAGGATCAGCACGGGAATCGACATGATGGCGTCGACGATTCGCTGGAGCACCATGTCGAGCTTCCCACCGAAGTAGCCCGAGACTGCGCCGAGAAGGGTGCCGAGCACGGTCGAGATGATGACGGTGGCGGTGGCAACGATCAGCGAGATCTGCGAGCCGTACAGCACCCGAGAGAAGATGTCTCGACCCAGGTGATCCGTACCGAAGAGATGGTCGAACGAGGGACCTTGCAGTTTGAACTCACGTCCTCGCTGCATCTCGGTGGGGGAGAACGGAGCGATGACGGCGGCGAAGACCGCGGCCAGCAACAGGATCACCACGATCGCCAAGGAGATCATCCCGAGCGGCTGGTCACCGCGAAACTGGCGGAAGCTTCGTTTGAAGCGACCCCACCGATTGAGCGCCGTGGTGTCTTCGTCGCGCACTCTGACATCGGCAGATGCGACGATCGAATCATCGGTGATCGTGTCGGCAGTGGACTCGCTCTTGTTTGGTTTTGTCGGAATAGCCATCTGGGTTGCCTCCTCAGCTCCGGCGAATACGGGGGTCGATCCAGCCGTAGGCGACGTCGACGGCGATGTTCACGGCGATGAACAGGCCGCCGAACAGGATCGCTCCGGCTTGGATCACGGGATAGTCACGCTGCAGTACGCCGGTGAACACCATCGAACCAAGCCCGGGAAGGTTGAAGATCGACTCGAGAATCACCGTGCCGCCGAGCAGGGCTCCGAACTGGAGTCCGATCAGCGTGAGGATCGGTACCAGCGAATTGCGTAGTGCATGCTTGTAGTTGACGAGGCGACTGGTCGCTCCCTTGGCCCGCACCGTTCGGATGAAGTCGGAGCCGAGCACTTCGAGCATCGACGATCGGGTGAGGCGGGCGATGGCCGCGGCAACCGACACTCCCAATGCCACCGACGGCATGGCCATCTGCTGGAGGTTGGAGCCGAGATTCTCCCAGGGCCGCTCGTAGCCGAGCGGCGCCACCCAATTGAACCATGACGAAGCGAAGGTGATCATCAACAACGCCAGGAAGAAGTTGGGTATCGACAAGCCCATCACGGACGTGACGCGCAGCGCATCGTCGGTCTTGGTCCCTCTCCGCACGGCGGAGGCGACACCGACGACGATGCCGAGTACCACCGCGACGATGATCGACATGACGGCAAGTTGTGCGGTGACGGGAAAGCGGTCGCTGATCATTTCGGTGACCGGACGCTTCTCC
>JBBQUN010000501.1:0-1855 GCA_038212405.1 Acidimicrobiales bacterium | reverse complement strand
GTGGCTGTCGAACTACGGCCAACTTCGACGCTCAACCGACCGCAAAATCAGTCACCGCCACGCAGCAATGTGTCTCGCGACCGTTGTCCTCATCACCGGCCGACTCATCGACTATCGCAATCGATGGAGCACCAGCACCTGGCCTATCCGCTCGTCCCCTAAGCCGATCAACGTTTCAAGGAAGCATCGTTTCCCGACCGCACCGCAGAAGCGGTTGGTCAAAAAAAGAGACGGTGGCTGTGTCGACTGTGGCCGCAGCGAACTCCTCACCTTCGATCACACCCCCGACTTTGCCGACAGCCGTCGAACCATCGTTGACGAACTCGAAACCCGCTGCGCCCCCTGCCCTTGGAAACGACACGCCGGTAACAACTGAGCTCTTCGAACCAATCATCTAGTCTTCGTGGAGGATGCGGTCGAGGGTGCGAGCCATCACGTCGCCCAGTGGATGCTTGCGGCCAGCCGACCGCTATCTCTCAGGAGGTTGCCTGGGATCAGGTCGCCGTGCACCAACCCTTCGATAGTGGGCTCGTCGACGAGTTCCCTCGCCTCCTCGGCGAGTCGTTCGACGGCAGCGACGTCGATGAGGTCGGCTGCGTGCCACGTCGGATCGTGGAGCCAGACGGCGAGGCTATCGAGGAGCGGCCCAAGCAGACCGCCCCGGCTGCCCGGCGAGCGGCGCCGCACCTCGATCGTGGTGATCTCGCCGATCGCTCGGACCCGATGTCCGAGATCGTTGGCGAGCGGACCGAGCGATCGATCCCCAAAGTCGTGCCGAGCGGTCCATGCGTCGGTGCCGTCGATCCATTCGAGGACGGACCAGCGATGCTCGAACACCTCGTGCGCGTGTCCAACATGGCGAACCCTGGGTGGTCACTGTCGACCCGAGCCGAGCCTGTTCGAGTTGCTCGAGCACCGACGTCCCCTGCTCGACACCGGCCGCGGCACCTGGTCGACGGGGGAGGCGCACCACCACGTCGGCCTCGCCGTCGGTTCGGACCCGCCACATTGCGTCGTCGGTGCCCGAGGCGGCCAGAGACTCGATCGGCAACGCCGCCCATTGCGGGCACTCGGCCCGCAGCAGGGTCCGAACGACTCGCTCGCTGTATCAGGCTCGTCCCGGCGGGGTTCGCCATCGTCAACAGCCGCTCCCAGTGCTCCCACGCATACGCCATCGCTTTGGCCGCCACCTCGATGCCGACCTCGGGCCCGTAAGTGGCAACGAGGCCAGCCTGGAGACTCGGGCCGGCGGTGGCGGCGAAGTATTCGAAGGTCACACTCAACAAGAACATCGAACCGGCCAAAACTGCTAGATCACGACGGGGTTTCGTCGAAGATTGCCAGCGAGACGCTTGGTCGAGGGGTGTCCGGCTCTGCACGCGATGGTGACGTGGCGGTACCGTTCGGCGGGTGACCATTCGTCGGATCGTTGCCACGTTCGACACTGATGATGGCGGCGCTCTGCAGACCGTGGTTGCCTTCGAGCCTGCCGCCGATCTCGATCCGGTGAAGCCGTCGAGTTGCTCCAGCCCCACACCGGTTTGGTGTACCGGGCCACGGTGCTCTCGGTGGTTGACGACCGGCACTTCCAAGCACTCATCGACAGCGTGTCGATTGAGCTGGTCGAAACCGAGTCGACGCCACGTCCACCCGGCACCACCGCCGCGGTTGCCTTCGTCGACGCCCATTTCTTCGTCAGCCCTTCGCTTCTTCCCCTGACGTCGGCCTCGACTCCGGCTGGACGAGTGGGCTGTCCGGGCGTGAGACTGCCCGGCATGACGCAGCCCGCTGACCACGCCCCCTTCGACCACAGCCAGGTTCGCCATTCGCTGGTCGATGCGTTCGGGACACGGAT
>JBBQUN010000500.1:0-1860 GCA_038212405.1 Acidimicrobiales bacterium | reverse complement strand
GTCGAGCGACTGCGGGCCCACCCCGGCGACCTCGGCCTCATCACCTCGAACGGCGGCTACACCACCAAGCACGCCGCAGGCTTCTATTCGACCGAGCCCCGTGAGGGCGGTTTCGTCGCCGCCGACATGCAGGACGAGATCGACCAGATCGCTCCCCGCCCCGTCGCCGAAGATCACGTCGGGCCGGTCACGATCGAGGGGTACACCGTCATGCACGACCGCGAAGGCCCAACCGTTGCGCTCGCCGCACTTCTCACCACCGAGGGCGCCCGCACCTGGGGTTCATCGACCGACCCCGCGCTGATGAGCGAACTGATGACCGTCGAAGGAGTCGGTCGAACCGCATCACTCGACGCCGACGGCACCTTCACGCTCAGCGCGTAGCGATCAACTCCAAGCCAGCCCCCGCACCCTGGGGCGGACCCTGTCGTCAGACCGTTCGTCAGATCGTGCACCATTCCCTGCGCCGGGCCACCCAGCCTGCGGACCTTCACACACCGGGTTTTCTCAGCTTTGGTCATGATCGTCCGACCATACAGTGGTGGACCCTGCAACACTTTTTCGCCTTCCCTTCACACCAGCGAGCCTTCGTCGACCTCGGCGAACCCGGTCGCTTGCGCTCGCCATCGTGTGTGGTGCCACCGCGCTGATGGTGCTGTCCGCACCCGCGGGTGCAGAGATCGCTCCCGACGCCGAACCGACCTGGGGCGTGGCCGGCCAGCTCGAATCGGCGTCGAACAACTTCGAGTCCGAAGTCTGGGACTTCGCCCAGCGTGGTGATGTCATCTACGCAGGCGGCAAATTCACCTCGGCGGTCTCAGGACCGGGCGGACGATCGGTGCCTCGTGTCGCACTCGCCGCGTTCGATGCGGGCAACGGCACGCTGATCGAGACCTTCGAGCCCGACGTCCGCGGCGGTGCCGTCTACGCCGTCGAACTCTCACCCGATGGATCCCGCCTCTTTGTCGCAGGCGAATTCTCCTCGATCGGTGGAGCGGCCAACACCGCCGGCCTGGCTGCACTCGACCCGACGACCGGAGCCCTCGATCCCACCTGGCGCGCCGGTCTCGAACGACCATGGTCGGATGCCCCGCCCGTGGCACGGGCCCTCGATGTGTCGGGACCGTGGCTGTACGTCGGTGGCAGCTTCACCCACATCGCCAGCGGCGACGCTCGCCGCCAGCTCACCCGGGTGGGGCGAGTGGCGTTGAGCGATGGCCGTCCCGATCCAACGTTCGCTCCGCAGGTCGCCGGCGGCGGGGTGTGGGACATCGAGCCGAGTACCGATGGGACCAGGCTCTACGTTGCCGGGTTCTTCAGCTCGGTCAACGGTGATGCCACCTACGGCGACCGCTTCGCTGCGGTGCAGACCAGCGATGGCGCGCTGGTTCCTGGCGTTGCTCCCTTCCAACCGAATCTCGATCGAACCGGCCGCCAATACGCCCTTGCGGTCACCGACGATCTCGTGTTCGTCGGCGGCGAGGAACACATGCTGTACATCCTCGATGGGCAGACACTGGAGCGTCGCCAGCTGTACTTCGGCGGCTCGCCGTCATTCCTGGCTGCTTCGCCCCTCTATGGCGGCGGCGACTTCCAGGTGCTCGAAACCGTCGGCGATCGGGTGTATGCCGGCTGCCATTGTTGGGGCTATCTCCTCGAGTCGTCCCAGGGCGGGACGCTCTTCCCGACCAACGTGTTCAGTCCTGGCTCGTGGACGCCGGTGCGTTCGGTTGCCGCGTTCGATGGCACGACCGGTGACCGCATCGATGACCTTCGCCTCGATCTTTCCGGTGCCGGCGGAGCGTGGGCGCTGCTCGGCGCTTCCGACGGTTGCCTCTGGGTCGGTGGCGACATCACCCA
>JBBQUN010000499.1:0-1876 GCA_038212405.1 Acidimicrobiales bacterium | reverse complement strand
ATACTTGGTGCCCCAGGTGTCGTGGAACTCGTTGAGCCGGCTCTTGGCGTCGGCTTCGTTCACGGCGGTGTAGACCGGTTGCAGATCGCGTGCCATCTTGGCCCAGTCAGCCCGGCTGGCGAGGCGGAAGGTGTTGCGGATGGTGCAGCACGCAGGTCTGCACGATCGCCAACGGCCACGTCGCTTCGATCGACTCCGGCAAGCCTTTCAATCCGTCGCACACGACCATGCAGGCGTCCTCGACGCCACGGTTCTTGATCTCGGTCAGCACCTGCAACCAGTACTTGGCGCCTTCGCCGCCGGTCCCGACCCACAAGCCCAAGATGTCGCGTTTGCCGTCGACAGTGACCCCAATCGCCGCATGGACGGGCCGGTTCGCGACCTGGCCGTCGCGGATCTTCACCACGAGGGCGTCGATGAAGATCACCGGATACACGCGGTCGTGGGGCCGGTTCTGCCAATCGGCCATCTCGTCGAGCACCCGGTCGGTGATCTTCGAGACGGTTTCTCGTGAGATGTCAGTCGAATAGACCTCCATCAGATGCGCCTGGACCTCGCCGGTCGTCAAGCCCTTCGCCGTGAGCGAGATGACCATCGAATCGACCCCGTCGAGGCGCCGTTGGCGTTTCTTGACGGTCTTGGGTTCGAACGTCCCGTCACGATCACGTGGCACGTCGATCTCGACCGGGCCGATCTCGGTGATCACCGTCTTGGACCTCGTCCCGTTGCGGCTGTTGTCGCCGTTGCGGCCGTCGGCTGCGTGTTTTTCGTAGCCGACATGGTCGTCCATCTCGACCTCGAGTCCCGTTTCGAGGACCTGCTTGGTCAGATCGGCCAGCAACCCGCCGGGCCGACCAGGTCGACCCCATCGGCACGTGCCCGCTCCACGAGCTGCTCGGCGATCGAGCGCTCATCGGGCATCTCGATCTTCGACGGTGAAGACACCGTCACATCATGGTCTGTCATTGTCTGTCCTTCCGGCCGAGCCCTTCAGCTCAGCGTTTCAGGCCAGACCAGTTACACCGGGGATCTGACAGTCCCCGACTCGGTGAACGCTCTCGCAGCCGACATCGTCGAGTGGGTCGACTACTGGAACGAAGACCCGAAGCCGTTCGTCTGGCACAAAACCGCCGACGAGATCATCGAACGCCTCGGCCGCTACTGCGCCGACGTCATCAACACCGACTTCGTAGACGGAACAACCTGACAGGACACTAGGAGGAGGAGGAGGAGGAGCAGGAGCAAGTGCAGCGCAAGCATCGGACACGAATCCTGATCGCAGGTGGAGGGGCGATGCTTTTCGCAGCTGGCGTCACCGCTGGGGTATCGATCAGCATCGACCAATGCGACATCGGCTCCGCCGAGCTTGCTGGCGAGCTCGTCGCCTCTCCCGGCTCGCCGAGCACAGCGGATGCTGCGCCGGCAGCCCTGGACGTCGGGAGCGACGAAGCGGCTCCGGCCGCGATAACCGACCGGCCGGCTCCGAACGCGGATGGCTTCACCGAGACGTTGGACGATCTGTCATCGATGAACTCATTCGATTTCGAGGTCCACCACCGCTGAGACCACGATCCGGACGTGAACTACCCGGCGCAGGCCAATCCGAAGCTGGGAACCAACACCTGGGGCGGCGTCCACGGTCACGATTGCGGGCCACCCACCCAATCCCGAACGTTGTCGGCGGCCGATCGTTCGGACAATGTGTACTGGTGCAAACAGCACTTGATGACCTCGATGGGTGAAGTCGACGGCTACTCCACGATTGCCTTCTCACCGAAACAGACCTTCTCGGGCGTGTCCGAAGTCTGTCCGGCACTCCCCAGCGAATTCGACCAGTGGGACGACGAGGTTCGCGAGCGCCTTCGGGTGCTCCCCG
>JBBQUN010000498.1:0-1878 GCA_038212405.1 Acidimicrobiales bacterium | reverse complement strand
GTGGGCAACTGCCACACACGACGTGTGTCCACCCATGGCAAAGTCAGGACCGGGGGTGGGCGATGAGCCCCGAACGCCGCAGAGGTACAGCCTCACGTCGAGCACAGTACTCGTTCGGTCGCAAGCCTGACGCGCTGACACCCGGCGCTCGTACCACTCGCCTTGTTCACAGTGCCTTGGTGGATTCCCGCACGATGAGCTCGGGGGCGAGGGTGACTTTGTTGACGGACTGCTCGGGGTCGTCGATCAGAGTCGCCACCAACTGTGCCGAAAGTTGACCGATTTCGGCCGCACGCAACTTGACGGTCGTGAGTGCGGGGGTGAGGAGAGCTGTCAGAGGCACGTCGTTGTAACCAATGATCGAGATGTTGTCGGGACAACGCAGACCGCGCTCGAATGCGAGACGCATGGCTCCGATCGCGATCGAGTCGTTCTGCGCGAAGACCGCCGTCGGTAGGTCCGAGCCGGTCCGCTCGAGGAGCTTTTCCATCAGCAGCCGACCGGCATCCAGGGTCGGCAGGCGGACCTCGTCGTCGACGACGATGGATTCCACGCCGGCATCAGCGACCGCTCGGGAGAACCCTTGAGTACGCCCATTGAACGACCCGATGTCCTGGGGCCCGACGAGTTGGGCGACCCGGGTGTGACCGAGTTCGAGAAGATGTTCCGCGGCGAGACGTCCTCCGAGGACGTCGTCGTCGGAGACACTCGTGATCCCGCTGTTCGGCCATTGACGAACCGCGAGGACGGTCGGGATCTCCTTGGCAACACGCTTCAGCAGGGCTTGATCGCTGTGACGACCCGCCGTACAGATGATCCCGTCGACGCGTTGTGCGAGCAGCTTGTCGGCGACTCGGGCGAGTTCGACCGTCGAGTCCCGAGTCTCGGTCATGATCGGGAGCAGCCCGTACCCGCTCAGGCCGCCGGCAATGCCGCGCAGCACCGGGCCGATGAACGGGTTGCTGATGTCGGCAACGATCACTCCGACGATTCCGGTTCGCCCCCGCCGCAGCGCTGAGGCCGGCTGGTTCCCCCGATATCCGAGCAGCCTTGCGGCTTCGAGCACGCGCTGACGGGTCTCCGGGTTCACCAATGAATTCTTGTCAGGGCTGAGCGCCCGAGACGCTGTCGCCACGTTGACGCCGACATGGTCCGCAACGTCCTTGAGGGTCACATTCGCCAATTGAGGTGGCCACCGATCATCTTTGTTCCAATACGTTCATTCGTACCCGCTTTTCGTCGCAAACGAACATGGGTGAGCACCGCCCTGCGCCGATCGCCCACCCATTCGGTGGGAAACGCGGTCGGGACCCTGCGGAGATGTTGCATCCACGCAGGGTCCCGAGCTGCTCGGCGGTTCTCAGTCGCTCAGATGAGTCGACTCACCACTCGGGGGCGACCGAGGGGTCGTCGGCGTTGTCACCAGTGACCTTGACAGACGGCATGAACTTCACGATGCGGTCGGTCGGATCGGTGGTGAGCACCTCGTACGCAGTCTGTGCAGCGTTCTCGCCGTCCCAGGAGGACGACTGGAACACGGTGCCGTCGACCTGACCGTCGATCACGAGCGGATTGCCGAGGAAGGTGTTGCCGATCGACGTGATGATGAGCGATGCCGGATCGACGCCACGAGCGATGAGAGCATCGACCACACCGGCGACCATGGTGTCGTCAGCGGCGTAGACGCCACCGATGTTCTCGGCTCCGACAGCGGTGATCATCTCCGAAGCTGCGAGTTGCGAGTCGTCCTTGTTCCAGTTGCCGGTTTCGCGTTGCAGGATCTCGACGTTCGGGCACTGCTCGTTGATCGTGTCCTCGAAGCCGTTCTCACGGTCGATGGCCGTGGTGTTGCCGGGTGCGCCGTTGACCATGAGGATG
>JBBQUN010000497.1:0-1885 GCA_038212405.1 Acidimicrobiales bacterium | reverse complement strand
GCCGAGCGAAGCGATCTCGTCGATCAATGAAGGCATGACGGTTCCTCACAAACGATGACACACCACACCCCTGGGTAAGGCCGGGCGATATGTCGATTCAGTTGTTCGGACAGCCGGAACCAGATTCCCGAAAGACTCATGTTCATAAGGGGCGAGCCATCGATCCACCCTGCCAGCCACCCTGCCAGAACACCGAAGCACTCCAGCAACAACAACACTAACCACGCCCTATGACACGCAAGTCGTGGCATTGTTGTCGCGTGCTCAACCCCGTTCTGCTGCTCGACGCCGAGTCCTGACGCGAGTTCGCCACCGACGCCGACCCGAGGCGAGGGTCCTACCGACCGATGTGGCTACCAATCAGCGATGCCTCCAAACTTGAGGTCCGCCCAGCCCGATCTTGCCTCAGCGATCAACAGGGGCTTCGAGCACCTTCTCGGCCACCCCGTCCTGGGCGAGGAATCGGCCTAGCGCCTCCGATGAGCTGTGACGTCACGAACGGGCCGATACCGGGCGCCGCTCAGGCTTCGAAGTCGAAGATGGCTCGACCGGCAATGCTGCCACTGGCCAACGCCTCGCACGCCTCGTTGACGTCGTCGATCGAGAACCGTTCGGTCACCATGTCGTCGAGCGGCAGTCGACCATCGGCGTGCCAGGCAACGAACGTGTCGAAGTCTCGGTCAGGACTGCACGAACCACCGATCGAGCCAATGAAGCGCTTTTCGGTCATCAGCAACGATCCGACGTCGAGGTCGAGCGAGGTGGTCGGTACACCAACGAGCACCGCCGTACCGCCGGGTTCGACGCCGAAACGGCCGGGTCGAGCTGACGCCAGTATCTGCGCCATCGTCGACGTGTGGCCGATGCAGTCGAAGGCGTAGTCGACCCCTTCGATCGCAAGTCCCCGGAACCCCAGGCCTTCACGTCGACCGGCCGTGATCTGTTGGATCGCGGCGACCGGATCGCCGGTGGCGGCGTTGACCGCATGTGTGGCGCCGAACCGCATGGCAAAAGCCAACTTCGCTTCGTCGAGGTCGACGGCGATGATCGGGTTCGCACCGGATGCTGCGGCTGCGGTCACCGCAGAAAGGCCAACGCCACCAACACCGAAGATGGCCACCGACTCCCCTGCCTGCACGCCAGCCGTATTGAGCACGGCACCGGCACCGGTCATCACGGCACACCCGATGATGGCGGTCACGTCATGCGCCGCCGTCGATGGCGCCTTCACCACGAGTGACTGATCGGCGATGGTGTGGGTGGCCCAGGTGAACACATCGGCCGTCGCCGCGGTCGTGCCATCGCCCAGGTCGAGTTGGTACCCGCCGCTCCACACCGCAGCCGCTTCGGGGCTGCGGGGCACCCAGGTCACGAAGACCACATCGCCAACAGCGACGTGATCGACGTCGGCGCCAACCGCTACCACCTCACCGGTCGATTCGTGACCAAGCAATAGCGGCTTGGTGCGGGCCCGGTGGAGCTGATGTAGCTGCGAGTGACAGATGCCGGACGCGAACTGTTTGACGAGGACCTGTGTCGCCCCCGGATCGGGAAGCTCGACATCTCGAACAACGAGCGGTCCCTCTGGCATGGCAACAACAACACGAGCAGCAGTGGTCATGTGACTCCCCTTCGTTCGACCGCAGTCGAGTGACGAACCGCACGCTAGTCGTTGGCCCCGATGAGGCCAGCGTTCATCCTCTGAAGTTGAGGAATTGTGTTGCCGCCCATCCGCACGGCCTTTCGGCGTTCACGTCAGAACCCGGTGGTTGGGCCAGAGCAACAACCACCCAGTTGGTGCCACGCTGAGACCGTGTCGTCACGTCGGCATACACGTCGACGTCCTTGTACCCCAATGCGAGTCGTTGCACGACGGCGAACGAAC
>JBBQUN010000496.1:0-1887 GCA_038212405.1 Acidimicrobiales bacterium | reverse complement strand
ACCTCCGGTGTCGATCACTCCTTCGTCGAACGGGGTCGTCGGGATCGTGCCGCCGGGGCCCTCGTCATCGAGGATGCGGTCGAGTAGCTCGTTCGTGAGAAACGGGCGAGCAGCGTCGTGGAGGAGCACGATGGCCTTGTCGAAGCCCAACGCACCAGCGGCCTGGAGGCCCGCCCATTCCGACCCTTGGCGAGTCGCGCCGCCGGGCACGACGGCCACGAGCTTGGTCAGCGACATCGATTCGACGATGGCGGCAAGGGCGTCTTCGTCACCCGAGCGGGTGACGATCACCATGGCCTGGACGCGCTCGCAGCGTTCGAAGGTCGCAAGCGAATAGGCGATGACCGGTCGGTCACCGATGGGCACGAGCACCTTGTTGACGTCGCTCCCGAATCGAACGCCGGAGCCGCCGGCGAGAACGATGGCAACCACCGGAGGACGACCTGGAGCCGCAGTGGCGAGAGGTGCAGACATTGCCGACAACGTAGGCTTGGCCGGTGCCCCATGAGAACACAACCGACGACATCGGGGTAGCAGGCGACGGTGTGGTTTCGTTCGAGGGGCTTCGTTTCCTGTCGATGACCGACTCCGTCGAGGAAATGGCGACAACGATCAGCGGGTTCGATGAGCAGGGAAATGCCTGCGTCGTCTTTCGAGAACCAGGCGCTGTCGGTGTTGGCCTCCTTGCCGGGGTCCAGATTCCGGCGCCAGTCGAGGGGCGGCTGCTTGCCCGTTGCTCTCCGATGACCGATGCCATCAAACGGGTCAGCGAGCGTCGCGTCGTCGAGACCGTCGATCGCGAGCAGTTCCGCGTGGTCGACCTCCCCCTGGTGGTGCCGATCGGGCTGGCAAAACGGTGGGCGTCAGCAGTGCTCGATGCCATCGGTGGAGCTCCCGGTGGCCCCGAGCCAGCCTCGCCAGGGCGACGCACCACCGCTGCTGAGCTACTGTCGCAGTTCGTCAGCATCGAGCCCGACCTGCGGGTCGTCGGCCTCGATCACCTCTCGTAGCAGGAGCGTCCAATGGGTGAATTCGTCAACGTCGAACCGTCGAGCCACGAGAAGGTGGCGATCATTCGACTCGATCGTCCGAAGGTCAACGCACTGAACAAGCAGGTCGGCGCCGAGCTCTTGGCTGCGGCTCGAGAGATCGAGTCCCGCCCCGAGATTCGTGGCGTTGTCATCTGGGGCGGACCGAAGATCTTTGCCGCTGGTGCCGACATCGCCGAGTTCCCCATCACTGGCGATCGTGATCCATCGGCCAACGTCGACGTGCTCGTCGAGGCGCTGTCCAAGATCGAGAACCTCAGCGCCATCTCGGTCTCGGCAGTGAACGGGTTCGCCCTCGGCGGCGGATGCGAGCTGTCCATGGCCGCCGACTTCCGGGTCTGTGGTGAAGGCGCCAAGTTCGGCCAGCCCGAGATCCTGCTCGGTATCATTCCCGGCGCCGGCGGCACTCAGCGCCTCACTCGGTTGGTCGGTGTGACCAAGTCCAAGGAGCTGAACTATTCGGGTCGCATGGTCGACGCCTCAGAGGCGCTCGCCATCGGCCTGGTGTCCGAAGTGCATCCCGACGAGCAGGTGCTCGACGCCGCCGTCGCACTTGCCGGTCGCTACGCCGATGGGCCTGCCGCCATTGCCAACTGCAAGCGGGCGATCATGGACGGCTTGCACGTGTCGATCGAAGAGGGAATGGCGATCGAGAAGCGCGAGTTCGTCGCCGCCTTCCAGACCGACGACTCGGTGATCGGCATCACCAGCTTCCTCGAGAACGGCCCAGGCAAGGCCCAGTTCACCGGAACGTAGGCGTCAGCCCCCACCGACGAGCCGATGCACCGTGCGTGCGGCAACAGCAGCACAGGCAGCGAAGAGGCAGACGGCGGGAACG
>JBBQUN010000495.1:0-1889 GCA_038212405.1 Acidimicrobiales bacterium | reverse complement strand
ACCCCTCGCCGAACAACTCGCCACCACCATTGCCGCCTACCGCTGACGCCCGCCTCGCTACCTCGATCATCGAGAACACCACGGTCTACGTCCGGCTCGGTTCATACACATGCAGGGCAAAGCCGACGGTCGTTCGGGTCTTCATTGGCTTCCTAGATGATGAGTGCCAAGACGACAGTGGCCATCGGCGATCAATCCTCGTGCCAGCCCGGGCTGGATGCGAGTCGTCGCAGCAATCCGCCCGCGGACGCGCTCCTACCTCTTCATAAGATGATCGTTATGGCTATCTACGGAACACCTGTTCTGAGAATGTCAAACCCCTGAGTACCCACCAGGAGCCAACACGAACTCGTACTCCTCGCCGCCGAATTCGCCGACTCAGGCGGATGGCTACTCGACGGCTCAACCACAGCAGCAGGCTGGCTGGCCGCCGTCGCTGACGTCGAGGCATCAACAGCTCGAGAATGGATCCGAGTCGGCCGTTCTCTTCGCACTTTGCCCGCGTCCGCGGAGGCGTTCGCCAACGGCGACCTTTCCTACGCCAAGATCCGCACCCTCACCCGAGTCGCCACTGCGGACAACGAGGTCGAACTCGTGGCGCTGGCCAAGACGCTGAGCGCGTCCGACCTCGGCCGAGCCATCGCCGAATGGTTGCAACGCAACGGCGACCCGGAAGCGATCGAGCGATACCACCATCGCCGCCGGTTGAAGGAAGCCGACGGAACCTGGCCAACCCTGGCCCAGCAACACGCCGATGCGCTAGCCCAACTCCTACTCGACGGTGGCGGCAAACCGGGCTACGAGGTCATCCTCCATGTTCGGGGCAACGGCACGACCATGGACGACGGAACGCCGATTCCCTCCAGCGTCATCGAACGCATCGCCTCCCAAGCGGCAATCCGCACCATGATCCACGACGCCAACACCAAGCCAATCAACGTGTCAGGCAAACACCGCCTTCCTACTACCCGACAGAAACGACTGGTCAAGGACCGAGACCGGGGCTGCGTCGACTGTGGCCGCCGCGAACTCCTCACCTTCGACCACACCCCCGACTTTGCCGAGAGTCACCGAACTGTCGGCGAGGAACTCGAAACCCGCTGCGCCCCCTGCCACTGGAAACGACACGCCAACCAATGAACCGCTCTCAGCAACCAGGGGACTCACACAAACCCTCACCCCGAAGGACACAATGCATACAGCATCTGATCGCCGCTCGGGCCCGGGAAAGCACCTCGAGGTCTGACACCCGAGCATCACGTTCGGAACCCCACCACTTCACGGGACTCTGCCATGAGATTCCCCGGGAAACGATCGGCTCACTCCGATGACGATGCTCAGCGATGCCGATGCAGCACGTCGCTGACACCGGGCACGGGCAGACCGAGCGACTGGGCGAGCGTCAGGTCGAGGCGAAGATCGAGCGGCTGGCCTTCGAGGTCGGCAACTCGAGTCACGTCGATGCGATCGCTCGCATCGACACCCCAGTAGTCGAGGAGTCGACGAGCGAACTCGGCTCTACTCATCGCCTCTGCTCCTGCCACGTTGATGGTCCCGCGCACGGTGGGATGCTGAAGCGCCAACGCCAACAACGCTTCCGACAGAGCGTCGGCCCAGACCGGTTGACGGATCGCGTCGCCCCACAACGACAATCGCTCGCCCCGATCGAGTCGTTCGACGAGAGTGGCGGTGCCACGATCCATCGTGACGATGGCGTAGATCAGTGAGGTACGAACCACGACCGCCGCCGGGTGAGCCGCCAACACCAGCCGCTCCCCTGCCGCCTTCGATCGCGCGTAGTCGTTGATCGGGCTTGGCCGAGCGGCATCGTGGTAGGGCGCGTCGGGATTGCCCGAGCGATCGCCACCATCGTGAACCACGTCGCTGGA
>JBBQUN010000494.1:0-1889 GCA_038212405.1 Acidimicrobiales bacterium | reverse complement strand
ACCGACGACGGCGATGGCTACCGCTACAGCGGTGCTGCCGAACCAATGCGTCCCTTCGAGCTCCACCCGGGTTCCCACGTCCTCCACTACGCCTCTGAGTGCTTCGAAGGTCTCAAGGCGCACCGCCAGGTGGATGGTTCGCTTGCGATTTTCCGGCTCGACGATCACGTCGCCCGATTCGCTCAGTCGGTCGAGCGACTCATGATGCGGATCCCCGACAGCGACATGGTCAGGCAGATGATCATGGATGCCTGTTCAGCCAATGGGGGCGAAACGCCGCTGCCTCCTGGATCGCTCTACATCCGCCCCACCCTGATCGGGACGCAACAAAACATCGGTGCTGCTGCCGCCCCGAGTTCCACCGGCATCTTCTACGTGATCAACTCTCCCGTCGGCGACTACTTCGCTGGTGGCGTCCGACCGTTGAGCATCTATGTCGAGACCGAAATCCCACGCACGACGCCGCAATTCGGCAAGGTCAAGAGCGGCGCAAACTACGTCATGGCGTTGGGACCGACGCTCGACGCCAAGGCCAAGTACGGCATCGATCAGGTGTTGTTCGCGACCGGCGGGGACACGACCGAGACCGGCGCCTCGAACTTCTTCCTCGTCGATGACCACCGGCTGATCACTCGCCATCTCGATGAGTCCTTCCTCCACGGCGTGACACGAAAGTCCGTCATCCAGATCGGGCACGACCTTGGCTATGAGGTCGAGGAGCGTTTCATCTCGCTCGACGAACTGTTCGATTGGCCGGGCGAGATCTTCCTCTCCGGCACCGCAGCGGTGATCGCACCCGTCGGCACGCTCGTCGGCAAAGACCGCACCGTCACGATCGGCGATGGTCAGCCCGGTCGCAATACGCTGCGACTCCGAGACGCTCTCACCGATATCCAGATCGGAAAGGTCGAAGACACCCATCATTGGCTCACGGCGATCGACGGCTGAGCAGCCGCATCGGCCCATCAGTCGAGGCGGACTCGCTCCATCGGCTTGGCCACCACCGCAGGCCACTCCAACTGCTCGACGATCGACTGTTTGAGGAGTGCTGCACCGTCTGGTTCGCCGTGGACGAGGAACGTCACGTCCGGTGGCCGCTCCGCTGCACCAAGCCAGCGCAGCAACTCGTCGTGATCGGCGTGAACCGAGAACGACCCGATGTTCGCGATCTCGGCCATCACCGGGAGGTACCGGCCGAACATCTTGATCTCGGTCTCTCCGTCAGCCAGGCGGCGGCCGCGGGTTCCCGCCGCTTGGAAGCCAACGAGCACGACGGCGTTGCGCCGCTCTGGGAGCACGCGAGCGAGATGATGCAGCACTCGCCCACCGGTTGCCATACCCGATGCCGACACGATGATCGACGGATAGGCGAGGCTGGCGAGCGACTTGGACTCCTCGACCGAATGCACCTCATGCAGTTGACCGGTATCGAACGGATCCGGGCCACCGCGCAACTCCGGCCGGATCTCGGCGCTGCCCTTGGCAATGGCCCGCCGGTAGACCTCGAGCGCTCGCAACGCCATCGGACTGTCGACATAGACCGGAAGTTGTGGCACCTGCCCCGCTTCCATCATCTCGCGCAGTTGATAGAGCACGACCTCGGTGCGGTCGACGGCAAAGGCTGGTATGACCACGCTGCCGCCCTGACGTGCGGTTCTGGCGATCACCGAAGCGAACTGCTCGGTCGCACCCTCATCGTCGTGCAGCCGACCACCGTAGGTGGATTCCATCACCACGATGTCGGCGTCCTTCGGCGGAGTCGGGGGAACGAGTAGCGGATGCCATGGCCGCCCCAGGTCCCCGGAGAAGACGACACGTCGACCCGATGGCGCCAGTTCGAGTGTGGCAGTCGAAGCGCCCAGAATGTGTCCAGCCGGGCGGAGCGTCAG
>JBBQUN010000493.1:0-1889 GCA_038212405.1 Acidimicrobiales bacterium | reverse complement strand
GGTGATCGAGTAGAGCAGGGTGTAGGTCAAGATCGTGAGCGGCCACAGGCCGATCACGCCCGGGACGGCTCGCACGTAGCGGGTCGCTCTGATCACAGCACGAACGAACATGAACATGAACATGCTCGTGCCAACGATGCCGAGTTCGAGCATGTACTCGAGCAGCGCATTGTGGGCGTGGGGTAGGCGGCCACCGAATCCGATCCAGATCTCGTGCGCCGGACCGAACCAGTCGGTCCAGAACGCACCAGCTCCCGAACCGAGCCAGAAGCGCTTCGGGATCTCGTCGATCACCAGCAGCCAGAGATCGGTACGTCCGGTGAGCGAAACGTCTTTGCCGACGATCCCGGCGACGACCTCGAGTTGGGTGAGGCCGACGTAGATGCCGACCGTGATTGCAGTGAAGTACGCAATCGCGACCGCACCGTAGAGCGTCTTGCGACCGCGGAAGGCCTGGAACAGCACCATGAAACCAATGAGCGCGATACCACCACCGAGGGAAGTACCCGATGTCGAGAGGAACATCAGATAGAGCGAGCCGGCGGCGCCGAGGTAGCAGATCACCCGGAATCGACGGAAGAGGCGGGCAGCCATGAGCAGGTTGACCAATTCGAAGACCGACGAACGACCGAGGGAGTTCTTGTCGGTTTGCACGCCACTCCAACCGAGGGGAGTATTGGCATAGATCGGGAAGGCCAGGCTGAACGCGATGTTGGCGATCACGCCCATGATCGACACCCACATGATCATCCACAGCACCTCTTCGAGTTCGAAGCGCACGAACAGGTAGTAGCCAACCAGCGTGGTCAGCAAGAAGATGACCGAGACGTTGATCGTGGCTGACGGGGCCTCTGACCACACAGCCGAGAGCAGGAAGTAGAAGACCCAGGCGAACAGCAGCGGTTCGACTCGAACGGCTCTGACGAACTGCTTTTCGTTGCCGTGCAGCCGGCTCAGCAGGAAGCCGTAGCACCCGAGGAAGGCGAGCTGAGTGATCGGGTCACTCGCCTGTACGGCCACGAACTCGCCGCCGAACGTCCGAAACCACGTCGTTGGGACGGCGTAGGCAAGGATGAACAGCGCAAAGGTGGCAACCATCCGCTCCACTTGCCCGGGCCGCTTGGCGAACGGCACCTCGCGCACCTGGGGAGGAGCCCCAGCGACCGCGGTCACTTCTTTGTTTCGTAGGTGTAGCGCTGGCCGTATGAGGTGATGCTGGCCCGACGCTCCTTGTTGAGAACGGCGCCCAGGAGCTTGCCACCGGCTCGCTCGATATCGGAGCGAAGCCGAGCGAGCGATGCGGTATCGGTTCGAAGACTGTCGACCACGACAATCACACCATCGACGTAGACCGAGGCACCGACGGCGTCAGCGGCGTTGAGTACCGGTGGTGAGTCGACAAGCACGATGTCGGCCATGCTCGACAGCGTCTTGATCAGCGAATCGAAGCGGGCCGACGACATGAGCTCGCCCGGGTTGCGCGGTAGGTTCCCCGCCGGGACGATGCGCAGATTCTCGCCGACTGGACGCATGGGAATGCGCTTCATCTCGGGATCTGACAGCCAGTCGCCAAGACCCTCGGACTCGTCGAGACCGAACAGTTTGTCGAGACTGGGGCGGCGCAAGTCGCCGGAAACGAGTACGACTCGCTTACCTGATTCAGCCAGTGCGATCGCTGTGTTGGCAGAGGTCACTGACTTGCCCTCGCCCGGGGTTGCGCTCGTGAGCAGCACCGACCGAAGGCCCTGTGCTCCGGCGAGGAACAACAGCGAGGATCGGAGACGGCGGTAGGACTCTTGGGCGACGAGGATGACACTCGATCGCTTCTCGGAGCGCATGACCAAAAGGGCGCCGCCGAGTGATCGAGCAAAGCCCAGGTTCGGCACCGA
>JBBQUN010000492.1:0-1897 GCA_038212405.1 Acidimicrobiales bacterium | reverse complement strand
CATCTGGCCATCGCAGCAAAGTCGAAGATGCGCGCCGACTGGGGTCTGGCCGAGACCGGCGCTACCGGTCCGAGCGGGAACCCCTATGGCGATCCTGCCGGTCATGCCTGGGTGGCGTTGTGTCGTCCCGACGGCTCCACGAGAGCGCAACAGGTCTCGACCGGCGACAACGATCGGGCAGCCAACATGGAACGCTTCACCGCGGCTGCACTCGAACTCCTCCTCGACGAGCTCGGTTCCTGAGGCGAGGATTCGCTCCGCCACCTCCACCGGAAAGCCGTCATGGCGTTCGAGACCCTCTTGATCAACGGCCTCAGCTTGGGCTCGGTCTACGCACTCATCGCCTTCGGATTTGTCGCGGTCTACAAGACGAACCGGATCCTCAACTTCGCCCACGCCCCGATCGGAGCACTCGGAGCCTTGATGCTCGTCAGCCTCACCACCGACGGCGCCATGGGCAACCAGTCACTTCGAGGGAAGAATCCGCTCGCCTCCATTGCCTCGCACCCTGCCGGCTGGCTGCTGTGTTTGGTGGTCGCGTTCGTGCTCGCTGGCGTGCTTGGCGCCGTGGTCGAACGACTCGCCATTCGGCCGATGAGTGGTCGACCGAGCTTCACCGTCACGATCGCCACCATTGGTGTTGCCATCGTTCTCCAACGCTTCGCCGACCAGGCGCCGATCGGTCGGGCCCTGCCAATGCCGTGGGGCGAGCGTCGCTTCGGCCTGCTCGGTAGCGACATCGGCGTCTCCTCAGCAGTCATCTGCCTCATTGCTCCCGCCGTGTTGGGCGGTCTGCGCGCCTTCGACCGGACCCGATTCGGGATCGCAACAAGGGCATTCGCCGCCGATGAAGAAGCAGCCGCAGCCCAGGGCATCAACCCCCACAATGTTGCTGCATTCTCGTGGGCATTGGCCGCAGCGCTCGCCACCTTGGCCGCAGTCACGTTCTCGGTTCCGCCGCTCGGCTACGGAACCTTCTCGACTGCGGCCATGCCGACACTGTTCTTTCGAGCCATCCCGGTGCTCGCTCTCGGCGGATGGGATTCCTATGGGGGCGTCTATCTGGCCGGCATGACCGTTGGCATGCTCCAAGTCATGAGCGGCGGCCTTCTCTCGGGCTACACCGACTTTCTCGGAGCCGGTTTCTCGACGATGCTGCCCTATGTCCTCATGTTGATTGTGCTCCTCGTTCGTCCCGCCGGGCTCTTTGGCCGGTCAGCCGTCGCGCGGGTCTGAGCGAGGGTCGACACCTGGCGCAGTGACCTGCATTCCAAAGGGTCGATATCGCCAATTCGCTACTGTTGGCGACGTCCTGCCGATACCCGACCATGGTCGTTTCTTCCAGGACAGGTCGCCCCATTGCGGGTTGGTCGGCCGTCCTGGTCTCTCTCGTGCTGGTCGGGCTGACCGTCGTGCTTGCTGGGCGCGCTTCAGATCATCCGCTCGGCATGATCGCCGGATTCGCACTCCAAGGTCGCGACGATCGCAAGGTCACCTCGGTGGACAGCCTTGCCTGTCGGCCTATGCCGGAGCGCCTGGCCTCGGCTGAAGAACGTCGAGCTCAGATGCTGAGGTCGAGCGCGTTGTAGTCGGCCAGTTCTGCTCGTGCGTCGTCGTCGAAACTCAGCGACGCGCCGGCAAGCGGGAGATAGTCGAATGGCTTTTCGTCGTGATAGCGCTGGCGTCGAGCGTCGATCGCCCACCCGATCACCTTCGAGCGTCGAGCGATGCGATCCTCATCGAGGGGACCGACCGTGCCATGGATGCCTGCCCCGGTTTGGCCGAGCACCGACGCTCGCCGGTGGAACCCCATGTTGATCGTGACCCGAGTGTCGGGACTGGTGTTTGCGAACGATCCGTGGATCGCTTGGCGGTTCGTGATGGCAACGTCGCCGGG
>JBBQUN010000491.1:0-1898 GCA_038212405.1 Acidimicrobiales bacterium | reverse complement strand
CTTCGGTCCTGGCTGGAGAAGGACGATCGAGATCTCGTGGCGTGTGATCTGGTTCGGACCGAGTTGATGCGAGCGGTCCGTAGGTCCGTGCCTGACCGAGTCCTCCTGGCCCGTGCGGTGTTGGACTCGATCATTCTCGTCCAGGTCAGCTCGAGTGTGTTCGACGAGGCGGGTCGTCTCGAGCCAATGGTGTCGAGGTCGTTCGACGCGATCCATCTTGCTTCGGCGTTGAACTCAGCCCGGGTGATCGAGGTCGAAGAATCGGCCAACCGCCTCGGCTCGGTTGGAGACGTCGAGTCGGTGGTAGATGTTGTGGACATGGGACTTGACGGTTTCGGGCGAGACGAACAGGGTGCGGGCGATGGCGTCATTGGTGAAGCCCTGTGCGAGCAGTTCCATGACATGGACCTGTTGCTGGGTGAGGACTTCCCGGCGTCGCTGGTGGCGGTTGTCGAGCCGAAATGAAACTTCGTCGCCAACCAGTCCGAGAACCTCTCGGTCAGTTGTGGTCAATTGTCTTTTGCTGAACCAGCAGTCGACGTGGAGGGTTGCGACCGTTTTGCCCGCGACCACCACGGGGGCGACGGCATAGGACATGGTGCGCAGCGGGCCGACGATTGGTTTCCAGGTTCGCGGATCGATCTGGGGGTCCTCGACCAGAACGGTGTACTGGCCGTCGACTACCTCGGACTCACGCACCGCAAGGTCCAAGCGGGGCGGAGCGGCCATGGCTTGGGCGTGGATCAGCTCAGACCAATCGTCGGCTTCGGAGAAGCGAGTGGTCGCCGGGTCGAGGGTGGTCTCGCCGACGGTGAAGGTCATGACACGCTCGAAGCCGACGTCGATGCAGAGCCGCTCTGCCGCATCCTCGAGTGCACTGGCCAGGCTGACGCCACTCGAGTTGTGAGCCCGACTGCGAAGAAGCTGATGGGTCACGGTGGCGTGGCGAAGCAGACGGGTCGCTGTGTCGAGCGTGAGCGTTCCTGCGTCGACTTGTGCTGCTACGAGGTTGGTTGCGCCGGCGAGGCCGATGAGCAGCGCCCGATCCGCTGCCATCGGGTCGCTGGGCGCGCCGAGTCGAGCGAGTAGCGCCAAGGCAGCAGCCCGGACCGTGTCCTCTCCGGTGTGCATCATTGCGATCCCCGATATCCCCCGAACGGGGGAGAGACTCAAGCGACAGCATCACCGTACTGTGACCACGGACACAAGTCTTTTGGAGGGTTGATGAAAATCGCATACGACGTCTTGGTCATGTACGCGGCGGTCGTGGTCTGGGTCGTGCTGCTGGTTCGAGCCTGGCAGACCAAGCGCTTTTGGTCCTTCCTCGGGTTCGGGCTGCTGATCGCCATCGTGCTGAACGTCCGATACCTCATCGAGGGCCCGGAGGTTGCCATTCCGTACTTCGTCAGCATCTACGACGTGTTCGACAACATTGGCATCAGGCGTGGCGAGGAGCTCCCCTCGGCCATGGCGACATGTGTCGACAACGCCTGTTCGGTGTGGGGTGATCGCTACGTGTCGCATCAGTCGTGGGGTGTGGCCTTCCACGACCGCTTCGTCAATGGTCCCTCCCTTCGCACCACCGTGCTCAAGTTCCACATCGGCTTCAACACCGTCGCTCTGCTGTTGATGCACTGGCAGCTGAAGCGCCCGGGTACGTCCGACCGGGTACGTCATCGTCTCATCGGTCGGATCACCTTCGGCATGCTCACCCTGGGAACCATCGCTGCGCTGTGGATGGCTTCGGAACACGGTGATGTCGAGGAGTACGGCGGGATCCTGTCCACCCTCGGCTTCGTGTCGATGTCGGCTTTCGTCTACGGCACTGCGGTCATGGGCATCGTCACCGCCCGGCGTCGCGACCTTGTCAGCCACCGGGTCTGGATGATTCGCTGCGT
>JBBQUN010000490.1:0-1921 GCA_038212405.1 Acidimicrobiales bacterium | reverse complement strand
CTACATCATCGTCGGTCTCATCACCGTCGCCCTCATCCTGTTGCACAGCGGCCGTGGTGGCGGTTTCTCCGACATGTTCGGCGGCGGGATGTCCGGCTCGGCTGCGGGGTCCACCTCGATGGAACGCAACCTCGATCGCCTCACCATCGTGTTCGGTTTGGTCTTCACCTTCTTGACGATCGCATTGGCGTTCATACTCGACTCCTGAGCGAACCTGGCTCGTCTCGCTGATTGCTGGGCCTTTCGGCTCATGCTGTGCGCCGGTCGGCCGATCGTGTAGGGGTGAGCTTCGTCCGCCCCCTGTCACTCGTGTTGGTCGCAGCGCTTGCCGTTTCGTGCTCGCGCCTCGAAACCGCCGAGCAACGAGCCGAACGAGCGCGTGAAGAGGCTCCAGAGCGGCTCGCCTTCGATGCGCTGACAGCGGATCAGGGACCGACACTCCGACTGGCGCTCGTACGTCCCGAAACCTGGGACCCGATCGAGTTGTCCATGTCCGACCAGGACGGTGTCATCATTGCTGACCTGCTCTTCGACGGTCTGACCGAGGCGACAGCCGATGGCCGCCTCATTCCGGCGCTTGCTTCAGGTTGGTCATCGACCGACGACTACCAGGCATGGACGTTCGCGTTGGACACTGAGCGAATCTCCGCCGAGCAGGTCCGGAAGAGCTTCGAGCGACTGCAGAACGGCGCCCCCGAGTCGGCAGCATCGGTGCTGCTTTCGAGTGTTGCCCGCATCGATGTGGTGGACTCGGCGACCGTCAGGTTCGTCTTGAGTACTCCCAATGCGGGGTTCGCCTGGATCGTGAGTGGGCTGCCATTCTCGATCACTGATGGCGATGGCTCGGTCTCGGGTCGGTACGGGTTGGTCAGCGATGACATGAATCGAACAGTTCTATTGGACGAGCAGCAGGACGAGCCAGTGTCGGTGATCATCGACTGGGTTGTCGACCATGAAGCGGCCGAGGCCGCCTCCGCCTCCGGTGTTGTTGACGGTGCGGTCGTGCCGCTCGCCGCAACCGTCGCTGCTGCCCAAGGTGTGGGGGCGCCCGTGCAGGCTCGCAGCATCGTGCGCTTCTACGTGCTCGACCCCAGTACCCCGGCGTTGGCCGACCTGCGCGTGCGTCGAGCAGTGATGGCGTCAATTGATCGTGCTGCACTCGTCGAGGACTTGCCAGCGCCGGCACTCGTAGCCGACAGCCTGGTCGCTCCGACCACTGCTGGATTCGCGGGCGGTGTTTGCGGAGTCGGCTGCGACTTCGACGCCGAGCGTGCCGTCCTGCTCCTGAGCGAGGTTGGTGACCGGAGCGCCATTCGGATCGGCTTCTCGAATGATCGTGAGGAGGCATTCGCGAACGCGATCGTGACCCAACTCGGAGTGGTCGGCTTGCTCGCTGAGCCGATCGAAATCGTCTCCGGTCAGCTCTCCGAAGCGCTCGCGAACGGATGGGTCGACATGGTCCCGTTTGGCTGGGTAGCGCCAGCGGCATCGGTCGACGCCGTACTTCCTGCATTGCTGTCGGCCACGAGTCCTGCAAATCTGATCGGCTCGCTCGGCGCTGAAATCGACCAAGCGCTGCTTGCGGCTGCGGTCACCGGCGATGACACCGACCGCTGGGCGTTGCTCCAACGAGGGCAGCAACTGGCACTGGAGCAGGCGGTCTTCGTCCCTGTTGCCGTCGCCGAAAATCGTTTCGTGGCTTCGCCTGCATTCAACGACGTCTTGCCACGGGCCGACGGTTCGATCGAGATCAGATCTCTCCCATGACACGGGTGCAACCGGAGTCTCGGCCGCTAAGATTTCAGCCGGTCACGTCGAAGTGGCGGAATTGGCAGACGCGCTGGCCTAAGGAGCCAGTGTCCGAAAGGACGTGGGGGTTCGAGTCCCCCCTTCGACACATTCGTTAGTACACGCCTCGGGA
>JBBQUN010000489.1:0-1933 GCA_038212405.1 Acidimicrobiales bacterium | reverse complement strand
TTGGCGGCCAAGTGAGCCATGAGTACCGGCGGGTTGGTGGAGGCCACGGTCGCCATGTTGTGATGCTCGGCCACCCAGAAACGCCGGTAGCCCAGGCGGTCGGCGGCTTTCACCATTTCGGTTGCTTCGAGTAGCGCCTGGCTGCTGGTGGCCCCCTTGGACACGATGGCCAGGTCGAGCACCGACAACGGCAGGGTGTTTGGATCGATCTGCGCCGCCAGCTGCAGCGGGGCGGTCTCGTTGCTTGTTGACACGTGCATCACCTTCGATTGGCCTAAGGGCGAGTCTCGTCGCCACTGCTTGTCAACGCCAACCCGCACCACGTTATGCCCACACCTGGATCGCTCTGGGCGCCGGCGTCGATGAACGAAAACGGTCGAAAACAGTCGTTTCCGTTCATCGACCTCTCTCAAATCGGCCTCGCTGCTACGAGTCGAGGAGGATGCGGTCGAGGGTGCGAGCCATCACGTCGCCGAGCGGATGCTTGCGTGGCACGTAGTAGAGGACGCCGCCTACGGCATGTTCGAGCTCGAACGTGCGGCCTCGGAGCCAGGCGGCCTCATCCGCGCCGGAGGCCTCGCGGAATTTCGCCCGGTCGGCACTCGTCAGAACCGACCAGGCCGGTGCGAGATCTTGCGCCAGGTCACCCCAACCGGCGCCGCCCCAGTCGATGACCGCGGCCAGTCGACCGTTGTCGATCAGGAGGTTGCCTGGGATCAGGTCGCCGTGCACCAACCCTTCGATAGTGGGCTCGTCGACGAGTTCCCTCGCCTCGGCGGCGAGTCGTTCGACAGCCGCGATGTCGATGAGGTCGGCTGCGTGCCACGTCGGGTCACCGAGCCAGACGGCGAGGCTATCGAGGAGCGGCCCAAGCGGACCGCCCCGGCTGCCCGGCGAGCGGCGCCGCACCTCGATGGTGGTGATCTCGCCGATGGCCTGGACCAGATGGCCGAGATCATTGGCGAGTGGACCGAGCGATCGGTTCCCGAGGTCGCGCCGAGCGGTCCATGCGTCGGTGCCGTCGATCCAATCGAGGACCGACCAGCGGTGCTCGAACACCTCGTGGACGTGTCCAACATGTCGAACCCTGGGCGTGGTTACTGTCGACCCGAGCCGAGCCTGTTCGAGTTGCCGGAGCACCGTCGTTTCCTGATCGACACCGGCCGCGGCACCTGGTCGACGGGGGAGGCGCACCACCACATCGGCCTCGCCGTCGGTTCGGACGCGCCACATCGCGTTGTCAGTTCCTGAGGTGGCCAGATATTCGATCGGCAACGCTGCCCACTGCGGGCACTCGGCCCGCAGCAGGGTCCGAACCACACGCTCGCTGGTATCGGGTTCGTCGTCATGGATCCGGTCGCTCATCGCTCAATCATGGCCGGTACCGCCAAGACGCCCCGCCGATTTCGCCGGCGGCATCGGTGCATCCCGACTGGAGGACTCAATCGGTGACTGTCTGTGCGTTCGGCAAGGCCGCCCGCCACGTTGGCTCGTCGGTGATCTGCAACGATGCTGCCACAGCCATCAGCTCATCCCGAGTCACGCCGCTGCCGGACGATCCTCCAACCAACGACCTCGCTCCGGGTGAAGCCGTCGAGTTGTTCCCGCCCGACACCGGGTTGGTTCACCGGGCCACGGTCCTTTCGGTGATCGACGACCGACACTTCCAAGCACTGGTCGAGAGCGTGTCGATCGAGCGGGTCGAAACCGAGTCGACGCCACGGCCGCCCGGCACCACCGCAGCGGTTGCCTTCGTCGACGCCCCACTCTTCGTCAGCCCTTCGCTTCTTCTCCTGACGTCGGCCTCGACTCCGGCTGGACGAGTGGGCTGTCCGGGCGTGAGACTGCCCGGCATGACGCAGCCCGCTGACCACGCCCCCTTCGACCACAGCCAGGTTCGCCATTCGCTGGTCGATGCGTTCGGGACACGGAT
>JBBQUN010000488.1:0-1968 GCA_038212405.1 Acidimicrobiales bacterium | reverse complement strand
CGTGCCCTGTCGGCGGCCATCGAACGTTTCACCCGCGAGTGGAACGCATCGGCCACCCCGTTCACCTGGGTCAAGACCGCCGATGAGATCCTGGCCAAGGCGGTGCGCAAGCCGCAAGACCATTCAGGCGCGGGACACTAGGAGGACATTCGGGGCGATCAGGAGCGCGGCGCCCAGACGAGCCGGCCACGACGCCTACGGATGCCCCGATGAAGACCCGTGGGGGTCGGAAACCCGGATTCGCGACTGGGCCGCACCGTAGGCTGCGCCGATGTTGTTCCTCCTGTACCTCGTAGTCCGGGTGCTCGCCCGCCTCCACGTCACCAGTGGCCTGGACGATGGCTCTAAGAATCTCGAGATCCTCGTTCCGGCGATGGCTTCCTCGCCGTGTTCGATGGCGCGACGCGAGCGGCCCGTTGCGCGGCCGCGATGACTCACTCGGCACGCGACGTCGGCGTATCCATCCGGGTCGGAATCCATACGGGGGAGGTCGAGGTTGTCGGCACCGATGTTCGGGGCGTGGCTGTCCACGCCGCGGCGCGAGTGATGTCGCTGGCCGGTCCGAACGAGGTCCTCGTCTCGTCAACGACGAGGGATCTCCTCGAAGGATCGGAGTTGGCCCTCGAGGACGCCGGTACGCACGAGCTGAAAGGCTTCTCAGGCGCGCGTCAAGTCTTTCGCCTGCTGGCGCCGCCGAAGAGTTGACCCGAACTGATCGTGACGCCAGCGCCCGCATTGCCACATGTGGTGACTCGGAGGGTCTCGCGCGAGCCGCGCGTTGGCGATCGCGTCGCCCGATGTCGACGTAGGGCGTGTGCCGGTCAACCTCGAGCCCGATGCGTCAGGCAGACGCGTTGAGCCTCGAGAGCGCCGAGCCAACGCGCGCAGTTAAGCGGTCACGGAGCGCTGTACTAACAGATCGGCCGGATTGCGCGCTGAAAGTGACTCGACGAGCGCGGAATCGGTGGGTGGTGGGCGACACTGGACTCGAACCAGTGACCTCTTGCATGTCAAGCACTTGCGCCTGAGCGCTGTGCTATGAGCGTGGTGGGCCGAGCGACAACACCTCAGTTATGCGGTCACGGTTTCCGCAGGCAAGGGACCGCTTACCGGCAATCGGGCCGTGCACGACTCGGTCGTGTGCGAAGCACAGACGGCAAGCAGCCAAGCCCTACCCCACCGCCGCCGAGTGCGGCGCAGCCGGGACTGACGCCTGTCCGCTCGGCTTTCCGACTCGGATCGGAAGCCCCTGGTGGTTCCCAGATTCGAGGTTGTCGGATCAATCATCATCTGAATCCTTCCGACCTGCCATCAGGGCAGGTGATCGATAAGCGATTTGGATGGCACTGGTAATCGTCAGCCAGATCGCTCCAACGAGAATGGCGCTCCGGTTAGCGGAGCTCTGAATAGGCGGCAGTTGGGCCGTGAAGGTCGAAGTGGGCGCGTCGCGAACGTTCACATCAAGGAACGACCGCACCACATCCCTCGTGATCACGGTCATGCGGTCGGCGTCGATGGGTCCGAGAAGCTGAGCCGTTGCCGGTCCCCACAGGCCAAGGTCACCGAAGCTCTGGTGTTGGCTGCCCTCAACCTCGAATCGCTCAAGTCCTCCCGCTGCCTCGACTGTCGCGAAGTCTGCGGCAGCTCGCTAGCAAGACTCATCGCAGACCCCACCTGAAGCATGTTGGAGCAGCAGGCCCGGCACCTCCAGCCCCGTGTGTCGCACCTCGGTCCACAATGTCCCGTCGAGGTTGATGGCCGCCGCGCACTGCGTGTCTTGGTGGCAGGCTTCAAACGACGCCGCTCCGCCGACGGCCGATGACGGCCGTCACAGTCCTACTCGTTCACCGTGAACGCGGTCCGCATCCCCATGTCGTAGTGAGCTTCACCCTCATCCTCAGACCAGATGTTGCAGATCAGGACGTAGTTGCCGGCCTCCAGGGTCACCGGCAGATCCTGGGTCTCGCC
>JBBQUN010000487.1:0-1978 GCA_038212405.1 Acidimicrobiales bacterium | reverse complement strand
CAACGGCCGTCCGTGCGTCTACGGCTACGTCGATGTCGAGACTGCCCTCGCAGTGTCGAGCGACGCGTTCTTCTACCGCGTCGGCGAGCTCATCATGGAGAACAACGAACAGAAGGACCTGTTGCAGCGCAACGTCGGCCTCTTCGGTTTCGGCGAGAAGACTGGCATCGACCTCCCGTTCGAGTTCGCCGGCACAGTGCCCGACCGTGAACTCAAGGAGCTCTACGCAAGCCGAGGGGTCATCAGTGAAGACGAAGGTCGCGGCTACTTCACCGGTGACAACGTGCAGCTGGCGATCGGCCAGGGTCTGCTCTCGGCCACGCCGCTCCAACTCGCAACCGGCTATTCGACGATCGCAAACTTCGGATTCGTGATGAAGCCGGAGATCATCAAGGCGATTTACGAGGCAGGGGTCCCGGACTCCGATGTCCAGGGCTACGCCGACATCTCTCAGGCCCGCTTCGCCGAGGAACCGAACATCGATGGTGAGGTCATCCGCCAGATCCCCATGCCGCGCCCCATCCATGACGAGATCGACAACGGCCTGCGACGAGTGGTGCGGACCGGTGGCGGTAACACCAGCGACTTCTACCATTCGGCCACGGGTGAGAAACTGTTCTTCGACTATCCGAGCAGCGCGATTCCCGTTGCCGGCAAGACCGGCACGGCGCAGGGCCGCAACAACTTCCCGTGGAACGACTCGTCTGCGTTCACGGCCTACAGCGTCGATCCGGATCGGCCGTACACGGTGAGCGCTTACCTGGAAAAGAGCGGGTACGGAGCAACAGCTGCGGGTCCGGTCGTCAAATGCATGTTCATGCAGATGTCTGGTGTGGCACCTGCTGACGCGGTCGAGTTGTCTCTGCCGCTCGACACGAATGCGTCATTCCCCGCCCCGCCCAGAAAGCTCGCCGACACGAGTTGTTTCGCACGACTCAACGCTCCTGCGCAAGACTGAGCCCATGGTGACGGGCGCACCCACGATCGAGCACGGCTCGGGGTTACCGAACTGATGGCGACGTCCTTTCTGACGCGCAGGCCTGACTCCGGGCTGGGCAACATCGGCGCGAGCCCGGCTGCGCCGAGTCGGAACATCGACTGGGTCCTCATGTCGGTGCAGCTCACCTTGACCGTGATGGGCTGCTTCGTGGTGTTCTCGGCGTCGCGGACCCGGATCACCGAAGATCCGTACGCCTTCGCGACACGCCAGGTCATCTTCGCCATTGCGGCCATCACCGTCATGGCCATCGTGATGGCGTTCGACTACGAGTTCTGGAAGGAGCGAGCACGATTCCTCTACGGCATCACCATGGTCATCTTGTTGCTCCTGATTCTCCTCGGCATCGCAGGTGGCCAGGACCGCATCTCGTTCGACCTCGGCCCGTTCAATTTCCAGCCAGCCGAAATGGCGAAGTTCACGGTGTTGTTGCTCCTTGCGGTCTATCTGGCCGAGGAACGCAGCGATGAGGTGTCGTACCCCCGGTTCCTCGGCGGCCTGATCATCGTGGGTGTGCCTGCGGTGCTCATCGTCGTCCAGCCCGACCTCGGCTCGGCGTCGGTGATCATCTCGATGGCGATGGGTGTTCTGCTCGTCGCCGGTGCCAAGGTCCGTTACATCGCCCTGATTTCCTTCCTGGCGATCGCAACGGTGGCCGCCGCGTTCTTCGGTCGATTGGTCGACCGCTACCAGATCACTCGCCTCGAAGCTCTTCTCAACCCTGACGGAGTCGACGACGACTTCACATATCAGGCGGAGAACGCCATGCGTGCCATCGGCACCGGCGGGGTCTGGGGCAAGGGTTGGTTGCAGGGCCCGCTCACGAATGGCCGTGACATTCCGGTCATGTGGGCCGACTTTCCGTTCGCAGCGGTCGGTGAACAGTTCGGCCTCATCGGCTGTGCGGTCATGCTGCTGCTGTTCGGCGTCGCACTGATCCGGATCTGGCGCATCGCGCATCTGTCACGCGACCTGCTGGGC
>JBBQUN010000486.1:0-1990 GCA_038212405.1 Acidimicrobiales bacterium | reverse complement strand
AAGCCGCCGAACGGGTATGGGAAACGCTTACCGAGCTGGGAATCGACATGGACGCGATCGCCAAGCGGCTCGAAGAGCAGGGTCTCGCGGGATTCGAAACATCATTCGATGAAATCATTGCGGCCATCGAACAGAAGACAGCAGAACTCGGCAACGATCCTCGACAAACGGTACAGCGGATGTGAGGTGGTCGGCGTGTCGGTCCGCCGGCGCACATCCTGCGGTGAAGCCTCGGACTGGCGATCAGAATGTTCAGACCGACCACCTCCAAAAGCACTCAGAGCCGGCACGACGATCGGTCTCGACGCAGCTTGGCGCCCGGCGGAGTCAACGCGCGATATCGAGTGCTGGGCGGCTCGCGTACGTGCAGTACTGCTCGGCGCGACGGCTTGTGAATCGGTGTCAACATCGGGCGGGTCAACGCTGGCGGCAACACTGCTGAGAACCCGCCCCGCCGCAACAATACGCGGGACATCGGTGGCGCGGGGTGGCGTACGCTCGCGCTCATGAGCTTCGCTGTCTCGGCCGACGCCTACGACCGCTTCATGGGTAGATACTCCGTTCCGCTCGCTGCAGTGTTCGCCGACTTTGCTGGCGTCGTCCCAGGAACGAGGATCCTCGATGTCGGATGCGGACCGGGTGCCCTGACTGGCGAACTGGTGAGGCGGCTCGGGGATCGGCATGTCGCAGCAGTTGATCCGTCGGATTCCTTCGTCGAGGCCGTTCGAGGTCGGTATCCAGGTGTCGAATCGCAGTGTGCGGTCGCAGAGCACCTCCCGCAGCTGGATGACACCTTCGATGGTGCGCTCGCTCAGTTGGTGGTCCACTTCATGCAGGACCCGGTCGGCGGCCTGCGCGAGATGGGACGAGTCACTCGACCCGGTGGGGTCGTGGCTGCGTGCGTGTGGGACTTCCACGAGGAGGGCAGCCCGCTCAGCCTTTTCTGGCGGGCCGCACGCGATCTCGATGCCGATGCTCCCGGCGAGGCGACGCTTCCGGGAACCCGTCGTGGGCATCTTGCGATGCTGCTTCGCGAGGCCGGTCTCGGAGGCGTCGATGAGGACGCGCTCACCGTCGCTGTCGAGCACCCTGGGTTCGACGCTTGGTGGCAACCATTCGAGCTCGGCGTCGGCCCGGCTGGCTCGTATCTTTCAGCGCTCGACGCGCCTGCCCGCACGCAGCTGATGGAGCACTGCCAGGCACTTCTTCCGGACGAACCCTTCGTCGTCACCGCCCTCGCCTGGGCTGCGCACGGCACGGTCCCGAACCGATGACGCTCGCCGTCCCGAGACGTCTCTCGCTTCGGACCGAATCGAACGAACTTCTTCACGACAGCCGAGGGCGGCCGCCGGAAAACGCAGGCCGAAGGTGGCTACATCGCTTTCCAGTGCCGACCGAACTGGTGGTTGTTGAAACGAAACAGCAGGGCCAGATCAGTGCGTCAGTCGAGCTGACGGTGAGGATTCCACGCGTGCCCCAAGCCGGTGTCAGCACCGTGCTCGCTGTGCGAGCCAATCGGGCGGACTCGCCGTGCAACCTCACCGATGACAATGACGCATGGAGCGGGGAAAGGGCATCCTTCGGTCCGCAGCGTGCCGAGATCCAACAGTGCTGTCCGCATGGTCTGGGTACCGGCGGAGTGGACGATCGCGACGGGTTCGAGTGGTTCGCGACCACCCTCGATCAGGCGGGCCGCAATCGACTTGGCCGTCGATGCGCCCATCAGTACTACCAAGGTCGACGCTGATCGGGCGAGCGCTGACCAGTCGTGGTCGGCGTCGTCGATCCGATGGCCGGTGAGCACCGTGAATGAAGCTGCCACTCCCCGCTCCGTCAGCGGAATCCCAGCGAGCGCAGGCGCGGCCAGCGCCGAACTGACGCCGGGGATGACGTTGCAGGCTATGCCACTGAGCGCGACTGCATCGACTTCCTCGTTGCCGCGTCCGAACACGAACGGGTCGCCACCCTTCAAGCGGACCACGTTCGATCC
>JBBQUN010000485.1:0-1994 GCA_038212405.1 Acidimicrobiales bacterium | reverse complement strand
GACGTCGGCCACCGAAACGATGCGCGCCGCCAGCGAGATGTCGGTACCCGCCAGGCCGTGAGGGTACCCCTTGCCGTCCCAGCGCTCGTGGTGCTGGCCGACGGCGTCAGCCCATGGTCCCAGCCAGTCGGCGAGTGGGGCGACGAGTTCGGCACCCCATTCCGGATGCTTCTTGATGATGTCGAACTCTTCGCTCGTCAGCTTTCCCGGCTTGTTGAGGATCTCCTCTGGTACGTAGAGCTTGCCAACGTCGTGGAGCAGCCCGGCCCAGCGCAGCTTCGACCGGTCGTCGTGGGACAGGTCGAGTTCCTCGCCGATCAGTTCGGAGTAGGCCCGGACCCGTTCGCTGTGACCGCGAGTCAATCGGTCATGAGCCGACAGCGCAGCAACGAGCACCAGCAGATTTTCCGCTGCTTCGGCCTCGCTGCTACCAAGTCCACGGGCCTTGACCTCGGCCACGGTGCGCTCGAGTTCTTTGGTCGACGATGTGCGTAGCGCCAGCGAGAACCGGTTTGGCGCCTCGTCGGGGAAGACGAGCGTGAGCCGCAGGAGCAGGGTCAATGGAAGTAGCAAGCGGGCAAGGCGTTCGACGCCGACCATCACCACGATCGAGAGGGCGACCAGGGAGCCGAACCAGAACGCGGTGGCCGCTGCGCCGCTTGGCTCAGGCAGTACCGCTGCTGCGCCGTAGGTCGCCACCACCGCAACCAGCACCGGTGCCAGAGCGATGGCAACTCGAAGTGCGCGTGCAAGAACGGGCCGACCGGACCATGTCAACCCCGAGTTCGGGCGCGTCGGTTCCTGCGATGAGGTCGGAGCCACAGGCGAGGGTGGTGGTGCGGTCGTTGTCGTCATGGGAGGGTCCGCAGTGGTTGTCGTCCTCTCGACTCCCAATGTTGAGCGTTTTCTCACTCTTTGGGGTGGTCTACCCATGCCGCAGCAGGGCGTACGCTGTTCGGCGTGACTGATCGGAACCGAACGTTCGACACGGCGAGACCACCGGCGTCGTGCACCGTTCGGCTGTTGTCGCTTCCGACCGTGGATCAGTTGGCTGCCGCTCACGATCCCCAGCCCGCCCAGCGTCGCGAGCTCGCCATTGTCGAGGTGCGAGACGCCGATGGGCGCTCGGGCTTCGGTGAGTGTTCGGCCCTGAACCGCCCTGGCTACACCGCCGAGTGGGCTCGGGGTGCCTTCGAGCACCTGGTCGAATCGGTGGGGTGCCCTCGGAGCGACGCACCGATGGCCGCAGCCGGCGTCGAGATGGCGCGGCTCGACCTCGCCCTCAAAGCCACCGGCGAATCGCTGGCCGACCGCCTCCATCTCGCCTCGTTTTCGGCTGGTTCCCGCCCCCCATCGCACCTGTCCGCCGGGATCGTGCTGCCGCTCGCCTCGATCGATGACACCGTCGCGGCAGCTGTCCGCTGGGCCGACGTGGGTGTTGCTCGCCTCAAGCTCAAGGCGACGCCTGGTCATCTGCTGAGCGTCGTTGCTGCGGTTCACGACGCCTGCCCGTGGGTCGAGTTGCATGTCGACGCCAACGGATCGTGCTCGGTCGAGCAACTGGCCGAACTTGCGTTGCTTGCCGATCACGGCGTCACCGCCATCGAGCAGCCCTTCGCCATCGACGACCGGGACGCCAGCGCCTCCCTCGTTGCCGCTACTGCAGCCGCCGTGGTTGCCGACGAGTCGGCAACCGATCTTGCCACCATCATCGACCTGGTCGAACGGGCCGTTTTCAACGGCGTCGTCATCAAACCAGGACGTCTCGGCGGTCTGGCCGATGCGGTCGAGGTGCATGACTGGTGTGTCGACGCCGGGGTCGGCGTGTCAGCCGGTGGCATGCTCGAAAGCGGGCTCGGCCGTCATGCGCTCGCTGCGCTTGCCTCACTGCCCGGGTTCACGATCGTCGGCGACGTTTCCCCTGCTCGCCGCTGGCTGGCCAACGACCCGTTCGACGACCTCACCATGATCAACGGCCGCATCTCCGTCCCAAC
>JBBQUN010000484.1:0-1997 GCA_038212405.1 Acidimicrobiales bacterium | reverse complement strand
TACGCGTTGGTGGCTCGAAGTCTCAAGCGTTCTTCCGCCCGTTCCAAGGCGATCACCGTTGCCAACGACTCCTCGTCGAGCTCGTCGCGCTCGGCCTGCAATCGCTTTTGTTGCAGACGGAACGATCGAACCGTGGCAACGATTCGAGTGAGTTTGGCATCAGCGTCATCGAACTTCTTCTGCGCCGTGACGCGATCACTCACGAGGGCAACCGACGGGGTCCACTCGATGGCGTTGTCGAATCGGTTCGGTGGTGGGACCGTGATGTTGACCAGTGGTGGCGGGCCATCTGCTTCGTCTTCGGACTGGCCGGGATCGACGTCAGTCGTGACCTCGTCGAGAATCCCATCGCCGTCGATGTCGAACAGCGGTGGCAGACAGGGCGGTTCCACTGGTGGCGCGTTCGGATCGAGCGGAACGGTCGTGGTCGATCCGCCGGTCTCAGTGGGGGCACACACCGGCTTCGGAGCCAGGATGCCCGGTGTGGGCGAACCCGGTGTCGTCGAACCCGGTACCGAGGAACCGGGGGTCGACGTGCTGCTCGATGGCGCGGCCGCTGGTGGCGTCGTGCTGGCCGGTGGCGCCGAGGTCGTGCTGGTGGTCGAGGAGGCAGGGGGCTGGGCATCTTGCGCCGCTACCGGCCCGGCAGCCGAGGCCATCAAGCTGCACGCGACCACCAGTCTCAACGCCGAACGACGCAGAGCGTGGCGTCTGGTTGGCGCGTCATGCGCGGAGAGTGAACTGAACGTGCGATCCATCTCGTTGACATATCGGCTGATCAGCGCCCAGACATGAGGAGTCAGGCGCGGTGATGTGTGTCACCGGCGAAGACGACCTGCCGGACGCCATCGACATCGAGCACCAGCGCACCACTGCGATCGATGTCGACGGCTTCGCCAATCACCTCACCCGAAGGCGTTTGCAGCGTCACGACACGACCAAGGGTGCAACAGCGAGACCGGTAGGCGGCAATGATGGGCGACACTCCGTTTTGCTCGAGCTCGCTCAGCCAATGGTCGAGTTTGGTCAAGACCAAATCGAGTAACTGCTCCCGGTCGACCGAGGCCGCCCCGGCCGAAACGAGGTCGATTGCTCCCTCGATCGGGGGCCCGGTGACGAACGCCACATTGATGCCGCTGCCAATGACAACGGCAAGCCCCTCGCTCGTCGTGACCGCCTCGGCAAGGGTGCCGGCCAGCTTGCGTTCGCTGCCATCCACGTCGAGGACGAGCACGTCGTTCGGCCACTTGAGGCTGGCGTTGACGCCACCGAGTTCTCGGAGCGCATCAACGATCGCCATCCCTTTGACCAGGGGTAACACACTGACGTGGGCGGCATCGGGACGGAGCAAGACCGAGAAGAGCAGGGATCGACCCGGGTCATCGACCCACGTGCGGCCCTGGCGACCTCGACCCGCAGTTTGGTGGTCGGTGACGAGAACCGAACCGGCGGCCCCACCCCCGATCGCGGCATCGAGAAGGTCCCGATTCGTCGAGCCGGTCTCCTCGACCCAGCGAATCTCAGAAAATCGTTGGCTGGTTACTTTCATTGACCTACTCATCTCGGCTAACCATACGGGCGTGCTGTCCTCCCCCACGTTCAATCCGCCATTCAACAAAGTCCTCATCGCCAACCGTGGCGAGATCGCTGTCCGGGTCATTCGTGCCTGCCAGGAGCTCGGGATTGCGACCGTTGCGGTCTATTCCGAGCTCGACCGCGAAGCGCTCCACGTACGCCTGGCCGATGAGGCCTACGCACTCGGCGGCCAGACTGCAGCCGAGTCGTACCTGAACACCGAAGCCATTCTCGACGCCATCGAACGTTCCGGAGCCCAAGCTGTCCACCCCGGCTACGGTTTCTTCTCCGAGAACGCCGACTTTGCCCGTGCGATCACCGATCGTGGCGTCACCTTCATCGGCCCGCCACCCGAGGCCATCGAGATCATGGGCGACAAGATCAGTGCCCGTGAGGCCGCCGAGAAGGTCGGTGTGCACGGT
>JBBQUN010000483.1:0-2016 GCA_038212405.1 Acidimicrobiales bacterium | reverse complement strand
AAGCTCACCGGCATCGACGGCGAAAGCCAGGCCGAGGGCCACGAAAACGAGATCGACGTTCTCGCTTGGTCATGGGGTGCGAGCAACGCAGGCTCGGTCCAGGTCAGGGGCGGCAACAGGCCGGCGCCGAGTTTCCAAGACCTGTCCATCACGAAGTGGATCGATCGTTCGAGCGAAGACCTGCTCAGGCTCGTCGCGACGGGCGCGCAGGTGCCAGACGCCCAGTTGACGGTCCGCAAGGCGGGCGAGAATCCACTGGATTACGTGGTGATCCGGTTCAAGCCCTTGCTCGTCACCTCGGTCTCGACCGGCGGTAGCGGCGGCGAAGATCGGTTGACCGAGAACATCTCGCTCAACTTTGCGAAATACGAATTCGTGTATACGCCTCAGACCGAAAAGGGCTCAGGTGCGCCGGAGAGGTTCGCCTGGGACATTCAGGCCGCAATGGAGATCCCGGGCAGCTTCTGACAGTACGCCGACGCCGATCGCTGCCGTTGGCGTTCATTCGGTCGGTGGTGGTGTCAGGCAAACGGCGCCAGCCGCGTCCCGATTCGTGGATCCCGATCACCGGCGCCGTCTTTTCGTCGCATGCAACGATCAACGCGTTGCTCGTTCGGAGTTCATCGAAGCGCCGGCCAAGCTGGATCAGAGGGCCACAGTGATAGCTGTTGCAGGCATCGGAGCGTTCGGTTCGGGGCAGCGCGCAGCCATGCTCGCCGTGATAGACGCAGCTTTCCTCGACCGAACGCTCCGGTAGGCGGCCGAGGTAGTGGGCGGCGACCTCGGCGCTGGTTGTTCCGGGGTTCCGCTGGCGGAAGCGTTGGAACGCCTCGACCGTCAGGAAGGCATATGCCGGGGCGCCAAAGGCGCAGCATTGGCCTGCGCAGGTGGCGCAGGCGGCGACCGTCAGAGGGTTCTCAGGCTCTTCGCCATCCGCTCCGTTTGCGGTACCGGGCGATCGTCGGTGAAGGCGAGGGTGACGAGCTGGTCCAATCGCGAGCCGAACTCGGTTCGCCGTTCGTCGGGAAGCGAGGAAACGGGCCGACCCTGCCGCGGTACGAGGCCGTAGGCGATCTCGGCTGGGTCGCCCCCCAACTCGGCGGCGGCAGCGTCGATCTCGGGTCCGTGAGCTTCGACGATGTTGCACGACTTGGTCACGTGAGCCTGATGTCTGAGTTGGATGACTCGATCGGAAGCCTCCCGAATCTGCCGGGTCCGGCAACTCGGTGCGGAGCAGACGCCGCTCCTGGCCGCCTCGTGTCGATCGAGCGGCGCGTTGCAGAATCGACAAGCGGATTGCCACGGCAGGGCCGTCGTGTGCGGTGGTGTGGGTCGCCCGGTCATTTCGGGCCATCCGACCCTTGGAGCATCGACTCCATGTCGACGTTCAGCGCCGACGGCGCGCCGCCCCAGTTGGTCTCCCGATGATCAGCCTCGACCGTCCGCTGGTTCGCCACCATGGCGACAGTAGTGGAAGCGTGCGCCCTGACCCACCGCTATCGCGACGCCGGCGTCCGGTCGCTGTGCGCCGCTTAACGAGAATGCCGGACCTCGGGACGGTCAGATGGCCGTTTCGGCACCGCGAATATCGAGCATTGCACTGGGCCGTGGCGAAGCGAGCCCGTGGTGAGCCAGTCAGGACTGTGGGCGGCACCCTCGAGCGGCCTCCGCTGTAGTAGACCGCCTGCCGCTCTTGTGTCGAGCACCCCATATGTCATAGCCTTTCAGCGTGCCGTCGTTCACAGCACGCCTGATCCGTTGCGTTGTTCGTCGCAGGATGAAACCATCGTCGATCAGCGATCGCTTCGTCGAGCAGATTCGCAAGGCAACCGACGGGCGTCCTCCACTCAGCATGCTCGGCCGTCACGTCGAGCGTCGACCGATCGGGCCGGACGAGTACGGGCGGGTGGCGGGTGAGTGGGTTGGAGTGCAGGCACCACGTCGCCACGTCCTGTATCTGCACGGCGGCTACTACATCGCCGGCCGCCCCAGCACCTACGCCAACCTCGCCGCTCG
>JBBQUN010000482.1:0-2016 GCA_038212405.1 Acidimicrobiales bacterium | reverse complement strand
TGGTAATGGGGTGCGAGGGCCGGTGAAGGCGCCCTAGGGGCGTATTTACCAGTCTTTTCGAGATTCGGTCATGACGCCCCAGAAGGTGCAGGTGTTCGGGCTCGGGCTGCCAGAGAAGGGCGCGCCGAAGGAGAAACGTCGGTATTTCGTGCGTTGGCGAGTCGACGGTCGGGATCGGATGCGGTCGTTCAAGACCAAGGGAGAAGCCGAACGACTGCGAGCTCAGTTGCAGACCGCTGTGATGGCCGGGCAGTTGTTCGACTTCGGGTCGGGCATGCCGGCGGAGTGGGTATCGAGTGGCGAGACGTGGTGGACGTGGAGCCGCCCATGGTTGCAGCTGAAGTGGCCGGGATGGTCCGGCAACTCGCGCCGATCGGCGGTCGAGTCGCTTGTCGCCCTCACGCCGTTCATGGTGCGTCCGGGAGCGCCCAAGCCGCCCGGGGATCTGCGCTGTTGGCTGCGAACCGAGGGTTTCGAGCTTCGGGGTGAGCTCGATCGAGCCGGCGAGATGGCCCGATGGCTCGTCCGGTGTTCGGTGCGGCTCAACGACATGCAGCCCGGGGTGCTCGAGGCGGCGTTGACCGGTGCGACTACACGCGCTGATGGCAAGGCGATGTCGGCTGAGGTGATTCGCCGCCGCCGCACGACGCTGAATGCCGTGCTCAAGATGGCGGTTCGCCGTGGCCACCTCGATGCGAACCCCATGGAGAAGGTTGAGTGGAAGGTTCCCGATCGAACACTCGCCGTCGACATCTCGACCGTGCCGTCGTTCAAGGACATCGCCGCGATCGTCGACTTCACCAAGTCGGGACCCTCGGCGTCTCGCCGCTACGCAGCCCTGTTTGGGTGCGTCGGGTTTTCGGGCATGCGACCTTCTGAAGCGATGGGGCTTCGCGTCGATGATCTGACGTTGCCAACCCAAGGCTGGGGACTGGCAACACTCCGAGGGGCAACCACCACTCCGGGGATTCGTTTCACGAATGATGACGAAGTCTTCGAGGACAAGGAATTGAAGCAACGCGCTGTGGGCGCCGTGCGCGCCGTGCCGCTCTCCCCGGTGCTGGTGGCTCTGCTCGAGGAACATCTGGTTGCGTTTCCACCGGTCGACGGGCGGGTCTTCACCACGTCGAAGGGCACGCCGATGAGTTCGACCAGCTACAGCGTGGCGTGGAAGCGGGCACGAGCCCACCAATGGCCTGGGTCGTCGGTTCTCGCTGATGTCACGCTGTACGACCTCCGTCATTCGGCGGCCACGCTCATGCTGCGTGCCGGCGTGATGCCGGCCGAGGTGGCTCGCCGGCTCGGTCACTCGGTCGATGTGTTGATGCGTACCTACGCCGGTGTGTTCGATGACGAGGCCGATCGTTCCAACCTGATCATCGAGCAGGAGCAAGACCGACAGCTCGAAGGCTGAACGGCGGCGTCCGATCGACGAGCTGGCGCAATCCGGTTCACTTTGCGAACGGGCCCTGTGTTTCCGTTCCGAGCCTCCGATCGCCGTGATTCTCGACTCGTTGGTGCCACGTCGGGATCGTCGGCCGGGACGACGCTGTGACCTGCGGTTGGGAATGATCCCGGGATACATCTCGGGAAGGATCCCGGAACAATCTCGGGACGTTTCCAATCAGTCCATGGGCTGAGAATCCGACGGTGCTGCGGTCTGCGTTGGACCTGCGATGGTTACGCCGGACTCGACCGGCAGAAGAACTGCAAGTTGAGAATCGCTGCACCTTGGCGCCAACGTGAGCGCTACAAACCAGGCTTCCAGATGCTCGGCGTGCCCGGCGGTTTTACGTGGGTCCCGATCGATCTTCTCCACGAAGCCGACAGCGTTTGCACTCGCATCGATCAGCCTGGCCGAAATGGATCCTCGTCGAGATCAGACACCACCGGAGCAGTTCGTGCGCCTCCGTCATGCTCCGGGCGTGGCGGACACTCCTCGCCGCTCGGCGCCAGGTTCCGTCTCGGGAGGGATGCCCGGGTCGGGTGAGGAGTCAGCACACATAATATCACCAA
>JBBQUN010000481.1:0-2018 GCA_038212405.1 Acidimicrobiales bacterium | reverse complement strand
GTTTGGTCCCATGACCCGTCCGGTGCGCAGGAATGGGTCAACGACACATTCTGCGAGTACTTCGGGGTGACCCGAGAAGAAATGCGCAGCGACCAATGGCAGATGCTGACGCATCCCAACGACGGCACCGACTACCTCGATGCCTTCGTAGCGGCCGTTGAGCATCGAGCGCCGTTCCACAGTGAGATTCGCGTCGCGAACCGAGCCGGCCGGTGGCGATGGCTCGAATCGTGGGGCGCACCACGAATCGACGCTGATGGCAACTACCTGGGTCATGCCGGTGCCAGCGTCGACGTCACCGACCGCAAGCGTGCTGAGCAAGTGCTGACCCGAGAGGCCGCGTTCACTCGTCGAGTCCTCGACAACCTGTTCACCTTTGCCTGGGTGCTCGAGTTGGATGGCACGGTCATCACGGCGAACAAAGCACCGCTGAACGCTGCGGGTATCGGGCTCGATGACGTCGTCGGCCTCAAATTCTGGGAATGCTGGTGGTGGACCTATTCCGACGCCGTCGTCGATGAGCTTCGCCGTGCTGTCGAGCAAGCGGCCAATGGCGAGGTTGTTCGCTCTGACGTCGCCGCCCGGGTCATCGATGATGGTCGTCTGAGCATCGACTTCCAGATCGCTCCACTCCACAATGGCGATGGCGATATCACGCATCTGGTGGTTTCCGGTCTGGACCTCACCGAACGGGAGCGTTCCGAGGCCGCGCTGACGATGGCTCGCTGGGAAGCCGAGATCCTGAGCGTGATCGCTGGGCAACTATCATCGGCAGTCACACCCAGCGCCGTTGCCGCAGTTGCCCTCGATGCGCTCGACAACGCCGGCGTCGTCGCCATCGATCTCGTGATTGATGGTGACCAGACCCGGGTGGAGGCGAACGATTCGACCGACCGACGGGCTGAGTCGGGTTTGGTCTCGGTCCCCTGCCGTTCGAGCAAGGGAGAGACCCTTGCGGTCATCGTCCTCGAGGCGGGCGGGCCGGCGACGTCTGAGCAGACCGGGTTCGTCGAAGCAGTGGCCTCTCTGACCGCTGGGGCACTCGAGCGAGCGCTGCTCCACGAGCGAAGCGAACGCCGCCGCATCCGGGCCGAGTTGACAGCCGGCGTGATGACCGCAATCGAATCCGAGGGAACGGTCGATGCTCAACTCCAGCGCTTCGCCACCGAACTCGTGCCGGACCTTGCCGACTTCGTCATCATCGAGTCCGACGACCAGCGGCTGTTGGCCATCGCCCACCGGGAACCGAGCCGCCTCGAGTCGCTTCTGGAACGATGGCGCCGGGAAGACCCCGCGCTCCTGGCGACGCTCGCGTCGGTCGAACTCGGCGGCGTCGACACCACCGTCCGTTGGGGAAACGACGACGAATCGTCCGACGTCGCAGCCGAGGAATCTTCGTACATGGAAGAGCTCTGCGTTCGGGTGGGCCTAGTGGTGCGTGCTACTCGTGCGTTCGAACGCGAGCGGGCGGCGTCGCTGCGACTGCAGCGGGCGCTTCTGCCGGAGCGTTTGGCTGTTCACCCAGACATCGACATCGCTGCTCAGTACGAAGCGGCAACCGATCAGATAAAGGTGGGTGGCGACTGGTACGACACGTTCGTCTGGCCCGACGGCTCCTACGGAATCGTTGTCGGCGACGTCGTCGGCCACGACATCGAAGCGGCGGCCGCCATGGGCCGAATTCGTTCGGTGTCGAATGTATTGATCTGCGAGGCCGCTCCTGACCCGGCCATCATGTTGTCGATACTGGATCACGTTGCCCGTGGCCCGCAAGGCGTCAGCTTCGCAACGGCGTTCTGTGCCGTCATTCGGCCCGACGAGCGCAGGATCGACTACGCCTCGGCCGGCCATCTTCCCCCCGTGCTCATCCGTGCAAACGCCGACCCTGAGTTCCTCGACGACGCCCAGAGTCCTCCGCTGTCGGTCATGGCCGTCGAGCATCGGGCCAGCGGATCCGCTGTCATCGAACCGGACGATCTGATCGTGTTCTACTCCGATGGTCTGGTGGAGCGCCGTGG
>JBBQUN010000480.1:0-2025 GCA_038212405.1 Acidimicrobiales bacterium | reverse complement strand
GACGTGATGCAGCTTGCAGCGGTCGTACCGCACCGAGCACCCCGGGATCGCACAGCCGGAGTACAACGCCCGCAAGGCACGGCGCTGCGCCTTGCTGGCCAAACGCGTGGTTCGCCCGAGCTGGAGTTCGCCGGGAGCGTGCAGGATCACTCCGTTGCGAACAACGACGCCGACCACGTCGACAGCTCCGTCCCCAGCCAGCTCGGACATGACCCGGGCCGGAATCTCGACCGGGATCGACCACTCGGCGACAGGACCATTCTGGCCGGGAGCGGCAGCATCGATCACGACGAGATACTCGGGCCGTCCCGGACGCCCTGATCCGGCGGCGCCGTCGAGCAGCTTGACGAGAGCGTGACCGGCGAGGAACTTCTGCTTCTCGACGGGATCGCTCGGACACAGGGCCGGCACGGACTCGGCGAAAAGTGCATCGACTGCAGCCTCCAGTTTCGAGGCGAGCCGGACGCCTGTCACCGGGTCGAACGTGCCGCGGATGTTCCACATGCCCTCGGCATCAGTCCAGGTGTTGACGCGAACGTTGGCACGCTGGCGCTGCAATCGGTCCAGGCCGTCGTCGGACTGCAGGTTCTTGACCTCGAGCTTCAACCGTTGTCTGAACTCGTCGACCGTGGCTGCGGACGCAACGGCAACGAGCGCATCGGCTCGTGCGAACAACGCGACGCGCTGATCGTCGTCGAGTTGCTTGGAGCCTCGGGTGAGGGCATCGATGTGGTCTGCGGTGACGACCCCATCGGCCAGTGCGTCAGCGAGTCTGGGAGTGGCGTCGAGGGTCGCAGCACGATCGGTTGCTTTGGCCGCAGCGCCCAGTGAGCACTTGCCGGCATCGGCGATCGTCGGTTCGCAGAAGGATTCGATTGCAGCGAGCTGACTGATCAGGCCAGCCTCCTGCGCGTCGGCCCATGCACGAATCTGCCGTGTGGCGATGAGCGCGCCCTTGATCTGTTCGGACCCGGAACCCCTGTCGGCGCGGACGTCGGCCACCAGGCCAGCACGTTCGGCAACCGCAATCGGAGTCATGTGACCATGATGCATGAGCACTGTCACAGAGTTCGCCTCGCCGGTGCCTGTCAAGGGTGATGGCTCGTCCTGTGCGATTCGTCGAGCCCGGGCGGTCAGTCGAGGGTGATGGTGACGGTGCTCAGAGGGCCACGGGACACCACCGCTGTCGCCGTGCGTCGCTTGCCGTAGAGATGGACGACGCACGCAGGATCGGCTTCGAGATTCGCAAGCCACTGGGAGTTGTCACGCACGGTGCTCACCATCAGGCGGTCGCCGATGCGGGTGGCCAACAGCGGTACCTGGCGAGGGGTTCCCGACTTCCGGCCGGTCACCTCGAGCACGATCGCGCCGCCGCCGAGCGGGAGGGGGTTGCCGACACCCGCCGCCACCGCGGGCCTCAGCACCGAGTTGAGGGTGCGGAACGCAGTCCGCACCACGTCGGCCTGGAGGGCTTGGAGAGAGGTCATCATCTGACGCTACCGATCGGAGCGAACCGCTTGAACCGGATGGCTCGAACCTACGATGCGCACCATGGATGCCACCGAAGCCGAGGTCCGTCGCGTCGTCACCGAGTTGGCCGCCGCTCACCCTGCGCTCGATGCCGAGGTGATCGACTGCGACCCGGATCTCGCTGACACTGCCGAGTTCGTCGAGGCCTACGGTTACACGCTCGACCAGTCGGCGAACACCCTCGTCGTCATCGGCAAGAGCGATCCGCCGGTCTATGTCGCGTGTGTGGTGCTGGCAACGACTCGCCTCGACGTGAACAAGGTGGTGCGCAAGAAGCTCGGTGTGAAGAAGTGCTCGTTCGCCCCGGCCGAGACCACGGAAGAGCTGACTGGCATGAAGGTGGGTGGTGTCACCCCGATCGGGTTGAGTGAGCACATGCCGCTGTGGGTCGACAGTCGTGTGATGGAGCTGGATCGCATCGTCCTCGGTGGCGGCAGCCGGAGCTGCAAGGTCGTGAGTGCGCCGGGCCTGCTGACCGCACTCACGAATGTCGAG
>JBBQUN010000479.1:0-2041 GCA_038212405.1 Acidimicrobiales bacterium | reverse complement strand
GTTCGCTTCGGCGCAGGGTCAGCCACCATCGGGATCGATCAGGAACACCTCGCCGAGATGGCAGATCTCGATCACCCGTCGAACCTGGCGCGACGCCGTCATGGTGACGGGACCCGAGGTACATCGCTCGAGCAACGCTGTGAGACCTGCTGCGCTCAGGAACGATGTGCCACGGCAATCGATATGGCGGATTTGCTGGCCTGCCAGATCGAGGGCATCGACCTGTCGGGCCGTCCACTCGTCGAGTTCCCCCTGGACAACGAGGACGCCCGTCGCTCGGTCGAAGGCAACGTGGAACGGCTCGATCATTGTTTCCTGCCCCACCATCATTGTTTCCTCCCCATTCATGGACGCGAGGCCAAGGCACTCGATGCCCCCATCGTGGGCTGATCTGCGGCCCGACTCAACCACCCCTAGGGGTGGAAAATCGCACAAACCGATGATGACGCTCCATACTCTTGGATATGCGGACCAACGCCGATCACGAGGACCCATCCGCCGGTAGGACGATGGCCAGCCCGATCAGCCTGGCGATCGTGAACGACTACGGCGTCGTCCTGGCCGGACTCAACGCCCTGCTTGCTCCCCACGCTGATCGAATCCGTGTCGTCGAACTCGACGCCAACATGCCGGTGGCCCAGCCCGTTGATTTGGTCCTCTACGACACCTTCGCCCGTACCCAACCGAATCTCGCCGAGGTCCAAACCCTCGTCGACAACCCGCTCGCCCGACGGGTGGTGGTTTTCAGCTGGTCATTCGACCCGGAACTGATCGACCTCGCATTCTCGCTCGGTGCGTCTGGCTACATCTCCAAGACAGCGTCAGCCGACGAGTTGGTCGATGCACTACTGCGCCTCCACACCGGCGAGCGGGTGATCAGCCCACATCCCGCTCGGCGGCTGCACAACGACGCACTGGAATGGCCTGGACGGTCCGCTGGTCTCACGGCGCGAGAATCTGAGGTCCTGGCGCTCATCACACAGGGCAAATCCAATATCGCGATCGCCGAGCTACTGCACTTGAGTGTCAACACCATCAAGGGCAATATCCGCACGGCATACGCCAAGATCGACGCCTCGAACCGAGTCGAGGCCGTGCTGTGGGGTACCAGTCACGCGATGCAGCCGGATCAGCACCGACTCACGAGCTGGATCTGACCGTTCTATTCTTCGGTGTTGAGATCGTTCTCATCATCAAACGGATCAAGATCTTGGTCGTTCTGACTCCCCGGCACGTTGCCATTGTCAAGGTCGATGCCTCCCTCGGTTCCATCGATGACCCCCACGTCATCGAGTTCGATATCTGCGGTGCCCGGCACCGGATCGCCTGTCTCTGCCGGCTCCCCCGGCGTCGAGCACGCAGTCGCCGCAACCACGACGGCGGCCAGCAGCCCCATGGCGTAGGCAGCGGCGCGAATTGGTCGCGACCTCGCCTGCCGATGCCTGCCCGTGATGGCCGGTTCGCAGAGAGCGGTGGCTGCTCGACGAGGCGATTGTTCGTTGTTCGACAACATGGTGTCGTGCTTCCCCGCGACGAGCCCGAGCAAACCCATTGATCACGAGATGTCGCAGCTCCTCAGAAGCGCCGCTGGTTTGAGGAAGGACCGTCAGGGTACGAGAAGCCGCATGACATCAACCGATACAACCACTGACATGACGATCACTGACATGACGATCTTCGCTGCACTACGAGCAGATCACCAGAAACAGCGAACACTGGTCGACCTCCTGACCAAAACCCACGGCAAGAGCGACGGTCGGGTCGAGCTCTTCGAGCGCCTCACCGAACAGCTCGAAGCCCACGCCGCCGCCGAGGAACGCTACTTCTACGTTCCCCTCATGCAACACGACCTCACACAAGAAGCGGCGCGTCACAGCGTGGCTGAACACAAAGAACTCAACGATTTCATCGAGAAACTCCGCAACTACGACATGAGCGGGTCACAGTGGATTCAGACGGCGAACGAACTCGCCGAACGCCTCGTCCACCATCTCGATGAAGAAGAACGAGAAGTCTTTCCGGTTGCCGGCAAGGCCCTCGA
>JBBQUN010000478.1:0-2041 GCA_038212405.1 Acidimicrobiales bacterium | reverse complement strand
GCTGTCGAGCGTCGTTCCCGACCTAGCGCCGTCGCCGGCTCAGCAACACCTGGCGGTCGCTGTTTCGGTTTCGCTCGGGCCCGGTCAACGCGTCGAACGCGAACAGCAGGCGGTGAGCCGAGTGCTGCGATGGTCGAGCGGCCTCGATCCTGCCGACGGCCGCGCCGATGTGCAGCTCGTCGTCCTCGACCACATGGGCTGGCACCCCGCAGGCCGCAGTCATGGGCTGGTGATCGTCAGCCTGCTCAGCGGCAGCACCCTGGGCGAGCCAACGACCCCGCTCGATCAACGTCGTCTCCGCGTGGGCGTCCGCCGGGCCCTCGCGCTGCTCCAGGCCGGCGGGTTCGAGCCAGCTGACCACGGCTTCTGGGGACCGTCCCACCTGGATCATTGGATTGCCGCCCAACCCAACCCCGTCCACCACGTGACCAGCACCCTGCCATTGGGTTCCGCCTGCGGGCGGGCCGGGTTGGTAGCCGGGCGATCCAACCTCAGCGTCATCGACGCCTCGGTGCTGCCAGCATCGCCACGGGCCGACACGAACATGGCGGTCCTGGTTATCGCCGACCTCCTCGCCGCCCAACTGCTCGACCACATCGCCTGACCGATCATCTGACTCCGACCCCGTTCCAGGCGGGCGAGTAGATGGTCAGAGCAGTGCTTGGAGAGTGGCGATGGTGTCAGCCGACCCGGGGGAGCGGTCGGGGCGGTAGCGCTTGACCCTGGCGAAACGTAGGGCCACACCGCCGGGGTAGCGCGTCGAACGCTGGACGCCGTCGATGGCGATCTCTATCACGAGTTCGGGGCGGACCATGATCGTGTAGCCGTCGTCGCTGATGGCCAGCGCACTCAGCGCCTCGGTCTGGAACGCCAACAGGTCATCGGTCAAACCCTTGAAGGTCTTGCCGACCATGACGAACTCATCGGTCACGGCATCACGTGCGCCGAGATGGAGGTTCGACAGTGTGCCCTTGCGCCGGCCGTTGCCCCGCTCGACACCAAGGACCACGAGGTCGTAGGTGTAGACCGGCTTGACCTTGCGCCATGACTTGCCCCGCCGTCCCGCCTCGTAGTGGCCGTCGACCGACTTCACCATCACGCCCTCATGACCCAGGGCCAGCGCCTCGGCGAGGGCGGCTTCGGCCCGCTCGGGATCGTCGGTGACCACCGCTGGAATCCGATGGGCCGGCGCAATGCGGTCGAGCGCTGCGCTGCGGACCGCGAGTGGCTCGTCGATCAGGTCGACACCATCGAGGTGCAGCACATCGAAGAAGTAGGGATGGAGCCGGAAGGTGGGGTCGGTGTTCGGTGCTGCCCCCTCGGTGCCGAATCGGGCCATGGTGTCTTGGAACGGTCGGAGGCCGGCGTCGGCATCGAGCCCGAGCACCTCACCATCGAGGATGACCGATTCGACCGGCAGTGACAGCACGACGGCGACGACATCGGGCAGTCGGTCGGTCACGTCGTTGAGGTTGCGAGTCAGCACTCGGACGTGTTCGCCGCGGCGGTGCACCTGTACCCGCGCCCCGTCGAGCTTCCACTCGACCGACGCCAGCCCGACATCGGCGATCGCCTCGCTGGCGCTGACAGAGGTTGCCGCCAGCATCGGCTCGACGCCCCGCAGCACCTGCAGCCCGACCTCGGCCAACGCCGCCGGTCCATCGGTCCCCAAGGCAAGCTCGGCGGCAGATGACAGATCGCCGAGCAGCATGGCCGCTCGTCGCAGCGCCGCGAGTTTGATCGCCGAGCCGTCGCCTCGTTCGGAGCGAATCGCCGCAGCCGCAACGATTGCCGCCGTCATCACGCCGCCGAGCGCACCTTGTCGGACCTCGCCAACGATGAGACGCCGAACGAAGTCCACCTCGATCTCGGTCGCTCGAGACAGCAGAGAGCGGAGCACCTCGTCCCTGGACGCGACCGAACCGGGGCCGCTGATCGCAGCCAGACGGGCGAAGGCATCGTCGAGCTCGCCAATCATGAGGGACGGATCCTCGGCTCGGACCGAGGTGAGCTTCGACGCGGTCGCCCAACCAACGCCGAT
>JBBQUN010000477.1:0-2081 GCA_038212405.1 Acidimicrobiales bacterium | reverse complement strand
CGTTGGGTCAGCGGCGAGCCGGTGCACGAGATGGTCGAGAATCCAGAACGCTTTGTCGTCTCGTTGCCACAGCGCGACGTGCGCCAGTTCATGCGCCAGCACTGCCTGCTGCTCCCCGAGTTCGAGAAGATCGAGGAGGTCGCCACCGAAGACCACGTGTACGGCATCGCCGAGCAGGGTGACCCGAGCGTTGCGTTCCTGGGTTCCCAGTTCCTGATACAGCGTGATGGTTCCCGACAGCTCGAGTTGGCCGGCAATCAGCGAGGCAAACCCGGTCAAGACGTCGTGGCGCGACCCATCGAGCCGATAGGCCGTCTTGAGCAGCTCCAGTTCGGCCTCGGCGATGCTGTCGGCTGACGGTGCGGTCGTCTCGGCGAACCAGGCCCACAACTCAGGCTCGGTTGCTTCGAAGTGCTGCCGCATCTCTCGGTGGTAGCGAGGGGTTTCGAGGCGGCCGACCATTGCCGGCTCAACAGCGCTCAACTGGTCGGGCGGTTCCGTCACCCGCCCGAATGTAGGTGACGCACCGTCCTACTATCGCCAATTGAACCGACAAAGCCGCGAGCCAACCAATCGAGAGGCCCCGATGCATGAGGAAAAGCGTTCGATCGAACTCGAGATCGGCCTCGTTCGGGCCCGGGCCGGAGATGCAGATCGCGCGGCGAGTGGCTGCGTGGGAACCGCCGCGTCGCATCGTGTTCGAATGCGGCGACGCCGATGTCGGTCGCACCTTCGAATGGTGGAGAGCTGCTCGTAGTGGGAGGGTTGACCATGACGAAATTCGGATGGTTGTCTCCGGTTGCCGGGCACGCAGGGAGCGATTTCCAACCCATCGTGATGTACCAAGAGGAGCACATTCTCCCGCTGGCGCTGCCTCACTTCGATTCGTTGTGGATCGCTGACCATTTCTACGGCTTCGATGCCGACAAGAAGGAGGGGTTCCTCGAGGGTTGGGTGACCCTCACCTGGCTTGCTGCGAAGTTCCCTGACGTGATGCTGTGCCACCACGTGCTTGGGCACGGTTATCGCAACCCCGCCCTCACCGCGAAGATGGCGGCCACCCTCCAGGTCCTCTCCGGCGGGCGGTTCATGCTCGGTATCGGGGCCGGGTGGCGACAGGACGAGTACGACTCCTACGGCTACGACTTCCCTTCCAACGCAACTCGACTACGCCAGCTCGAAGAGGTCGTGCAGATCTGTCGGCTGATGTGGACCGAAGAACACCCCACGTTCGAGGGAACCCACTTCAGCATCGATGACGCCGCGGCCACTCCGCGGCCAGATGTGGTGCCTCCGGTCTGTATTGGCAGCTCCGGAGAGCAAATCGGTTTGCCAATCGTTGGGCGCCAGGCCGATATCTGGAACGGCGCCTACCGCGGCGACGACGATCGCTGGCTTCGCATGCGCGACATCGTGCACGGTGCCGCAGCCGATGCCGGTCGTGATCCGGCCAGTGTCGAGTGCAGCATCACAGTCGGCGGCGACCTTCCCGAGTCCGATGAAGCGTCCGAGCAATGGGTCGAGCGGTTGACGCACTTGCGAGACCTCGGCGCTTCGTACTTCATCATGGACTTCGGGCATCCGCTCGACGTCGAGCCCGCTCTGCGATTCGCCGAGCAAGTCATCGCCACGGTGAAGGCGGTCGGCTGAGGCATCGTGCCGAAGTGAACGGCCGGAAGGCCGGGGGAGTTCTTCTGGCCTCTGTGGGTCCTCCTCGGCTGCTTGATCCCGCCCGATGCTCCCCTCGATGAGTGAAGACCGCAATGGCCATCCAATGGCCATCCAATGTCCGAAGGCGACGCCAACCATGGCGATGGCCTTGTAGAAGTCGGCCGCGAGGTGACCGGTGTCAGCGATGTCACCTTCACGGCCCACCGAGTTCTCGGGGCAATTTGGCGCGACCGTGGTCTGGCGGTGCGGCTGGCCGGTGGTTGGTCCTGGGGTCGCCAGTGCGGTAGAGAGTGCGGATGGAACTGAAGACCACGACGGCGTTTCTCGGGCTCGAGCAGCAGTCAGCAAGCCAATGGACGCTTCCGGTCATCGACCGGATCTGCGGAGGTGGGCGAGGCTCACTGTTCGGT
>JBBQUN010000476.1:0-2084 GCA_038212405.1 Acidimicrobiales bacterium | reverse complement strand
GACTGGAACTGGACCGAGAGGTTTCCAAGTGGTGAGGAACTCCGCCGCTACTTCGAGCACGTCGATCACGTACTCGAGCTCGGCGTTGACATCTCGCTCGATACGCGGGTCGAATCGGCACGGTTCGACGAGTCGCAGCATCGCTGGCTGATCACGACCGACAACAACACCGACAACGACACCGACAACACCGTCGCAGCTCGCTTCCTCGTGATGTGTACCGGCTTTGCCTCGAAACCCTATGTTCCCCAGCTTCCCGGTCTCGCTGACTTCGAAGGGGAACAACACCACACCGCCCGCTGGCCCCACCATGGTGTCGCGCTCGAAGGGCGCCGAGTCGGTGTGATCGGCACCGGTGCCAGCGGCGTGCAGGTCGTCCAGGAGGCAAGCAAGATCGCTGCCGAGCTGGTGGTGTTTCAGCGGACGCCGGTGACGGCAATCGCGATGCAGCAACGCCAGCTCAGCGTCGAGGAACTGACCGAATCGAAACGGTCCTATCCCGCGGTCTTCGCCCACCGAAATGCCCCACCGGGCAGCATGACCGACGTGCGTCGGCTCGACATCGGAGCCTTCTCCGTCTCACCCGAGGAACGTGAGGCCATTTATCGAGCGGCCTGGGACAAGGGCGGATTCCACTTCTGGGTTGGCACGTTCAACGACGTCCTATCCGACGAGGCGGCGAACCTCACCGCATACGAGTTCTGGCGTGATCGAACCAGAGCGCGGATCAACGACCCAGCAGTCGCCGACTTTCTCGCCCCGATGGCACCGCCCTACCCATTCGGCACCAAGCGACCCTCGTTGGAACAGGACTACTACGAGGCCTTCAATCAAGACAACGTGACGCTGGTCGACCTCCACAGCACCCCGATCGAGACGGCAACACCAGCAGGGCTACGAACCACCGCTGCCGAATTCGACCTCGACGTGCTGGTCTTCGCCACTGGTTTCGACGCCAATACCGGCGGCCTCACACAGATCGACATCGTCGACACCACTGGTACGTCGCTGGCTGATCGTTGGGCGGGTGGAGTAAGCACCAACCTTGGCCTGTCGGTCTCGGCTTTTCCGAACATGATCATCATGTACGGCCCTCAGAGTCCGACGGCGTTTTGCAACGGACCGACCTGCGCCGAGATTCACGGCGAATGGATCGTTGCCCTGTTCGAGCACATGCGGGCTGAAGGTCTGACTCGCATCGAATCGACCATCGAGGCCGAAGAAGCGTGGACCGAACATGTTGCCGCCGTCGCATCGATGAGTCTGTTCGCCAAGGCCGACTCGTGGTACATGAGCGCGAACATTCCGGGCAAGCCTCGTCAGCTACTCAACTATCCAGCCACCGACAGTCACCTGCGGATGCTCGACGCATGCGCAGCGAACGACTACCGAGGCTTCGAGTTCGCTCGCTGAACTTCGCCGATGCAGAGCACGACCCGCCGCCCAGCCGCACTTGGGTCGGCGGCAGTCACACTCGATTGGGAACGAGGCGGATGGTCGAGCTCGCTTTGGCAAGGACGTTGCCTTCGGCATCGAGCAGGCGACCCTCGGTGAAGACCGTTTGCTTCCCGGCTCGTTCGATCCAGCCCTCGGCAACAACGAGTCCCGGCGTCGCCGGCCGGAAGAAGCTGACCTTCACTTCGAGCGTGGCAATCCAGAAGTCGGTCGTATAGCGGGCGATGCACGCGTGGGCCATGGCCGAGTCGATCCACCCGGTGACGAAACCACCCTGAGCAACGCCACCGGAGTGACACATCGCGGGGGCACAGGGGTGGTCGCCCTCCCACACGTGCCCCGCCTTGGTATGAGGATGCAACGAGCGAGTGGAGTCAGTGACGTAGCCGGCAGGAAGCACCTGGCGATCGCCCCAGAGCCCCCCGTTGCGGTAGAGCTCGCCGAGCCGGGCAAAATCTCGGGCCGTCATGGTCAAACCGAAGAAGGCCGCCTCTCGACCAACTGAGTCCACCAGCCAATGACTCGGCGCCGTCATACCGAGTGGCTCGACGAGCTTGTCGATCATGTAGTCGGTGATGCTCTGCTTGGTGGCGGCAACCACGAGCGCGCCGAGCGCTTGGGTGTCGGCG
>JBBQUN010000475.1:0-2116 GCA_038212405.1 Acidimicrobiales bacterium | reverse complement strand
TTCTCTGACTCGGCGACCCTGACAGGGTGATGGTGGCCGATGCCTGCGAGGTAGTGGCGCTCTCGAGCCTGCATGATCAACGTTTCTTGGGGTTCGGCGTGATCGTGTCCAAGCAGGTGCAGCACCCCGTGCACGACGAGGAGCGCCAGTTCGGCATCGAACGTGCCTGCATGCTCAGCAGCCTGGTGATGGGCAATCACCGGACACAGCACGATGTCACCGACCAGCGGCAGCGCATCGTTCGGAGCGTCGAACGGGTCCTCATCAAGGGGAAACGACAGCACATCAGTGGGTCCGGCGCCACCCATGTGTTCGGCGTTGAGATCGGTGATGGTGTCTTGATCGACGAGATGCAGATCGACTCGACCTTCGCCAACCGCTTCCCCTACCAGGACGGCAACGCCAATGCGACAGAGCACATCGAGCGAAACCAGGTGGTCATCTTGAGCATCGAACCCGGCAACGCAGAGGCGGCCCTCGGTATGCAGCGCATCCGGAAGTTCAGCATCCGGAAGTTCAGCATCCGGAAGTTCGGCGTCGGGCTGGTGGGTCATCAGCGGGATTCATCGAATCGTGTGTAGGCATCGACGATGTCCTGCACGATCTTGTGTCGCACCACGTCTCGACTGTCGAGTCGCACGAACGCCATGTTCTCCACCCCCTGCAGGATGTTGTGTACCCCAAGCAGACCGGACGCCGAGCCCTTGATGTCGACCTGGGTGGTATCGCCGGTGACCACCACTTTGGAGTTGAACCCGATGCGGGTGAGGAACATCTTCATCTGTTCCGGCGTGGTGTTCTGCGCCTCGTCGAGGATGATGAAGCTGTCGTTGAGCGTTCGGCCCCGCATGAAAGCGAGCGGAGCAACCTCGACCGCGTTTCGCTCGAACATCTTGGCCATGCCTTCGGCCCCGACCATGTCGTGCAGGGCGTCATAGAGCGGGCGAAGGTACGGATCGACCTTGGACATGAGGTCACCCGGCAGATACCCGAGGCGCTCGCCGGCTTCGACTGCCGGGCGAGTGAGGATGATCCGCTCGACCTCTTTCGCCTGGAGGGCGGCGACGGCGCAAGCAACGGCAAGCCAGCTCTTGCCCGTGCCTGCGGGCCCGATCCCGAAGGTGACGATGTTCGAGCGGATCGCATCGATGTAGCGCTTCTGACCACCGGTCTTGGGGACGACCGGTTTGCCTCGTGCCGTGGTGAAGACGCGATCGGTCAGGATCTCGGAGGGCTTTTCGTCTTTCGACACCATGACCAGCGCTCGTCGTACGGTCGAGGCCTCGATCGGCTGGCCCCGTTGCAGCACGAGGATCAACTCGTTGATGACGTGGGCCGCCTGCTCGGCGTCGGGTCCATCAACGGAGATCTCGTTGCCGCGAACATGGATGCTCGCGTCGAGAGCCTTCTCGATGACTCGGAGGTACTCGTCTCGCTCGCCGAGCAATCCAACCATGAGTTGGTTACTGGCGACATTGATCTTCAGCGGGCTCGTCATGTTCGTCGCAAGACTACCCGTTCATTTCGGTGGCAAGCCTTGGTTTGCGATTCCCTTGGACATCGAGCGTTTGACGACTACGGTACGTGACCATTGGTTGGCCTCGATGACCGCCAACCACCGAAGCTCACCACCAAGGTCCTCCGACAACTCCTTGATCGACGCAGCAACCCGAAACGGGTCGCGTCGGCTCCTTGTCCGGAGACACCCATGGCAACACGAGTCAGCCTCATCACCCAAACCGACGGATCGCTGGCCGTCACCAAAACGCCGCTGAGCGGCGATCGACGCGATCGCCGCGCCGAAGGTCACTGGCTCCAGCGGGCCACCGAGCTGTTGGTCGACCAACAGCTCGGGTCCGACACCCCGAGCCAGTCGGTCGCCGGTACGACGCAACGAGCAGGGGTCGTGCCGTTGCTCGGTATCGAGCAAACACCCGGCCAACCGCCCAGCGCTGCCACCATCATCACCGCCAGAGTCGCCGGCGAAACGCTGCGAACCACCTGGCTGGCGCCGGCAGGCGTCGCCTCGGCGTTGTCACTCGTCGCCGATCTGCTGGCCGACCTCCACACGCACGGCCTCGCCCACGGCAACCTGAGTGTCGACCACATCATTCTC
>JBBQUN010000474.1:0-2116 GCA_038212405.1 Acidimicrobiales bacterium | reverse complement strand
ATGGCTCGAACCCTTGGCGCCGATTTGGTCGGCATGACCGGCTACCCCGAGGTGGCGCTCGCGGTCGAACACGGGGTGCGCTACGCCTCGGTTGGCCTCATCTCGAACCCCGCAGCCGGTCTGTCCGACACCGAGATCTCTATCGAAGAGATCTGGGCCGTCATCAACCACGCCAAAGAGAAGGTCCTCAGTCTCTTCGCGGCCGTGGTCTCGGCCGAAGACCTGAACACGACCGACCTGAACACGACCGACCGGAACACGACCGACCAGAACACGACCGACCAGAGCGACCAGCCCGATCAGGGAGCAAGCACATGAGTATTGGCAGCGGGCCGGCAGCCGAACACAAGGCACGCCAATCATTGGTCGAGGTCTGCCTGACGGCGAACGCCAGGGGCATCAACCAGGGCACATCGGGCAACGCCAGTGTGCGCTGGGGCGAGGGCATGCTCGTCACGCCATCGGCGGTCCCCTACGCCGAACTCACCCTCGACGACATCGTCTATGTCGATGCCGATGGCACCCCGACCGGTCGGCGAATCCCCTCCACCGAGTGGCACTTCCATCACGACATCCTCGCCACCCGAGACGACGTCGATGCCGTCCTGCATCTCCATTCGCCGGCTGCGACCGCCCTGTCGACACTCCGTCGCTCGATTCCGGCGTTTCACTACATGATCGCCATCGCCGGCGGACACTCGATTCGCTGCGGCCCCTACGCCACGTTCGGGACACCGGCATTGTCAGCAATCGCTGTCGAAGCGCTCCGAGACCGCACCGCCTGCCTGCTGTCCAACCACGGCCAGATCACCATTGCCGCAACACCGGCAAAGGCGCTCACCTTGGCCGCCGAGGTCGAAGCGCTCGCCGACCAATACCTGAGAGCGCTGGCAGTTGGCCCTCCGGTGCTCCTCACGAGCGACGAGATGGCCGAGGTCTTGGTGAAGTTCGGCGACTATCGCCGAGCGGGTCAGCCTCTTCCCGAGCCCGATCGCTGAGCAACGTCTCGCATTGCCTGGTCGAGGTCGGCTCGCAGCGGCTGGTGGTCGGCGACGATCTGTTCGCCGTCGACCCAGACATCGGACACGAAGCTCGACTGGTTGGCGAACACCACATGGGTGAGCAGCTCGTTCGCATCGAGCGCCGGGGTGAAGACAGACCGGTCGGTGTCGATACGAATGAAGTCGGCCCGTGACCCAACGGTGAGCGTGCCGACGTCGGGCTGCCCAATGGCGATACCACCATGGGCCGTGGCCATGAGCAGTGCGTCGTGCACGCCAAGCGCCTGCGGATCCTGGCGCAAGCCGCGAGCAAGACCGGCGGCCAGGGTCAACCCTCGCCACAGGTCGAGCGAATCGGCAGAAGCGGGGCCGTCGGTGGCGACAGCAACGTTCACGCCGGCGTCAGCCATGGCCCTCACATCGGCGAACCCCGACCCGAGCTTCAGGTTCGAGTTCGGGCAGTGCGCGATCGAGGCGCCGGCCTGGCCGAGCAGTGTGCGATCGAGGTCGTCGAGCCAGACGCCGTGAGCACCGACGAAACAGCGCTCGAGCGCCCCGACGTCGGCGAGCAATTGCGTTGCCGATCGACCCTCTCGAGCCAACACGAGGTCTCGTTCTTCTTTGGTCTCTTCCAGGTGGATGTGGAAGACGGCGTCGAGGTCGACTGCGCCCTCGACGATGAGTTGCAACAACTCGGTGTCGAGGTCGTACACCGAGTGCGGACCGAAGCCCACCGAGATCCGCTCGTCCGGCCGGTGGAAGCGAGCATGCAGCTCCCGTATGTCATCGATCCGGCCCGCCATGTCGTTGCCGTGGAGCGCACGAATGATGCCGGGAGTCGACACCAAGCGCCCGCCGGTTTGTTGCACGGCGTCGATGACCAACTCGTCGTGGAGATACATCTCCATGCTGGTGGTGACCCCGGCGCACAGCATTTCGAGGGCCCCAAGCACCATGCCGGCCCGCACGTCGTCGGGTGTCATCTTGGCTTCGCGGGGCCAGATCGCCTCGCGCAGCCAACGATCGAGGGGAAGCCCGTCGCCTGCGGAGCGAAAGAGGGTCATCGGGGCATGCGAATGGACGTTGACCAGTCCCGGCATCACCAGCCCACCAAG
>JBBQUN010000473.1:0-2135 GCA_038212405.1 Acidimicrobiales bacterium | reverse complement strand
TCCACGGCTGCCTCAAAACCCGAACCCACTACGACGAACACACCGCCTGGGCACACCGACAACCACAAGACATCCCGATTGCTGCTTGACAAGTTACGGCCCTGGGATGTCTAACCACGCCCTGTGACACCCAAGTCCTTGCATTGTTGTCGAGTGCTCAAGCCCGTTCTACTGCTCGACGTCAACGGCGTGCTGGCCATGCGCCAAAGAGCAAGCGACGAATAGGTCATCGCCGATGACGGCGAGCGGATCTCATCAACCGAGATCGAGCCCTGAACGCAGCTTCCTCGCCGCCGGTTCAACAGCGAGCGAATCCATCGTCGATCACAACAAACGCTCGTTTCGCTCTGGCTACCTCCCAGTGGGCTACTCAGATGTGGCGCAGGTCTGATTCTGCGGGCGGCGTCTGTTCTCAGTTGCTCGCTGATGGCCGCTACGTTCGTGGGTGTGGCCGACTTCGTGATTGCCCGCAACCCTGAACCGGAGTCGACGTTGCCGTTCCTGGTCCGGCTGCCGCTGCGATCCGGGGCGGTGGTGCTGAAGGTGCGCGAGACCTGGCCCCGTACTGCCAAGGTGTACTGCCACCCCACCGACCAGTGGCCCGCTGATCCCGACATCGTCGAATCGGTGCCGATCCGCTCGATCGAGCGTCGCGGTGTTGCCGTCGATTTGGTGTTGGACCGTGGCCGGGAGAACCGGTCACAGTTCGTGTTCACCAAAGGCCGAGGCCGTGACATGGTGTTCTGGCAATCGGCCCGGACCACCAAACAGGCTCGCCCCTCGGTGCGGACCCCGACCGCACGAGCCTCCGGCAAGATCCTCGAGATCACCGTCGACACCCGTGAGCGGTACGCTTGGAAATTCACCGGCCAACAAACCTCGACCATCGACAAGGCGCTCACGGTCGGGGACTACGCCGTCCACTCCCCCACCGGCCACATGCTGGCAACGGTGGAACGCAAGAGCCTGGACGATCTGGTGTCCACGATCGGTAGCGGGAAACTCTGGATGCTCCTCGCCGCCCTGGCCGACGTCGGCCATGGTGCGGTGGTGGTCGAGGACCGGTACTCCCAGATCTTCAAACTCACCTACCAGAAACCCGCCATGATCGCCGAAGCCCTGGCCGAAGCCGCCGTCCGCTATCCGAGCGTGCCGATCGTGTTCACCGAAACCCGGGCACTCGCCCAGGAATGGGCGTACCGGTTCCTCGGCGCCGCGCTCGCCCACAACGATGCTGACAACGTTGGTGCCAGCCGTATCGCCGACATCACCCCGCAGCCAGCCGTCACCGCGTCAACCGCGATGGTGCGGGCGTGGGCAGTCGACAACGGCTACGGCGTCGCCGATCGGGGACGGCTCCGACCCGACATCGTCGCCGCCTATGAGAAGGCACACAAGCCGTGAACCCGTCTTCGGCGCACGAGTCAGGACTTCCTCGGCAACGCTGTAGTCAACCGCGGCCTGCCCGGCCAAGACCAGCGCTCGATCGGTGTCGGCTCTGACTCGCTCGACCGTGTGCCCGGTGTGTTCGGCAAGACGCCCTTCGGGGTCAGAAAAGGGTTTGAACCTCGACGATGCCGATCGACTCGGTGGCGGTTGGTGCCGCCTCGCCCGAAACGAGGAAGTCGGGAAGCGGCTCATCGTGAACGAGCGCGAGTCGCTTGGTTGCTCGGGTGAGCGCAACGTAGAGCGATCGTTCCCCCTGTGGTTCTTCGTCGAGGATGGCCTGGGGTTCGACCACGATGGCGACGTCGACCTCGAGCCCCTTCACCACACCAACGGGTACGACGGTGATGGGATGGTCGAGGCCGTCGCGAATGGCCAGACCCACCTCGACACCTCGCGCTCCGAATCGCTCGACGAGTGACTCATACGACGAGGGCGCGACGATGACGGCCACGTTGCCGCTCCCCAGCGCTTCACGCTCTTCGAGCGCGGTATCGATGACCGTGTCGAGCAGGGTCGAGCCATCGGGTGTTTCGACGAACCGGGGTTCGTCACCGTCTTGGCGAACGGCCTGAGGAGCGCTGAGTTCGGGAGCTGCCACCTTGAGTGCCTTCGCCGCCAACGCCATGGACGGACCGGGAATCCGGTAGCCGACGGTGAGTTCCGCCCGGCGGGACGGACGACGGTTC
>JBBQUN010000472.1:0-2146 GCA_038212405.1 Acidimicrobiales bacterium | reverse complement strand
CAAGCCGTCAGGCGGTGGCGTCGCCTTCGTCACTTGTCGGCGGTGTCGGCGCTGACGGTGTGGTTGCAGCGGCTCCCTCGGCGCCTGGAGCGGTGAAGCCCGAGTTCGTCGGACTGGTACCCTCGTTCGTCAGCGGAGCCGGTGGAGGAGGGTTGTTGCCGAAGCTTTGCACTGGCGCGGGCTGCTTGCGTCCGGGCCGGCGGCGCCACTTGCGCAGCAGCCAACCGGCACCGATGAGGAACGGCAGCACAGCCAGCAGCGGCACGAGGAAGCCAACCGTGACCAGCACCGCCGACCAGATGCTGCTGAGTACGACCTTGCCCGAGTCGAAACCGTCACCGAAGCCCGGCGCATCGGTGCTCGGCGTCACGTTGATGGTGGCGTTGTGGATCGTCGAGACCGGCGGACCGGCGGGGTCCTGTCCTTCGATCGCCACCGGCTGTCCGCCGGCGACGGTCCGCATGAACATGTCGCGATCCGTCGTGATCTCGTGAGCGAGGATGATTCGCTGGCCGGGCTGGATCGTGTCGCCAAGAGTGCCGAACACGTCGATGAGTCCTGTGTCGGTGCTGTCGGGGCCGGCCTCGATGCCGAGACCGGTATCGGTCAGGGTCAGATTGGCCAGTGCCTGGTCACCGATGTTGATGAGCTCGAAGCAGACGGTGAGGTCGCTGCCGGACTCGACTCGGGTCTCGGGCTGACCGGGGCACGACAATCCGTTGTTGTGTTCTTCGTAGAAGCTGACGCTCAGCTGCAGATTGTTCTCGACCCGGTCCTGGGTCAGCACGAGTGTGATCGTCGCCAGGTCGACCTGGTCCGCGAGGGTGCGAATCTGGCCCCGCATCACTTCGAGCTCGGTTTCACGATCGAGAAGGAGTCGTTCGATTTGGGCGAAGTCTTCGAGTGATGCGGCAGTTTCGAGTGCGGTGCGCAACCGCACGACGCCGAGTTCGGCGACCTGGATCCGGCTCTGGAGATCGACGACCCGCTTGGTCACGTCATCGGCCGAGATCACCTGATTGCGAAGTTCGCCGATGCCGTTGAGCGCGGCGAGAGCTTTGTCGAAGTCGCCAGGGCGGACTTTGAAGACGAACACCGATCGGGGCTCGGCGCCACCGATCGATTCCTGACCGAACACGAACCCCCCAACGCGCTGCACGGCGTCGACGGCGTCGACTCCGGCCCTGGCCACATCGTCGACGTCGACTTCGACCGTTGCGGTGAAGATGATTTGCCGGTTGAGATCAGCAGCGGTGACCCTTGCGGTCTCACCGGCGCCGCTCGGTGGAGCCGTTGCCTCACCGTCGGTGTCGCCCTCGGTCGGTGCCTCCGCTTGCTCCTCGGCCATGCCGTTAGTTCCCGACTCGGGTGAGGCCATGCTGGCATCGACATCGCTGGACGCGCCTTCGGCCTCCTCGCCGGCTTCGGCCGTGGTCATGGCCGTCGAGGTGTCTTCGCCTGCAGCGGAGTCGTCGTTCCCGTCACCACCGCACGCACTCAGCACCATGGCCAGTGCCAACAGGATGGCCCCGAGGCGGCGCAAACCAACGATCCGGCGCAAGCGCCGCTTGGCCTCGCTGTCGGGTGTTCCTCGTCGGGTCATGGCTCACTCCTCGGTTCCGCTTCTGGTCGGCCGTTCCGACGACGCGATGACGACCTCGGTTCCGAATACACCAGGTCTGTCGCCGTTCTGACATGTTTCCGTCATCGGCGTGCCTTCCACTGAAGTGGACCTCTCGGCCGTGAACAGGCTCGCATTGCGGGTCTCGCCGGCCGCTGCCACCATTGGTCGATGACGACGAGCTTGGGCCCGAGCATCACCATGGACATGCTCGAGGGGGAACACGAGCCGTTGCTGGCCGAACTGCGAGCCAACGAACCGGTGTGCTGGGTTCCTGCGCTCGCCATGTGGTTCGTCACCCGATGGGCCGATGTCGAGACAGTCGACAACGACACCGAGCGTTTCACCGCAGCGACCAATCCCTCGTTCCTCGCCCGAGCCCTTGGCCCCAACATGCTCACCATGGATCCGCCGGAAGCGACCCGAACCCGGCAGGCGATGATTGGCTCCTTCCGGGCCAGCGGCGTGAGCGGCGACTTCGTTGCCAACCGGCTCGAGGCCATGGTCGACCACTACCTCGACCTG
>JBBQUN010000471.1:0-2173 GCA_038212405.1 Acidimicrobiales bacterium | reverse complement strand
AACCATGCTGAGGGACGATCGGTGATTGCTGCCGACTCTGCCGAGACCATCGGAGAGGTCAAGGGATTCGTCGTCGATTCGTCAGCGACAGGCATCGAATCGATCCACATCGCAGGTCGAGGCCGCAGGGCCCAGGTCATTCCTTGGACGTCGATTCGATCGTTCGGGGCCGACGCCGTCATCGCCGAATTGGCCAGCGCTCCCGAAACGGTGGCACAAGGCCACGACACCGAGGCAGTCAAGGGAAAGATCGTCGCCCGCTCGACTCGCGTGCTCGATACGAATGGGTTCGAGCAGGGTGTCGTCGACGACGTGATGTTCGATGCTGTCTCCGGCCAATTGACCGGTGCAATCACGAGCAGCGGACACGTCGACGGATCGCGCTTCCGTTCGCTTGGGTCCTACGCACTCGTGATCGATGCCGAATAGCGCGGTGCAACAGGATCCTTCTGACCCACTCTCGCCATGACGGAAACGACCGAGAACCTACTGAACTGGCTTCGAGGCAGTGGACTCGAAAGCGTTCTCATCATCTCGGGATCGATCCTCGTTGTTCGGGCATTGCATTTCGGCATCACGAAGTTCCTCACCACTCCACAGCTTTCGAGTCCGACGACACGACCAGGAACGACGACACAACCAGGAACGAAGACACAACCCGACGCCAACGACCTGGAACTCTCCAACGATGGACGCGGCCAGGCACTTGCGCAGGCCCTGAGTTGGTTGGCAACGGCGGTGGTATCGGTTGTGGCAGGGGCCATGGTTGCCGAAAGGTTCGGATTGCCGTTGTCAACCCTCATCCCGACAGCGACGGTAGCCGGCCTTGCGGTCGGCTTCGGCGCTCAGCGGATCATGCAAGACATCCTGTCTGGCTTTTTCCTCCTGGCCGAGCATCAGGTCGACATTGGTGACCTGGTCATGATCTCCGCCCCGGGAACCATCGACGGGATCAGTGGCACGGTCGAAGAAGTCACACTCCGGGTCACCCGTCTACGAACATTGGGAGGCGACGTGGTCTTCGTTCCCAATGGCGAGATCCGTCAGCTCACCAACCAATCAGTGGGTTGGGCCCGTCTGGTCATCGACGTGCCGCTACGTCCCGAAGTCGACGTGACCGTCGCCCTCGACGCACTGCAAAAAGTCAGCGACGACATGCGCGCTTCGCCGCAGTGGGGCGAGCGAATGCTGGACGGTCCCGAGGTTCTCGGCGTTCAGGCTCTTACCGCTGGATTGCTGCAGATCCGTCTGATCGCCAAGGTGGCATCGGCGGATCAATGGGATGCCGCTCGAGAGTTGCGGCGCCTGGTCGCCATTGGTTTGGCTGAGGCGGGCATCGAACCAATGAGCTCCCTCTTTGTTCCCAGGCAGCTGTCGTGAAGCTTGCCAAGCCAGAGCGGTCGACCCTTCTCGCTGGAGCGGTCTTTGCCATCGCCGCGGTGCTCTACGCAACAGTTGGTATCGACAGCACCGAGACGCCGGCGACAACGGCGATTCCGGTCTATGTCGTCACAACGACAACGACAACGCCGCCGCCGGCACCCTCCACGCCAACGACCGATCTTCCGCCACCCGACGAATCGTCGAGCACCACCGGACCAGCAACGAGCGCCCCGGCAACAACCGCGCGGGGCGAGACCGATGTCGACCCTTCGTTGGAGTCGCGAGCGCCAAATGCCACTTCGCCGACGAGCTGAGGATCCGCGAGGTACCGACACTCATGCCAGGGTCGACGGTCGAGCGATACTGTCGGCAAGCACATCACGACACAGGGGGTAATCCGTGGTTTCAGAAGTCGCAGCGTCCTCGGACGTAGGGTCCTTCACCGCAGGGTCTCCAGCAGTGCTCCAGTCACCAGCAATGCTGAAGGTCGTCGGGTTCGACGACGCCGACCCATCGGATCGGCATCTGCTCGGCGGCAAGGGTGCCGGCCTGGCAGCCATGTCCCAGGCTGGCCTGCCGGTGCCGCCAGGATTCATCGTCACGACCGCAGCCTGTAGAACGTTTTACGACGCTGACGCCACGATCGTTCCTGCGTTGTGGCAGCAGATCGAGGCTGCGCTCGAACGGCTCGAGACCACGACTGCGAAGCGATTCGACGACCCGGTACACCCGTTGCTCGTTTCCGTGCGCTCCGGTGCTGCCATCTCGATGCCCGGCATGATGGACACGG
>JBBQUN010000470.1:0-2185 GCA_038212405.1 Acidimicrobiales bacterium | reverse complement strand
CTGTGGCTATTCGAACAGATCGCCGACCGCGTCCCGGTACTCGGCGATCCGCGCCAGGTGGCCCTCGACGTTGGTTGGACCAGCGTTGTGGGTCGCAACGGCCAGGTGAGTGGCGCCGATGTCGCGCCAGTTCTCGGCGTGGCTACGCCAGCGTTCGGGGGTGCCACCACCCCACTGAGCCTGGGCCTGCACCCCGAAACCGTCCATGGAACCACCCGCGGCTTCGCGCTTCGAGCGTATGGAGTCGAGGATGGCTCGCGACTTGTCGTTGGCCCCGCCCAATGGCATCCATCCGTCGCCAACGCGCGCACATCGATCGATCAGCGCTGGCGCCGAGCCGCCGAACCAGATCGGCACCGGTTCGCTCGGTCGGGGCAGAATGCTCGCCCCCTCGAACCGGTGGAACTCGCCCTCGTAGGTGAAGCTGTGCTCGGTCCAGAGACGTCGCATCAGATCGACCTGTTCCTCCTGGCGTCGACCTCGGGTGTGGAAGTCCTCGTTGAGTCCGTCGTACTCGACCTTGTTCCAGCCGACGCCGACACCAAGGCGAAGTCGATTGTTCGAAAGCAGAGCAACTTCGGCTGCCTGCTTGGCCACCAACACCGCCTGGCCTGGGGAAGGATCAGCACCGTGGTGACGAGTTCGATCGTGGAGGTCACCGCGGCCGCGAACGCAAAGAACGTGAACGGTTCGTGGAAGCCGACGTTGTCGTCATACGGACCGGCGAAGCCGCCGGGGCGGTTGGGATCGACGCCCATCACGTGGTCGTAGATGAGGAGATGGGTCATGCCCAGCTCCTCTACGCCCTCGAGGTAGGCCCGGATGGCGCCTGGGTCGGTGCCGATTTCGTTGTGTGGGAGAACTGCGCCGATCTGCATTTTGCCGACGCTAGTCCACCGCACCGAGGTCGTCGCGCTCGATCGCGCTCGAACGCCTCAGGCCGGGAGACGATGCAGCGGATGTGCCGCGGAAACCCCGACACGGCATCGTGCGCCGACCGGCACGCCAGGCGACACCGGGCTCGACGCCTGATCGACACTGACGGTCGTGCCATCGGGCCGCTGGATGACGTAGCGCCACACTGCGCCAAGGTATTTGCGGTCGATCACGACATCGTCGCCGTCGAGGAACAACTCCAGGTCATGCGGCCGCGCCATGAGAACCGTGCCGGCCGCATCGGCCAGAAACGATGCCTCCCCCATGAACTCGGCCACGAAACGGTCGACCGGTCGCTCGTAGATGTCGTCGGGCCGCCCGATCTGCAAGATCGTGCCGTTCGCCATGACCGCTATCCGATTCCCCAGGGCGAGGGCCTCATCGCGATCGTGCGTGACGAGCACCGCAGCCGCACCTCGCGCTCGGAGTGCGCCAACGACATCGTTTCGGACGTCGTCGCGGAGGGAGGGATCGAGACTGGCGAAGGGTTCGTCGAGCAGCACCACTGCCGGGTCGGGGGCAAGGGCACGAGCGAGCGCGATTCTCTGCTGCTCGCCACCGGAGAGCTCATGCGGATAGCGCTTGGCCATGCCAGGCAGCCGGACCAGTTCGAGGAGTTCACCGACGCGGCGGCTTCGTTCTCTCCGGTCGAGGTGAGCGATCCCGAACGCAATGTTCTGATCGATACGGCGGTGCGGAAAGAGCGCATGATCTTGGAAGACGAGGCCGATTCGCCGGTGCTCAGGCGCCACGTTCGTGATGTCTCGACCCTCGAGCCCGAGGCGACCGCGAGCCGTGGGATCGAGCCCAGCGATTGCTCGGAGCAGGGTCGACTTTCCGCAGCCGCTGGGGCCGATGAGCACGAACAGTTCGCTCTCGCAGACATCGAACGTTGCCCGATCGACAATGGTCCGACCGTCGATCTCGCAGCTGACACCCGCAACCGAAAGCGCTGCTGCCGGCTGGTGGTCGTCTGGCTGGTGGTCGTCTGGCTGGTCGTCGACTGGCATGGCCCGGCCGAGGGTATCGGCTGCTCCGGCGCCGGTCACGAGATGGCCTCAGCGCCGTGTTCGAGGGCCCAGAGCAGCGTGGCCACGAGCAGCATCCCCACGGCGACGATGGCCAGCGAAGGCACAGCGGCCTGCACCCACAAGCTCTCCGATGTTGCCTGCCAAACCCAGATGGGCAGCGTGTCGGTCCCGAAGGGGCGAAGCAACAACGTGATCGGGAGCTCCTTGAGCGTGTCGAT
>JBBQUN010000469.1:0-2187 GCA_038212405.1 Acidimicrobiales bacterium | reverse complement strand
CCACCGGATCCGTCACTGTCGACTCAACGATCGCGGGGTCGGGCTCGACAACTTCGACGACGGGCTCGGGTACCGGCGCAGGCGCCGGACCGGACCGCGTTTCGCCGACCGACAGGTACTCGTTCATGAGGCCGCCGCTGGCGTGGCTCTCGCCGACCACATGACCCAGTTCGTGTCGTACGACCGTGATCAAGCTCATAGCACCCCAGCCATGCCCAGCCGCGGATACGTCGATCTGGATCGAGTTCCCTGACGCGCTACCGAGCACGAGGTCCGGCAGGTCGGCGATGGATGCCGAGACGCCGGACAGATCGGCGCCGGGAACGGCTGCCTGCCACTCGCTTTTCGCTGTCGCCATGGCGCTGCCGAGCGCCGCCTGCGACAGTGCTGGAGGGACCGGCGCATCCGGCGCCGGGGCCGTGGCTGCCGTCATGAACTCCACGTCCTGTGCGGCCGAAGCGCCCGCACCACCAGTGGGTGCAACGAGCAAGCCGGCGACGAACGCCAGCGTGATCATCAGTTTCAGTGCCAGACCTACAGGACCGTCACCCGAGCGTGGCCCGCTGCGATGTCCGCGCGCCGCGTCAGACGAGCGGCGGTGGTCTGTCGACCCCGCAACGCTTGCTGACTTGCAACGCATCGGCTCCCCTGCCTGTCGCCCCAAAAATGATTCAAGTGCCGATCTACACCCGCCGATAAGCGCGAGTCAAGAAGAAAGCCGAAACTTCACCAAGAGCGGCTGAAAGATTCATCTCGGGTGATCCACGAATCAGGTGGGAGCCGAAACCGATTGCACCGCTCCCTCACACCCACGACTCAGCCCCGCTGTCGAGACGAGTGTCGACTGCTCGTCGAGAGTTCGCGCGAGGATTCCTGTCAACGTTTACGTTGACAATTCGCTGGAGCGATCGCACTGCACGAAGTACCCTCAGGTGATGCCCACCCCGAGAAACGCGACCCGATCAGGCCACCCACGAGGGTGGAGTCTCGATGTGAGATCAGGCGGAGTCGTGGTCGCTCGGCACACCCCGAGCGGTGCTCGAATCACGGCCTCATTGGTACTTCGCGCCGGCCGGTCCGGTGCTGAATTCCGCGTGATCCGATTCGAGCACACCATCGCCGACGGAGTCGTCAGCGACGGTCCACCGGCTCCGATCGAGTGGCTCGAGCACACGGCGAACGACCCCGGAATGATGCAAGTCATCCTCGACTCACTGCTCCACGCACCAGTCGACGCGGGGGAACCACTGCCGATGCAACTGCCCCCGGCGATGCTCGAGCGGCGTGACCGGCCCGACGCGTTCTACTCACACGTCGCAGCACTCGTGCGCGTCTGCAAGACGAACAGGATCTCCTACGGACCGCGCCTCGCCGCCGACAACAACGTGTCCGAAGGAACCGTCCGAAGCTGGGTCCACGAAGCCCGAAAGCGCGGGCTCCTCGATCAGCCGCAGGGCGACTGAATCGGGTTGCTCAGAAGTCGCGCTTCTCGCGGATCTTGGCAGCCTTGCCCTTGCGATCGCGGAGGTAGTACAGCTTCGCCCGGCGCACGTCGCCACGCTTGACGACTTCGATCTTCTGCACGGTCGGGGTGTGCAACGGGAAGGTGCGCTCGACACCGACGCCATAGCTGAGCTTGCGCACCGTGTAGGTCTCCTGCAACCCACCGCCCTGGCGGCCGATGACGTCACCCTGGAAAACCTGGATGCGCTCTTTGCCGCCCTCGACGACGCGGACGTGCACCTTCAGCTCGTCACCCGCCTGGAAGTCGGGGATGTCGTCGCGGAGGGAATCGTTGTCGATGAGGTCAGTGGCTTTCATGGCGTCTACCTGCGTTGTCGGGGCTGCGAGTCGTGCTGCGAGCCGGATGGCCGATGCGAATTCGGTGTGCTTTTCACGGACGCACACTCGCGCCGATGGGGCCCGTCAATGATACGGGACGGGGGGGAACTCTTCCAACAGTCGCGCGTCATCTGTGGACAGACCGCCGAGCCGCTCGATCAGGTCGGGACGGTCTCGCAGGGTCCGATGCAGCCGTTGTGCCCGCCTCCAGCGCTCGATCCTGGCGTGGTCGCCGCTGCGCAGCACGTCGGGAACCTCCCACCCACGGAACTCCGCCGGGCGCGTGTACTGCGGTTCTTCGAGCAGGCCCGATTCGCCGAAGCTCTCGGTGATCGTGCTGACGGC
>JBBQUN010000468.1:0-2198 GCA_038212405.1 Acidimicrobiales bacterium | reverse complement strand
TTGTTCGAGCCGAGGTCGAGTGTTGTGAATGGGTAGATGGTTCCGCTGTCACTTCGTCCGAGTGCGGCAGCGAGTTCGATGATGGCGTTGGCGGGTTGTTCGGGTGCGACGGGGACGATGATTCGTTTGCCGAGCGGCGTGGCGCGCTTGGGCGCGGCCGGGAGTCGGGCGATCGCGTGATGCGCCGTGAGGGTGCCGAGTAGGCAGGTGGCGAGGATGACCAGCACGACGGCGTCGACGGTTTCTTGTGTCAGGAGCCCGATCTCGTACCCCACGAAGACCGCAGCGAGTGTCGCAGCGGCCTGGGGCACGGAGAGAGCGATCAGTGTCAGGCGTTCGGCTCGATCGAGGTGATAGATCTTGGCGGTAAAGCTTGCGGCGAGCGCCTTTCCAACGAGTACGACGAGCGTGAAGCTTGTCGCGAGAAGCAGGGTGCGCCGGTCGGTGAATGCAGTCACCGGATCGATGAGCATGCCCACCGACACCAAGAAGATGGGGATCAGCAGTGTTGAGCCGAATTGGCGGACTTGGTGCTCGAGTTCGGATCCCTCCACGATGTTCCGGTTCATGGCGAGCCCGGCGAGAAACGCACCGATGATGGGTTCGACCCCGACGAGCTCGGCCAGAAGCGACGCGGCGTAGAGCGCAGTGACGACGAAGACGAAGCGGGATGGCCGGTCGCGGCCGATCGTGGCGAAGAACCATCGAGTGGTAGGCGGTAGCGCCTTCACGATGAGCAGGCCGGCGGCGAGCATTGCCGGTATCTGGACGGCCAGCGATGCAACGGTGAGTGCGCCTTCATACGCCCTGGCCAAGACAACCAAAACGAGTAGTGCGGCGGTGTCGGTGACCACGGTGCCGGCGATGCCGATCGAGACCGCCCGATTCGAGACGGCCTTCGCTTCTTGGAACATCGGGTAGGTGAGCAGGGTGTGTGATGCCCAGCAGGACCCGAGCAGCAACGCGGCCAAGGCCCCGAAGCCAAGCGCGATGTGCACGAGTGTGCCGAGTGCGAACGGAACAGCGAACGTGAGAGCGCCGAACACTGCCGCAGGCCTGCGTTGTGCAGCGAAGTCGTCGGGGTCGAGCTCGAGGCCGGCTTGGAACATCAGATACAACAAACCTGCGGTTCCCAAGGCCTCGACTGTTCCGCTTCGCTCGATGAGGCCCAGTGCGTTCGGTCCGACGATCATCCCGCCAACGATCAACCCCACCAAGTCCGGCACATGGATCAACCGACCAAGCCGCGGGGCGACCAGAACCACCGCGAACACGATGAGCAACACACCATGGCCGCTGTCGAGCGGCAACGAAACTCCCCACATCCGAGGAGTCTGCGCGCAGAGGCCGCACTTCGCGACGACCGGATCGGCACACTTCGAACGACAACTCTCGCCGATTCGGCGAACTCGGACCCGTTCAACCGGTCTACGGTGGGCATATGCCGGAATCGACTCCCCGCGTCGACTGGGCCGTCAGCGGCCTGGCCCAGCTGTTCGACACCGTGATCACCACAGCCGGGCGGTCTCGCGACCTTACCGATGGTGAGTGTGAACAGTTCGAGGAGACCGGAGCAGCAGCGTTCGCGGACGGGATGAGTCTGAGCCAACTCGTCGGTACCTATCTGGGTGGCGCCGCCGAGATCTGGGAGCACGTTTTCGCCGACGCCGACGAGTCTCGCATGATCGAACTGGGACGGGGACTCCGGCGCGTATCTGAACAGGCGGTGGGGTCGCTCGCCGAGGGCTACGAAACTGCCCAACGCCTTTCCATCCGCGCCGAGGAATCACTGCGACGAAGCTTTCTCGACGATCTCCTCGCTACAGATAACGATCCGGCGCAGCTGGCCGACAGTGCCCGGGGTCTGGAGCTCCCATTGTTTGATCAGGCCGTTGTCGCGGTCGCGCGGTCAGACCGTGGGGTCACCGATGCCGGCCCAGTTCACCGCCGAATCAGGACCGAGCTGCAATCACGGGCGCCCCAACGAAACCTGTGGGTAACCGCCAAGGAGGGCAACCTCGTGGTGATCGCTCTCGACACCACCCCACATCAGCTCGGCGTCCTCACCACGCAAGCGTTGGAGGCGATCGGCGGAGCTGATTGGCGAGTGAGTGTCGGCTCCAACGCTGACGGCTTGGCTGCTGTGGCAGCCTCCTACGCCGATGCGTTGGCTGCATTCAGGATTGCCGCCGACTTCG
>JBBQUN010000467.1:0-2220 GCA_038212405.1 Acidimicrobiales bacterium | reverse complement strand
TCTCGGAATCATCCTGCTACTCATCGGACTCATCGCGAGCATTCCGATCCTTACGACAATCGGTGTGATCCTGCTCGTCGTTGGCGTGGTCCTCTACGTCCTTGGTTCGACGGGCCGGGCCGTGGGCGGACGCAACCACTATTGGTGAATCTCCGAGCCGCCCGCTGACCGAACATCGACAAGGCGCCCGGCTAAGCCGAACTGCGGCCGGGGGCGCCGACCCTCGGACGCGACACCGCCCCCGGCGTGAACCGAGGGCGGGTGGTCAGTACAGGGCGATCATCTCGTCGCCGCGTGGGTGATGGTCATCGTCATGGCCATGGTCTGTTCTCCTTCGGTAGTTGGAAGTGAAACAGGCGATGTCAAGTCCCGGTACCCGCCCGACAGTGTGGCTCCGGTAGCTACCCGACAGTTCGGGTTGGGTTAGGCGGCGTTGATGCGGCGAGGACGGCCGCCCGGGTTGGCGAGTGCGCCGTGTTCGCGGGTGCGGTCGTGACGGATCGGATGACGTCGGATGAGCTCTTCGCCGATGGACAACTCGACATGATCACCTACGACCGCGACCTGGACTTGGCGGCGCCGATAGGCGTTGCCGGCGCGGTAGTGCGACCCTGCAAAGGACACGTTGCCTGACGAGTCGACCTTGCGGGTCACCGACACCGCCGACGCCGTTGGACGCAACGGTGTCGTGATTGTTCCTCGAGCCCGTCGTTGCAGCCCAGCGGTCTGCTTGGCGAGGTCATGACGGCGAGCGTGCGTTGCGATCACCACGCCACGATGATGCAGCTGCACCAGCCCGCCGTCGCAGACGACCTGCACGGTCTCACCGGCCAACCAGACCCCGGCCTTGTAACGCACTGACGCGAAGCTGATCGTGCCCGTCCGCCCGACCTTGCGAGTCGCCGAGATCGGCATCGCCGCTTCGGGATCCTCGACCGTGTTGGTGATGACCGGTTCGATCGGTTCGGTGTCAGCGAGCCGGAACCGTTCCCACGGCGCCACCATCCCGATGCCTTGATGAGGCCGGTCGTGGTTGTAATGCTCGACCCAGGCATCCAACTGGGCCTGGGCATCGGCGATGTCGTTGAACACTTTGCCGGTGAGGAACTCGACGCGCAGTGTCTTGTGCCATCGCTCGACCTTGCCGGTCGTGGTCGGCGACCGTGGTTTCGTGAGGATGTGTTTGATGCCGTTCTCCCGGCAGATCCGGTCGAACAACACCTCACCGGTCCCCGGCCCGAACCGGCCCGTGAACACCTTGCCGTTATCGGTCAGGATCTCTTTCGGGCAGCCGAAGCGACGCATCGCCAACGCCAACGCCTCACACGTGGGCCGAGCTGTCGCTCGCGCCACCACCTGCGCCGAGATCACGAACCGGCTGTGATCATCGATGCCCGACACGATCTTGGCCTCGGACCCATCCGCGAGTTTCACGCCGCCGACGATGTCCATCTGCCACAACTCCATCGACCTGGCCCGTTCCCAACGGATGTAATCGGACCGCTTCCGCTTCCGCGCCTGCGGGCTGATCAGGCCGTGACGCACCAGGCATCGATAGATCGACGACCGACCCGGCAACGGGACCACACCTTCACGGTCGAGCTGGTGACCGATCGAACGCGGACCCCACCCCGGCTGCTCACGACGCAACTCCACGATCCTCGCCTCCACCTCCGGCGGCATCTGATGCGGACACGACAACGGCTTCGCCGAGCCATCCACCAGGCCCGGCAACCCATCGTTCGCGTACCTGCGCAACCACACGTGCACCGTCTGGCGTGACACCCCATGACGCCGAGCGACGTCGGTGACGGTCGCCCCGTCGTTGATCACCTCGAGCACCGCCTGCAGACGCTGTTCCACAACACCCAACTCCACGAGCACCACGGACCCCCTCGATCGAGACGATCACCAGCGACCGTCAACGAGAAGGCTGGCCCGCGAACCGGGGGCGAAGTGTCAAGCAGCTACCGGAGCCAGTGTCGCCCGGCTACCGGAACCAGTCCCGAAACTGTCGCCCACCAACCGGAGCCACGGTGTCCATCATGAACCGGGACCGCACAGACTGATGACCGGAATTCCTGTGCACCTGGTGTGCACCTGGTGGTCTTCGCAACCGGCCCGGTTGAGCGATATGGCCTCTGACCAGGTCTTATAGGGTGGGCGATGGGAGTCTCGATCTCCCGACCTCCACGGTGTGAACGTGGCGCTCTTCCAACT
>JBBQUN010000466.1:0-2257 GCA_038212405.1 Acidimicrobiales bacterium | reverse complement strand
GAGAATGATGTGGTCGACACTCAGGTTGCCGTGGGCGAGGCCGTGCGTGTGGAGGTCGGCCAGCAGATCGGCGACGAGTGACAACGCCGAGGCGACGCCTGCCGGCGCCAGCCAGGTGGTTCGCAGCGTTTCGCCGGCGACCCTGGCGGTGACGATGGTGGCAGCGCTGGGCGGTTGGCCGGGTGTTTGCTCGATACCGAGCAACGGCACGACCCTTGCTCGTTGCGTCGTACCGGCGACCGACTGGCTCGTGGTGTCGGACCCGAGCTGTTGGTCGACCAACACCTCGGTGGCCCGCTGGAGCCAGTGACCCTCGGCGCGGCGATCGCGTCGATCGCCGCTCAGCGGCGTTTTGGTGACGGCCAGCGATCCGTCGGTGAGGGTGATGAGGCTGACTCGTGTTGCCATGGGTGTCTCCGGACAAGGAGCCGACGCGACCCGTTTCGGGTTGCTGCGTCGATCAACGTGTTGTCGGAGGACCTTGGTGGTGAGCTTCGGTGGTTGGCGGTCATCGAGGCCAACCAATGGTCACGTACCGTAGTCGTCAAACGCTCGATGTCCAAGGGAATCACAAACCAAGGCTTGCCACCGAAATGAACGGGTAGTCTTGCGACGAACATGACGAGCCCGCTGAAGATCAATGTCGCCAGTAACCAACTCATGGTTGGATTGCTCGGCGAGCGAGACGAATACCTCCGAGTCATCGAGAAGGCTCTCGACGCGAGCATCCATGTTCGCGGCAACGAGATCTCCGTTGATGGACCCGACGCCGAGCAGGCAGCCCACGTCATCAACGAGTTGATCCTCGTGCTGCAACGGGGCCAGCCGATCGAGGCCTCGACCGTACGACGAGCGCTGGTCATGGTGTCGAAAGACGAAAAGCCCTCCGAGATCCTGACCGATCGCATCTTCACCACGGCACGAGGCAAGCCGGTCGTCCCCAAGACCGGCGGGCAGAAGCGCTACATCGATGCGATCCGCTCCAACCTCGTCACTTTCGGCATCGGGCCCGCCGGCACTGGCAAGAGCTGGCTTGCCGTCGCTTGTGCCGTTGCTGCCCTCCAGGCGAAGGAGGTCGATCGGATCCTGCTCACTCGCCCGGCGGTCGAAGCCGGTGAGCGCCTCGGGTATCTGCCGGGTGACCTCATGTCCAAGGTCGATCCGTACCTGCGCCCGCTCTACGACGCCATGCACGACATGGTCGGGGCCGAAGGCATGGCCAAGATGTTCGAACGAAACGCGGTCGAGGTTGCTCCGCTCGCGTTCATGCGGGGCCGAACGCTCAACGACAGCTTCATCATTCTCGACGAGGCGCAGAACACCACGCCGGAACAGATGAAGATGTTCCTGACCCGTATCGGGTTCAACTCCAAAGTCGTGGTCACCGGCGATACCACCCAGGTCGACATCAAGGGTTCGGCGTCCGGTCTGATCGGGGTGCACAACATCCTGCAGGGCGTGGAGAACATGGCGTTCGTGCGACTCGACAGTCGAGACGTGGTGCGACACAAGATCGTGCAGGACATCGTCGATGCCTACACACGATTCGACGAATCCCGCTGATGGAGGACCAGCACGACGCCGAACGTCGCGATGCGGAGCTTCCGGATGCGCGGCATACCGAGAACCGTCTCTGCGTTGCCGGGTTCGATGCTCAGGACGACCATGTGGTTTCGCTCGATGCGCTCTGTCGCATTGGCGTTGCCGTCCTCGCAGGGGAAGCGGTTGGTGAAGGCCGAGTCGATCTGCATCTCGTCGATCGAGACACGATCACCGATCTCAACGCCGAACACATGGGTGGCGACGGACCCACTGATGTGCTGTCGTTTCCCCTTGATGAGGACCCGTTCGACGCTCCCAATGATGCGCTGCCGCTCGTCGGTGACATCGTGCTGTGTCCAGCGATTGCCCATCACCAGGCTGCCGAACACGCGGGCACGTTCGATGCCGAACTGGCGCTCCTCGTCGTGCACGGAGTGCTGCACCTGCTTGGACACGATCACGCCGAACCCCAAGAAACGTTGATCATGCAGGCTCGAGAGCGCCACTACCTCGCAGGCATTGGCCACCATCACCCTGTCGGGGTCCCCGAGTCAGAGAAGCCGGAGCAATGATTTCTGCCTTACCCATGGTCGGCGCTGTCACCGGCTCCGATCTCGCACAGGGCGCCGTCGTGGTGATCCTGATCGGCCTGATGCTGCTGCTCGTCATGGCGGAATCGGCGCTGACCCACACCAGTCCTGTTCGTATCGAGGCC
>JBBQUN010000465.1:0-2258 GCA_038212405.1 Acidimicrobiales bacterium | reverse complement strand
GTGAAACCGTTGCCAAACCACCCCCGGGGCACTCCGTCTCCCAACAGTCACACCGCTGCCCGCAAACCGATCACCGCCGGCAAGGTGCTCCTCATCGAAGACGATGACACCGATGCGGAACGCATGATTCGCTGGATGCGCCGAATCGACAACGCCGACTTCGAGGTCTTGTGGGCGACCACACTGACCGAGGCGTTGTCGCTGTTGGAGTTGCACCAACCGATCGTGATCGTGGTCGACCTGACCCTCCCCGACGCCCACGGTTTGGAGTGCATACACGCGATCCTCGACGCCACCACTGCGTGCCCGATCATCGTGCAGACCGGCATCGACGACCCCGAGACCCCCATCGCTGCGCTCGAACTCGGCGCTCAGGACTACCTCGTCAAAGGCACGCTCGACCGAGAGATGCTGGAACGCTCGCTCCGGCACTCGCTGGCTCGCCACCAGACGTTGGCAGAATTGACCCAACGCACCAACGAACTACACGAGACCGCCGCCGAACTCGACGACTTCGCCCACGTCGTCGCCCATGACCTTCGCGCTCCGGTGAGGACCGCCCGTCTTTTCGCCGACCGTCTGGTGCATTCGCTCGGCGACTCCAATTCGTTGGCGACCGAATTCGGCGAACGCCTCGACGAGTGTCTCGGTCGGGTCGACTCGATGATCTTGTCGATGCTCGACTATTCGGCACTCCGCCGGCAATTCCCCGCCACGTCGGCCCTCCCCCTCGATCGTCACGTCAAAGATGTCTGCGACCTCGTGAGTGCCGACGTCCTCGCCGTCGCTGCATCGACCACGGTCGATATCGAGGGATCTCCCAGCGTGCTCGCCGAGTCAGATCTCTTCGCTCGAGTGCTCGTCAATATCCTCACCAATGCCGTGAAGTACCGCCAACCTGAACGGCCGCTCCACATCGGCATCTCCGGCAGGCAGATCGGTTCGACCGTCCAATTGTCGATCACCGACAACGGCATTGGAATTCCCGCCGACGCCGCCGAACGAGTCTTTCGGATACTCGAGCGGCTCGAACCGGGAGCGACGTCTGGCCTGGGTTTCGGCCTTGCTATCTGCCGACGAATCATCAATGGGTTCGACGGTGCGATCTGGATCGAACCGGCCGAGCTGGTCGGCACCACCGTCCACATCGAGCTGCCAGCCGCCTGATCAGCCGAAGCCGCGTTGGTCTTGTTCGAGGGCGGTGGTGAACAGGGTCTTGGCAAGCCGTCCCAGGTCTTGGTGACGCGAGCGATCTCGTTGCCGGCAGCATCGTCGATTCGAAAGTTCCCGGCGCGCCAGTTCTCGGCCTTGATCCGACCCCGCGAGGCGGTGGGTGAGGACTGGTCGTCAGCCGATGAAATGCGGATGACTGGTCGTGTTCAGTTGGAAGCGCAGTAGGCGCTGAGATCGCCGAAGTAGGCATGGGCCATTGGTGTCGAAGAGCACAAGCTACTCAGATCAGCAGCGGGCGGATCGCGGCGAATTCCGAGTAGGTCGCCGAGGAATCCAAGGTCGCTCGACACCTCTCGCACGTCATAGGTTCCCTCGATACCGGCGAGCTCGGCGGCAACCTCATGCGCCCGGTCGAAGTTGCCGGTTTCATCGATGAGGCCGTTGGCGACGGCATCGGAGGCATTCAAGACCCCAGCTCCCAATTGGTCGATGATCGTTGCCGGAGAGATCTCCCGATTCGTCGCCACATGGTCGACGAAATCCTCGTAGCTGCCGTCGACCAAGTTCTGGAACATCTGCTGCTCACGCTCGGTGAGCGCTCGGAACGGGTTGCCGGCGTCTTTGCCCTCACCGGCAGTGATGTAGAACTGATCGATGCCGCCGGTCGTCTCGACCCCGCCGCCGAGAATGCCGCCGTCGATGGCAACGACATCGGTGAAAAGCGAGAGTGGCCCGAGGATCACTCCGATCGAACCAACGAGTGATCCGTTGGAGGCAACGATGTGGTCGGCCGGCGCCATGGCCCACATACCACCAGACGCAGAGATCTCGGTGACATGCGCAACGACCGGCTTGCTCGCCGCCTGCACAGCGGCAACGCCGTCGGTGATCAGTTCGGAGCCGACCACGGATCCGCCAGGCGTGTTCAGCCGCAGGATCACCGCTCGCACGTCATCGTCGTTCGCCGCAGCTTCGAGCTGTTCCTTGATCTCGTTTCCACCAGCGACGGTTCCGCCGAACGGGCCGACGCCACCACTGTCAGCAAGGATGACCCCCTCGACGTCGATCACGAGGACGACGGCACC
>JBBQUN010000464.1:0-2260 GCA_038212405.1 Acidimicrobiales bacterium | reverse complement strand
GGTTCGTTCCCTACGAACGTCTCGATCGTCTTGCTGGTAGATCCCGTGGAACTTGAGCAGCGAGCCAGACTCATTGCTGAAGGCAGCAAGATCGGCCTCGCTCAGTTCGGCCCGTATCGAGCCGCGAAGATGCTCGCTGGACGCCTTCAGCGCTTCGGGCCCAGTGAGCGCCGGTTCGCTGGGAGTGGTCTCGCTCGGTGTGGTCTCGAACGGTGTGTTGGTACTGGTGTTCATGCGTTGGTCCAAATCCCGAGTCAGTTGGTCGGGAATGACCTTACGACTATTCCCGACAAAACCAATCAAGTTTTAGGAGAATCTCGACCGCCACGTCGATCCGGTTGCTGGACGCCGTCATGACATCGCCGAAAAGTCGTCGGTTGGTGCCGCGATCGACACTCGGTTGCGGCCTTCGGCCTTGGATCGGTAGAGCGCCGCGTCTGCGCACGCCAACAGGTCCGACGTGATGGCCGAGTCCGCAACCGCGACCCCGACCGAGCAACCAACGACCAACTCGCGCGTTGCCCAGACGATCGGCTCCGACACGATCGACAACAGCCGATCGGCCAGGTCGCTCCCATCGGATTTGCGCACCAAGACGACGAACTCGTCACCACCGAGACGCGCGACCACATCCTCGGGCCGAACGCTGGCTCGTAACCGCTCGGCCGTCACGGCCAACACATGGTCACCGGCGGCATGGCCCCACTCGTCATTCACCCTCTTGAAACCATCGAGGTCCAGATAGAGAACGGCGTGCACTCCGCCGCTTTCCTCGTCACGCTCCCACTCCCCCAGCAGTTCGAGTACTGCTCGACGGTTGAGGAGCCCGGTGAGTTCGTCACGATGAGCAAGCTCGGTGAGTCGATCGCTGAGCGCATGGTTCTGCGAAGTGAGCACGACAACACGCAGCACCAGCACACCGATCATCACGATGATGACAGCCGGCGGCATACTGGCCCACGCATCGCCATCCAAGACGGGAACACCCAGACCGACCAATGGCAGACAGGTGATGATCTGCTCCGAACGGGCCGAGGGCCGGCGAGGCCGCAGGGTCGATCCCATCGCAGGATGCAAGGTCGCCATCCCCAGCAACGGCAGGCCGATCATCCAGAGGAAGTCGTACCACGTACCGAACTGGATGGTACCGGCATGCGCCAGCCGGATGTGGATGACGCCGGCAACTGCGGTGACCGCCGTGCCGATTCCGAGGGCAGCGAAGGCGAGTCGAACACGACCACCGATCCGAGGCCACAGCAGCATTGTGGAGGCCGACGACAGCGCAATCGTCGCCGGAAACGACACGGCGAGCAGGCTCGACCCTCGGAGCTCCATCAAGGGAGCGAACGCCCAATGCCAGGAAGCGGCGACAAGACCGACCGTCAACCACACCCCATCGACCAAGAGCCGAACCAGGCCCAGCCGGTTGACACCCTGGCGACCGAACACCAAGACGATCACGACGAGTGACAAACCAACGAAGGGGGCAACGCTCAAGGCAATCGTTGGTGGTCCGTTCGAAGCCGCCGGATCGAGAGCGAACAGCACCATCAGCGCAACGAAGCTGGCCAAGAGCATCGACCAGCCGAGCCGGTCGACGCCGCCGACGACGGCGATGGCACGACCGAGCGTCGCCATGATGATGACGCCGGCGATCGCGAAACTGAGATTCGAGACGAGATCGGTCGCCGCTTGCGAGAGCGGGAGAAGATACGCAAAACCGGTTCCACCGCTCAGGATCCCCCAGGTCACCGCGGATGCGCGAGTGAGTGGACCTGCCGGCGAGCTCGGGTTCTGTTTGGCGCGCCGCCTCTCGGTGGCGGTCCTACGCGTCCGTCGCATTCGTCCAGCTTCGGTCGTCGAACAGCTGCTATTTGCCCGACCCCTGGTTGTCCTGTTGGTTCGCTAGCATGGAGTGTCCCCTGGCGTGCCAGGGTTGCTATTTGACAGAGAATCCAGAAACGATGCCGGCTCGCTCATGTGGGCCGGATTCGACGTGGGTTCTCGATCTCGGGGCTGACCGGTTTCGACGTCGAGACGAGAAGTCGTTCGTGCGACCCGAGTTGCTCAGACTCGTTAAACAGGGCATCAACAGAAGCGCCAACAAGGCTGACTTCGCTCTTGCCGCCTAATTTTTAGGTAGTACAGAGGAAAACTGCGAGCCGTGAGGTCACGCGGGGCCAGACCACTACAGCCCGGCAACAGAAGTAGGGGTGGACGGTGGGAGAGACCACTGCCGGCAGGGAAAGACCGCTGACTC
>JBBQUN010000463.1:0-2298 GCA_038212405.1 Acidimicrobiales bacterium | reverse complement strand
CTGCCATATGCCACGGTCGTGCCGATGCTGGCGTTGAGCGCCCTGATGGCAGTGATGTGGTCGCCGATGTTCGCCATCTTGAGTGCTGCTTCGGCGATGATCCCGCTGTCGCGAGCGCTCGGCCCTCGTGTGATGATGCGCAGAACACGGCGCCGCCACGGGATCGCCATGACCGAGCACGACCTGCTGGTCGTTGACATGGCAACCGAGTGGGCTGCGACGATGGCCGCATGGCTGGAGGGCCGAGTGTGGAGTCCGGGCGAACTCGATCGGCTCGTTGAGACGGCAACGCTTCGACCGTGGAGCCGCCGTCTCGGCCTCGACGATCCGCTTCCCATTGCTTGCGGCCGCGGGAGACTCGAACCCGGGCAAGGTACCGACGCTCCGCACACGTCGGTCGCGCTCGACGACGTCCCGCTCACGTTCGAGGTCGAATGCGGGCTCGCCCTGACTGGGGATCGAGCCGACGTGCTTGCGGTTGCTCGCTGGATCGGCATCGAAACGGCCTATCGGTTTGGGCCTGCCGATCTCGATCTCACCGTGCTCACCACGCTCGACCGCCTCCATGACTGGGAGTGGGCGCGATGGCTGCCGGGGTTGCGGACCGTTGCTGTCGACCCGCAACCGATCAACCTGGCGTGCATGGCACTAGCCGACAACGCAGCGCAGCACCTGGTGGTCGTCGACGGCCCCGCGCCCACCGGGCCGGGTGCGTTCGCTCGCCTGCTCGGTGGGAACGCGGCACCCGCTCGTGTCCTGTGGCTCGGTGGAGCCGACGAGGTGCCAGCGGTGTGTCATCAGGTGGTCGAGGTCACCGGTGATTCTTTCGTTCGATCGATTGATGGTTCAGCCGCCGGTTGGTCATGGCATCTCGCTGCGGAGGAGGCCGAAGCGTTTGCGCGCTACCTTGCGCCATTCACCGATCCCGATGTGCTCGAGCGCGTGGCCCCGCTGCCGTCATCGGTGCCACTGGCCCAGCTCTGTCCGACCGTCGATGGCAGAACATCGGAACACGCGCTGCGCCAGTCCTGGGAGCGGGCTCGAAGCAACCAGCTGCTGGTTCCGATTGGCGTGACAGCAGAAGGGCCGCTGGTACTCGACTTCGTCGCCGATGGACCGCACGCGCTCGTCGCCGGTACCACTGGCTCTGGTAAGTCCGAGCTGTTGCGTTCGCTGGTCGTCGGGGCGGCGATGCTGCAACCGCCGAACCAGTTGGCCTTCGTTCTCATCGACTTCAAGGGTGGTGGTGCGTTCGACGCCGTTGCCGGGCTGCCCCACGTCGCCGCGGTCGTGACCGATCTCGAACCGGTCAACGCCATGCGAGCGCTGCTCAGTCTGCGGGCAGAACTCCACCACCGCGAGCGATTGCTCCGACGCCACGGCGTCAGCGATCTCGCTGATTTGCCGGTCGAATCGAAGGCTGGTTTCGGAGCGCCGCCGCGCCTCATGGTGATCGTCGACGAGTTCGCAGCCCTGGCCGATGAACTCCCGGCGTTCCTCGACGGCCTGGTCGATGTGGCCAGACGGGGGCGATCCCTCGGTGTCCACCTGGTGTTGGCGACCCAGCGACCGGCAGGGGTGGTGACCTCTGAGATCCGGGCGAACACCAACCTCCGAATGTGCTTGCGAGTACGCGACCCGGGTGACAGCGTCGATGTGATCGACGTCGTTGATGCGGCTTCGTTGCCGCCGATCCCCGGACGGGCAATCGTGACCGTCGGCGGGGAGCGCCGGCGATTGGCGCAAGTCGCCTATCTCGCCGGCGCACCACTTCTGGTTGCTCGACCGTTCACGCTCCTCGCCGCTGACGCATCGGTTGACGCATCGGATTCGTGGTTGGCCCGTGTCATCGACCTGGTAGCTCGCTGCCATCCCACTCGGATGGCGGCGCCCTGGCTGCCGCCGCTGCCTCCACTGCTGGCGGCTGAACGTCTCTGGAACATTGGTGTGGATCGAGCACCGCTCGCTGCGGCGACCGATCGCCCGAGCCGATCGATGCTGGGCGTGCTGGATGACCCCAATCGACGACTGCAGCTTCCGATCCACTGGTCGCCGGTAGAGGGAGGTCTCGTTGTTGCCGGAGCCGATCCCGATCGAGTGGCTGGGACCCTCGCCACCGTCGTTGGCTCGCTGGCGCTCGACGCGCCCGATATCGAGGTGTTGATTCTCGATGGGTCGGGCGGTGTGCTCGACCGCCTTTGCGTGCTTCGTTCGGTCGGCGATGTGATCCACCATCGCCAACCCGAGCGACTGGCGAGAGCCCTGGCCATCATCGAGCGACGACGACGCGAGACGAGC
>JBBQUN010000462.1:0-2323 GCA_038212405.1 Acidimicrobiales bacterium | reverse complement strand
GGCCGCATGGCGGCCTCGGCACGGGCTGGATCGGGAGCGAAGTAGCCGCCGATGTCCATGGGCTGGCCCTGGACCGCTGCCAGCTCGCTGACAATGGCTTCCTCATTGGCGGCCAAGCTCGTGGCAAGCGGAGCAAAGGCGGCGGCGAGCTCGGCGTCTTGTGTTTGCGACGCAAGCTCCTGGGCCCAGTAGAGCGCGAGATAGAAATGGCTCCCTCGATTGTCGAGTTCGTTCACCTTGCGAGACGGCGACTTGCCAGTGCGCAGCAACGTCCCGGTTGCGGCATCGAGGGTGTCGGCCAGCATCTGGGCGCGAGCGTTGTCGGTGGTCTGAGCAAGATGCTCGAACGAGACAGCCAGGGCGAGGAACTCGCCGAGGGAATCCCACCGAAGGTGGTTTTCCTTCTCGAACTGCTGCACGTGCTTGGGCGCCGATCCGCCGGCCCCGGTTTCGAAGAGGCCGCCACCATTGAGGAGCGGCACGATCGAGAGCATCTTGGCACTCGTACCGAGTTCGAGAATCGGGAACAGGTCGGTGAGATAGTCGCGCAGCACGTTGCCGGTGACCGAGATGGTGTCTTCACCGCGACGGATGCGATCGAGCGAGAACTGAGTGGCGTCGGCGGGAGCCATGATCTCGATCTGGAGGCCATCGGTGTCGTGATCGGCGAGGTAGGTGTTGATCTTGGTGATCAGCTGGGCATCGTGGGCCCGGCCGGCGTCGAGCCAGAAGATCGCTGGTACGCCCATGGCCCGAGCACGCGACACTGCGAGACGGACCCAATCGCGGATCGGCTCGTCCTTCACCTGGCACATGCGCCAGATGTCGCCTTGATCGACGTGGTGGGTCATCAGCACGTCGCCGGCGGCATTGACGACTTCGACCGTACCTGCTGCTTCGATCTCGAACGTCTTGTCGTGTGAGCCGTACTCCTCGGCCTTTTGCGCCATCAAGCCGACGTTTGGCACGGTTCCCATGGTGGTTGGATCAAAGGCCCCATGTTCCTTGCAGAAGGCGATGGTCGCTTCGTACACCCCGGCATAGCTGGAGTCGGGAATCACCGCCTTGGTGTCTTGCTGCTTGCCTTCGGCGTTCCACATCTGGCCCGAGGTACGGATCATGGCGGGCATCGAGGCATCGATGATCACGTCGGATGGCACGTGCAGGTTGGTGATGCCCTTGTCGGAATCGACCATGGCAAGCGCCGGCCCCCGCTCGTAGGTGGCAGCAACAGCGGCTTCGATCGCAGCGCGTTGCTCGGCAGGAAGGGCTTCGATGGCCTTCAAGACGTTGCCGAGACCGTTGTTGGGGTTGGCGCCGACCGACTCGAGGGCATCGCCGAACGTGGCGAAGACGTCAGAGAAGAATACTCGAACCGCATGGCCGAAGATGATGGGGTCCGAGACCTTCATCATGGTGGCCTTCATATGCAGCGAGAACAGCACGCCCTTGTCGCGAGCGTCGTCGATCTGCACGGCCAGGAAGTCGACCAACGCTTGCTTCGACAGCACCGTCGCATCGACGACCTCGCCCGCGATGACGGGAACGTCTTTCAGGACCGAGGTCGAGCCTTCGTTGTCGATGTGACGGATCGTGAGAGTGTCGGCCGCTGCCATGGTCACCGACTGCTCGTTCGAGAAGAAGTCGCCGTCGTCCATGGTGGCGACGTGAGTGGCGGAGTCACCCGACCATGCGCCCATGGAGTGAGGATTGGCGCGGGCGTATTCCTTCACGGCCTTGGGCGCTCGACGATCGGAATTGCCCTGACGCAGTACCGGGTTGACGGCTGAGCCCTTGATCTTGTCGTAGCGGGCCTTGGCGTCGCGCTCGGCATCGGTGGTTGGATCATCGGGGTACTCGGGGAGGTCATAGCCCTTGGCCTTCAGCTCAGCGATGGTGGCCTTGAGCTGAGGGTCTGATGCGGAGATGTTCGGCAACTTGATGATGTTGGCATCAGGGCTCAGCGCCAGGTCGCCGAGCTCGGCCAATGCATCTGGCACCTGCTGCTCGGGCGTGAGACGCTCGGGAAATGAGCTGAGCACACGAGCGGCAAGCGAGATGTCACGCGTCTCGACGCCAACGCCGGCAGCCGAGGCGAACGCCTCGATGACAGGCAGTAGCGAAAAGGTGGCCAGCGCCGGGGCTTCGTCGGTGTAGGTATAGATGATCTTCGAAGAGTCGTTCACAGAGGTGAGACTATCGCTTCGACGTCGACCGTCGAGGACCTCTGCCGAGGTTGGCCGGGCGTAGCAGCGATTCCTCACTTGCTCGGCGGAACACGATGGCCACCGTCAAGCCGCCGTCGTGGTTCGACGACAGCGTC
>JBBQUN010000461.1:0-2326 GCA_038212405.1 Acidimicrobiales bacterium | reverse complement strand
CCTATGTCGAGCGCTGGTCACTCTGGAACGACACGCAGATCTTGTTACGCACTGCCACGGCACTGGTGCGATGGAGAGGCCGATGAGCAACTTCCTGGAATCCGAATTCTGCATGCACCTTCGAGAAATGGCGAAGCACGCCCGGGCGATCGCTCTGACGGGGTTGCTCGTTGCCGCCGCGGTGCTCGCCTACAAGCTCACTCGGCCGGCGGAGTACACCTCGTCGGCAACGGTCCGTCTGAGCGTCGACGAACAGCTTGCTGACGACGGTTCGATCACGGCATTCCAGACGAGCTCGCTCGCCGAACTCGCCACCACGGCCGAGGTCATCACCAACGCCGCCGAGCGGGCCGGCATCACTGCCGATGCCGAGGCTGTTCGCGACCGCGTTGCGGTCGAGGTCCGGTCGACCCCGGGCTATCTCGGGGTCGACGCCACCGGTCCAACGGCTGTTGAATCGGCTGCGCTGGCCAATGCCATGGCTGAGGCCATGGTCGATCGAGTCGCTCGAGATGCGCCATCCGACGCCAGCCGATCAGCCACCGTGATCGATCCGGCCGACGTCGCCGACACATCGGCCACGCTCACGACGAGACAGGCTGTCACCGAGGCAGCTGCCTTCGGGCTCTTGAGCGCCATCCTCCTCGGCGAATCACTCGTTGCCCTCCGGCTGCTCCGTGGTCGGTTCTTCCCCATCGATCCGCGAGTCGAGCTCGAACGTTTACGGCTCGTGCGATGCCCGGCCGACGACGATGCGAGCGTACGAACTCGGACCGGGCCAGGGCATCTTCATTCCGCCACGGTCCGCACACTTCGTCGAGAACGGGCCCGGCCCATGTACGGCGCTGTCGGTGGTCTTCCTGCACCGCCTGACCAAAGGCGAAGTCCCGGTCTACGCATGGAACGCCCGCCTTCGTCGGATGGGACTGACCCCGAAGCCACCCGGCGTCTCGGCCTGGCGCGACCGGATCAAGCGAGACTCGTTCGCGCTCGCTCACGCCATGCGGGAACGCCTACCCATCCGGGCCAACAGCGACTGACCTCGTACCGCCAACGCCCGGCTACGCGATCGGCTTCACGCCAGTGCCAAACGACCGGGGGGTAATGGACCCGAAGAAAACGGCGAGGATCAGCCAACGAGGATCCGACGTAGCAGGTCGAGAAGGGTGATGGTCGAGAACTGGCGGATGCGTTCGCGATCGCCCGGTAGCTGCACCGTTGTCGCAACGGCGCCCTCGTCGGAGGCAACCGCCAAACACACGGTGCCGACCGGCTTGCCCTCGGACTCGTCGGGCCCGGCAACACCGGTGGTGGCCAATCCGATGTCGGTCCCCATCACTCGCCGCACTCCCTCGGCCATGGCAACGGCTGCTGCTTCGGTAACGACCGGACCCTCGGGGACGCCGAGGAGTTGGAACTTGATCTTGGGGTCATAGGCAACGACACCACCGGCGAAGGTGGCACTGGCCCCCGGCACCGAGGCGATACGGCCGGCGACGTAGCCACCGGTCAGCGATTCGGCCACCGACACGGTGAGACCGCGTTCGATCAAGGTTCGCACCACGACGGCTTCCATGTTGTCGTCGTCGTAGCCGAACACGAGGTGGCCGATGAGCGGTTCGAGCACGGCCTGTTCGGCATCGAGCATGGCGAACGCCGCATGCTCATCGGGCGCCCTGGCCGTGATCCGAACCTTGAGGCCTTCAACGCCCGAGGCGAGGAAGGCGATGGTGGGATTCCCGGCATCGTCGAGTTCGACGATGCGGTCGGCAAGCATCTCGGCGAGGGCGGACTCCGACGTTCCCCACGTTCGCAGCACTCGACTCCGGATGACCGCACGTTCGCCGGACCGAGCAACCAGATCATCGAGGATGAATCCCTCGACCATCTCCTTCATCTCATACGGCACGCCCGGTACGGCGTAGATCATCTTCTCGGTCGAGCTGCCGTCGGCGTTGGTGACCGTGACCGGGCAACGAAGCCCCGGCGCCGTTCCCGGCTGCTGAGGAATGGTGATGGCGCCGACGGGGACCATCGCCTGGCGCAGATTGTTCGCTGGCATCGCTCGCCCACGACTGGCGAACATGTTGGTGATGCGCTCGACGATTGCGTCGTCTCGCACCAGTTCGACACCCATGAGCTGGGCGATGACCTCTCGGGTCAGGTCATCTTGGGTCGGACCGAGTCCCCCGCAGCAAATGACGGCATCGCTGCGAGACAACGCAAGTTCGATGACCTCACGAATTCGAGCGGGGTTGTCGCCGACCTTGGTCTGATAGTGCGAGTTGAGACCCACCAACGCCAGTTGCTCACCGATCCACGACGA
>JBBQUN010000460.1:0-2359 GCA_038212405.1 Acidimicrobiales bacterium | reverse complement strand
GCCTCTCGACCAACTGAGTCCACCAGCCAATGACTCGGCGCCGTCATACCGAGTGGCTCGACGAGCTTGTCGATCATGTAGTCGGTGATGCTCTGCTTGGTGGCGGCAACCACGAGCGCGCCGAGCGCTTGGGTGTCGGCGGAGTTGTAGCGGCAGATCGTGCCGGGCGCAGACTCGGGGACTGATGACGCAATGAACCCGTCGAGCGTGCCAACGCTCAGCGCTGCCGCCAGTCGAAAGACCTCGGATTCCGGATCGCTGTAGTCCTCGTGCCAACGTGCTCCCGACGACATCGTGAGCACGTCGCGGATCGCCACGCCGTCATAGGCCGAACCCGGCTCGACCGTGATGTAGTCACTGATCGGCTGATCCAGGCCGGCGATCGAGCCTTCGCCTACGGCGATACCGACGAGGGCAGAGATGAAGCTCTTGGCCACCGACATCGACAACCAGGGAACGTCGCGACCGCCGGTCTCCCAATACTCCTCGAACCGGATCGCCCCGTCGTGCAGCACCAGCAGGGCACCGGTGTCGGTCTCGGACAGCAGTCGCTCGGTCGAACGCTGGCTGCCTGCGAAATCAAATGATTCAGGCAGTGAAATGACCTCGCCCTTGGGCCACGGACATGGTTGGGACGATGCCGGCATCGTCGTATGGGGGCCGAGGACGGTGGCTTGGCTGAAGAGATCCAGCACCGGTTGGCCCTGGAAGAAGCCTCTGCTCGCTGCGGCCTCGGGTGTCGACTCGTCCATTTCGCATCCCTTTGGTTGCTTTGATGTGGTCGACGATGACGGTGCCATTCGGGATCGCCATCGTCAAGCGGCGACCAGTCGTGCTCCATACGACTCGGACCAGCTAGACATACGCCATGCATCTCGACTTCCACCTCTGGCGCTTCGACTGGTCTGACGGCCCCGCATCCATGGGGGCCGACGTTGCCGACCTGGCGCTGCGAGCCGAGGCGATCGGTGTGCGAACCCTGTCGTGCATGGATCACTTCTTCCAAATGGAAGCGGCGGCACCGGCGGAGGACCCGATGCTGGAGGGTTACACGACCCTGGCCTTCCTCGCCGGACGAACCACCACCCTCCGATTCCGCCTGCTCGTTGGCGGCGTGACGTACCGACACCCCGGCATCTTGGCCAAGACGGTCACGACGCTCGACGTGCTCTCTGGGGGTCGGGCCGAGTTCGGCATCGGGGCGGCTTGGTACGATCGCGAGCACCACGGACTCGGGGTGCCCTTCCCGTCGCTGACCGAACGGTTCGAGCGGCTCGAAGAAACAGTGCAGATCGTCACCCAGATGTGGGAGCCGGGGGCCGAGCCCTACGAGGGAACCCACTATCAGCTGGCTGAAACGCTGTGCGTCCCCGCCCCGGTCAGCTCACCGCGGCCACGAATCATGATCGGCGGTGGCGGCGAGCGAAAGACGCTGCGCATGGTTGCCCAGTACGCCGATGCCTGCAATCTCATGGGATCGCCGGCCGAGGTGGCGCACAAGCTCGACGTGCTTCGTGACCATTGCACCCGTGTCGACCGAGACCCGAACGAGATCGAGGTCACGGTGCTGTTCCGCCCGCCAACCACCGAGGCTGACGCGGTGCTCGAGCTCGCTGGCGAGTTCGCCGCGATCGGTGTTTCGACGCTCATCACTCCAGCAATGGGTCCAAACCCCGCCGACCATCTCGAATCGACGTTCGGGCCGATCATCGATCAACTTGCGGCGATCGAAGCAACCCCGCTGGCCTGAACACCGGCCGCCTCGACACCGGCCGCCTGAACACCGGCCGCCTGAACACCGGCCGCCTGAACACCGCCCGCCTGAACACCGCCCGTCTCGACATCGCTGCTTGCGGATCGAGTCATGTTCCGCAGAACGTCTTGAATCCTCGACCGAAATCATCGGGGGCCGGCAGGGCGAAGCGTTCCAGGCCAGGGCGCTCTGTGTGCGGGTGCGAGACCGCATCGAGGAGGGTGCGGAACGGCTCGAAGTCTTGGCCATCGGCAGCGGCGAGGGCCTCTTCGACGAGGTGATTGCGCGCAATGTACAGCGGGTTGACCTGATCCATTTCGTCGCCGACAACGCTGGCGTCGAGCCCGGCGTCGCCGAGGCGACCAAGCCAGCGCTCGACCCACTGGTCGAGATCGACGCGATCAACAAAGAGCGTCGAGAGCGCGTCGGTATCACCACGGGCACGACGAGCCAGCGCCCGGAAGCTCGTGGTGTAGTCAACCCTTTGCGCTGCGAGCAGTTCGAGCCACTCCTCGATCAGCTTCAGATCTTCCCCGGTCGAGCCAGGCAATCCGAGCTTCGTTGCCATCCCCTCCTCGAAGTGCTGCCGATAGCGACCGTCGAACG
>JBBQUN010000459.1:0-2373 GCA_038212405.1 Acidimicrobiales bacterium | reverse complement strand
CATCGTGGCTGCCCCGGGTGCCGAGCCGACCCTCGACGACGTCTTGACGCTGCTTCGGTCGGAGGAATTGGCAAGCTACAAGCTGCCCGAGCGCGTCGAACTCGTCGATGCCCTGCCGCGCAACCCGGTTGGCAAGATCGTGAAGGCCGAGCTCCGCCAGCGGTGGGCATAGCCCACACGGCTGCCCCGGTCAGGCCCGCCCCTACGCTTGGGGGCTACGGTTTCACAACGGAGGCCTCTCATGACCACGACTGAACCACCACTGTTCGACTTCGACGACTCATTCGCTCGAGGCTTGGAAGGGCTCTTCCAAGACTGGAGCCCCGACACGGTTTCCGCCCCCGAGATGGTGGCGTTCAACCGGGGTCTCGCCATCGAGTTGGGCCTCGATCCGTCGGCGGTCGATTCGGCCGATCTCGTCTCGCTCATGGTGGGCAACGAGCTGCCAGCCGGTGCCAGACCGATCGCCATGGCCTATGCCGGCCATCAGTTCGGCGGCTACTCCCCGGTGCTGGGTGACGGCCGGGCGGTGTTGATCGGCGAAGTCATTGCGCCGAGCGGCGCACGGCGCGACCTGCATCTCAAAGGTTCAGGGCGCACCCCCTTCTCCCGTGGCGGCGACGGCAAGGCGGCGCTCGGTCCGATGCTTCGAGAATTCCTCATCGCCGAGGCGTTGCAGGCACTGGCGGTGCCAACGACTCGGGCGCTGGCGGTGGTGGCAACCGGCGAGCAGATTCGACGCGAAGGGCCTGTGCCCGGCGCCGTACTGGCGCGGGTGGCGGCCAGCCATCTCCGTGTCGGCACCTTCGAATTCGCCGCCCGACTGCAAGATCGAACGGTGCTACGTCGATTGGCCGATCATGCAATCGCTCGGCACTACCCAGCGATCGAGGCCGCAGAGGGGCGCTATCTGGCGTTGCTCGACGCTGTTGTCGAGGCACAGGCCGAGCTCGTCGCCAAGTGGATGCTGCTCGGCTTCATCCACGGTGTCATGAACACCGACAACATGACGATCTCTGGCGAGGGGATCGACTACGGCCCTTGCGCGTTCATGGATGCCTATGACCCGGCGACCGTCTTCAGTTCCATCGACCATGCCGGCCGATACGCCTACCAAAACCAGCCAATGGCTGCCCACTGGAATTTGGCCAGACTCGCCGAATCGTTGCTGAGCTTGATCGACACCGACAGCGACCGGGCGATCGCCGCTGCCATGGCGACGCTCAACACGTTCGACGGTCGCTATCGGCAGCACTTCGAGGAGGGGATGGCAACGAAGCTCGGATTGCCTGGTTCGACCGGTGAAGATCTGAAGCTGATCGAGGAGTGGCTCGAACTGCTCGCAGCGCAACGGGTTGACTACACCACGAGCTTCCGGGCCCTGGCTCGTCGTGCCCGTGGTGATACCGACGCGCTCTCGTCGCTCTTTGCTGATCGCGTGGATCTGGACCAGTGGGTCGAGCGCTGGCTTGGTCGCCTCGGCGACGCCGGGCTCGACGCCAGCGTTGTCGGCGACGAAATGGATCAGGTCAACCCGCTGTACATTGCGCGCAATCACCTCGTCGAAGAGGCCCTCGCCGCTGCCGAGAGCCAAGACTTCGAGCCGTTTCGCGCACTCCTCGATGCGGTCTCGCACCCGCACACAGAGCGCCCTGGCCTGGAACGCTTCGCCCTGCCGGCCCCCGATGATTTCGGTCGAGGATTCAAGACGTTCTGCGGAACATGACTCGATCCGCAAGCAGCGATGTCGAGGCGGGCGGTGTTCAGGCGGGCGGTGTTCAGGCGGGCGGTGTTCAGGGCAGCGGTGTTCAGGCGGGCGGTGTTCAGGCGAGCGGGGTTGCTTCGATCGCCGCGAGTTGATCGATGATCGGCCCGAACGTCGATTCGAGATGGTCGGCGGGGTCGGGACCCGTGGCTGGAGTGATGAGCGTCGAAACACCGATCGCGGCGAACTCGCCGGCGAGTTCGAGCACCGCGTCAGCCTCGGTGGTTGGCGGGCGGAACAGCACCGTGACCTCGATCTCGTTCGGGTCTCGGTCGACACGGGCGCAATGGTCACGAAGCACGTCGAGTTTGTGCGCCACCTCGGCCGGCGATCCCATGAGATTGCAGGCATCGGCGTACTGGGCAACCATGCGCAGCGTCTTTCGCTCGCCGCCACCGCCGATCATGATTCGTGGCCGCGGTGAGCTGATCGGGGCGGGGACGCACAGCGTTTCAGCCAGCTGATAGTGGGTTCCCTCGTAGGGCTCGGCCCCCGGCTCCCACATCTGGGTGACGATCTGCTCTGTTTCTTCGAGCCGCTCGAACCGTTCGGTCAGCGTCGGGAAGGGCACCCCGAGTCCGTGGTGCTCGCGATCGTACCAAGCCGCC
>JBBQUN010000458.1:0-2375 GCA_038212405.1 Acidimicrobiales bacterium | reverse complement strand
CGACATCGTTGGCCGATTTCATGACGCTCGTGCACGCATGCTCGGTCAGCCTTCGAGATGAAGGACTCTGACTCGCTGGCCGGTGCCGACGCCTTCACCATCAGGCAACACGGCAAGGCCGTTGGCCGAGGCCAGCGCACTCAGTTGATGTGATCCTTGACCACCGGCTGAACGCGCCCGCCACGAGCCATCGGGCTCGGGCTCGACGATCACACGCTGGAAGTGCACCTTGCCGTCGACCGTGCGCAGCAGAGGCTCGTCGGCAATGGCCCAGACCGATCGACGCTCGGGGTGGGGCAGCCCCATCATCGAGCGAATCGCGGGCCGAGCGAAGAGTTCGAAACTCACGACCGAGCTGACAGGATTGCCGGGCAGACCAAAGATGGGGATACCGAACAACAGCCCGAAGGCCAAAGGCTTGGCCGGCTTGATGGCGACCTGCATCCAGTTCAACTCACCCAACTCGCTGAGCACCTTCTTGACGAAGTCGAAATCCCCCATGCTCACGCCGCCCGACGTCAAGAGCGCATCGACCGGTTGTTCCGACGACGGATCGACGGCGGCGCGAAGCGCGGCGTCAATGGCCGCTTCATCATCACGAAGCCGGCCAAGATCGACGGCGTCGATCCCAGCCTCGCGTAGCAGCGCAAGCAGTGTCGGCCGGTTGGAGTCACGAATCTGGCCGTGTTCGAGCGGGACGCCAGCGTCGACCAGTTCGTCACCGGTCGAGAAAACTCCGACCCGCGCTCGGCGCCGCACCGCCACCTGGGCAACACCGACGCTTGCCATGACGCCGATGTGACCAGGAGTGATGAGCGTGCCGGCACCGAACACGATCGTGCCCGCCGGCACATCGTCACCCGTCGGACGCACGTGATTGCCGATCGGCACGGCTGCGAGCAGCTCGACCGATGTGCCTTCGGCGACTGGTCGAGTGAGCTCGACCATGATCACCGCATCAGCCCCCTCCGGCATCGGGGCGCCGGTCATGATGCGCATCGCCTCGCCGGCTTCGAGCGGGCGGGGCGCAACAGCGCCGGCCGCGATCGTGGCAACAACGGGCAGTGTGACGGGGTTCGCCTCGGTCGCCAGGACGCTATCGGCCGCCCGAACGGCAAACCCGTCCATTGCGGTGTTGTCGAACGGCGGAATGGCCTCGTTGGCAACAACGTCTTGTTGCAGCACCAGACCAAGTGACTCCGCCAGCGGTACATCGACGATCGGCAGCAGTGCGATGTCGGCGTTGATCCTGGCTTGCGCGTCTTCGAGCGAGATCATGGCCGCAACCTACCGGCTCCACGCGCCCAGGACGGACTTCGGCCCCGTGCGGCAACAGCGGGATCAGCTCGTCAGATGAGGTTCTCTCGCTTGGCGACGTTGGCGATGATTTCGCGCATGGCGTCGCCAAGGTCTTCTCGCTCGAGAGCGAAATCGACGACGCAGCGGAGGTAGTCCTCCTTCTTCCCGGTGTCGTAGCGCCCCTCGGTGAAGGTGAAGCCATAGATGCCCTCGGTGTCGAGCAGGCGCACCATGGCGTCGGTGATCTGGATTTCGCCGCCGACGCCGGGCGTGGTCTTTGCGATCTCGTCGAAGATGGCCGGCGTGAACAGGTAGCGACCCATGATGGCCAGATTCGACGGAGCTTCAGCGGCTGCAGGCTTTTCGACAAGCGAGGTGACCTTCACCAGGTCGTTCTCGGTTGGCTCGACTGCGGCGCAGCCGTAGTTCGAGATGTCTTGCGGCGCGACCTCCATGAGACCGACGGCCGACACCCCGTGCTGTTCGTAGGCCCTGATCATGCCAGGGAGCACCCCGGCCTCGAGACGCATGATGTCATCGCCGAGGAGCACGACGAAGGGCTCATCGCCAACGTGATCCTTGGCCATCCCGATGGCGTGGCCAAGACCGAGGGCCTCCCCCTGACGGATGAAGTGGATGTTTGCCAGCTCGGAGAGGCGTCGGACCTCGTCGGCCTCGGCCGACTTGCCCTTGGCTTCGAGTGCCGCCTCGAGTTCGGGATGACGATCGAAGTGGTCCTCGAGAACCTTCTTGTGCCGGGAGGTGATGATGAGAATGTCGTCGCATCCCGCAGCAATGGCTTCTTCGATCACATATTGGATCACCGGGCGATCGACGACCGGCAGCATCTCCTTCGGGACCGCCTTCGAGAAGGGCAGGAAGCGGGTTCCGAGCCCAGCAGCAGGAATGACGGCCTTGCGAACCGGCTTGGTGATTGATGAATTGGCCTCAGAAGACAACGTTCTACTCCTTGGATGCGGGTTTTGGCGACAGCCACAGCGGCGAACAATCACGTCCGATGCGACGCTAGTGACTGAGGGTCTGGCCAATGCCGATACCCTGGTCTGTCGACTGCC
>JBBQUN010000457.1:0-2381 GCA_038212405.1 Acidimicrobiales bacterium | reverse complement strand
CAGAAGTGTCGCTCCTGGTCTCGAGTTCATCGAGGGGGATGACGTCAGCGTCGGCCAGTGAGGATCGGACATCGACGTCGGCCTTCGGCTTCACATTGGGGCAGAACCGCAGCGATGCCAGTTCGAGCGCTTCACGCACTTCACCGACCAACAGTCGGGCATCGCTTCGGTCGCACTCGATCACGACCGAGTCGTGCACCGTTTGGACCGGCACGGCGCCGGGATAGGAGCGGAGGCGACGATCGAGATCGGCGTAGGCAGCCAGCATGATGTCGGCGACGCCGCCCTGAATCGGTGCGTTCCTCCAGGCGTTGACCATGATCGACACACGATCCTTCGCCGACCGACGAAGGAAGTCGAACGCCACCTCGTCGCCGACCTCGCGCCGGATCAGTTCGACATAACGCAGCCGCTGGGGACGATCCTCGAAGACCCTCGAGAGCTCTGACTCGGTGAACGGTACGCCTCCCTCGCTCAAGGCAATTCCGTGACTGTCCTCGAACCGCTTGCGAACAGCGACCAGCTCGGCTGACTCACTTTGAATGGCGTCGATCGCGGCATTCATCAGCAGCCGATCCAGATGGATGTTGAATTGCTGTCGTCGACCAGCGAGTGTGCGACTGGCGAAGGTGAACGCAGTGCCGTCGGCATCGAGGGCCACTGGAGCGGAGTACTGGAGCAGCCACTCGACATCTGCGAGCAGGTCGGCGCGAGCCAGCTGGTTTCGGTCGGGATGACGATCGACGATTTCCTCGGCCGATGGCCAGCGATTCTGTGCTGAGCGGAAACTGCGACGGATCGACCACATCTCGTTGAATCCGCCCGCAAGTCGGAGGCTGAGTGGCCAGTCGATGGCGTCGGTCGTCTGATTGCTGATCGCCCGGATTTCGGCGATGCGTTCTTCTGCCCACGTGGCGGTACCGGGATACGTGCGACGGTACTGCGCGAGCAACCTGGACGCTTCTTCTCGAGTCGTTGGTGAGCCCTCTGCGGTCAGCGAACGAGACAGCGCCGACGCGCCCGATCCGTAGGCAATGCCGAAGTTGAGCGCCTTCGCAATCTGGCGCAGATGCTTGAACCTCGTCGGGTCGTCGGTGGCCAAGGTGTCGGGGTCAAAGCCGAACATGGACGCGGCCGTGCTCACGTGCACGTCGACCCCACGCTCGAATGCCGATCGGAGCGGCGCATCGTTGGCCACCTGCGCGAGGTAGCGGAGCTCGGCCTGGCTCAGGTCGGCGTGGACGAAGACTCGATCGGGTGTGGCCGGTCGGAAGTAAGGCTTCATCTTCGGTGTGAAGTTCTGTGCATTCGGATTGCGGCTGGCCAGCCGGCCCGTGTTCGTTCCGACAACCTGCAAATACTGGGGTCGGAGGCGCCCGTCTTCGTGGAGGTGCTCTCGTATCGACTCGCCGTAGGTGCTCAGGATCTTCGACAGGTTTCGAAATTCGAGCAACGCGTCGCACAGTTCGCCACCGATCTCTCGCAGCACTGACGCCGTCACCGAGTCGAGGTCGCTGAGCCGGCGGGCTCGGCCATGACGCCCCGCCGTCCACGCAAGCACCTCGTTCTCGGACCAGTGGTTGAGTGCCTGGCGGACCTGTTTGTCGGAAGCCGGATTCCACGTTGGTTCGACGAACTCGTCGAACAGTGAGCCCTGACCCCCGCCGGTCAGTGTTGCCAGTCGCCCAACAACAGCGCTCCTGCGTGTCGCAACGCTCGCCAACTCTGCGCTCCAGCCGGCCCAGTCGAACGGGAGGCCGCTGCGTTCCATCTGATCGAGGAACGGCCGAGCTTCGAGCTCGATCTCGGTGATTTGCTCGAGTCCCGCTCCCTCGAGTTCTCGGCGGATCGCGTCGCCGACCCACAGCGTTTCCACTGCATCGGCGGCGGAATAGGCAATCTGCTCTGCGGTGAGATCGTCGTAGGCGGTGTAGGAGAGTTGCACCGTGCCCTTGCCGTCGGCCTTGAAACCGAGGTAGTGCTCAACGGCCCAGGCCAGGCCGTGGAACCAGGTGACACCGCTGCGCCCCTGGTAGAGGAGGGCATCGGCAAGCTGCGCGTCCCACCAACGCAACCCGGTGGTGGTGTCGCTCGATTCGAAGACCGCAGCATCGACCACCCGGGCATCGAAGTTCGCATTCCACGCATCGGCAGTGACGCCGTCGAGCAGCGGAGCGAGGAGCGTCGGGTCGAGGTCTCGAACATCGACCACGAAGGCCTGTTCTTCGCCGGCGTGTGATCGGGTAGCAATCGACATGACTCGCATCCGGCCGGCCATCGGCCCGTCAATCGGGGTCTCGGTATCGATGGCGACTCGCTCGGCCTTGCCAATCGATGCTTGGATCGCCGGGAGTTGCGAGGGATGGTGCACGAAAGTGCTC
>JBBQUN010000456.1:0-2399 GCA_038212405.1 Acidimicrobiales bacterium | reverse complement strand
CCTCCCGGCGTTCGCCGATCAGGTCTGATCGAGGTCGAGCCATTTGGTCTCGATCTGCGGCGATGCGGTTCGTAGCGCGGCGAGCAGCTCAGCCGGATCGGTCCGATCGATGAGGATGTCGCGATTGGCGGGTTTCAAGAGTCGATCGTCGATCGAACGCTGAAGCCAGGCGAGCAGTGAGTCGTAGTAGCCGTCGACGTTCAAGATGCCAATGGGCTTGGTGTGAATGCCGATCTGCGCCCAGGTCGCCACTTCGGCCACTTCCTCGAGGGTGCCGAGGCCACCAGGCAACGCAATGAAGGCGTCGGCCCGTTCGAACATGGCCAGCTTGCGTTCGTGCATCGAGTCGACCTCGATCATCGACGTGAGGTTTGGGTGGCCGACCTCGAGAGGGAACAGATCTGTCGGCATCACGCCGGTGACGGTGCCACCCCCGTCGAGCACCGTGTCGGCGAGTAGACCCATCAAACCGACTGCTCCACCGCCGTAGACGAGCTCGATCGCTTCGCTGGCCAAGAGCGCGCCAAGCGCAACGGTCGCGAGCATGATGTGCTCATTGGATCCCGGCGACGATGCGCAATAGACGCAGATCGACGTGATCGGCGGGGTGAGCGTTTCGTTCGATTCGGCCATGCTCCTCACTCTACGACTCGCCGAAACGCGGTCCCGGGGTGTGCGAAACCGACCGTTGGTCAGCCGGAGCTCACGGGACGGGTCGGTGGTCATCTGTCGGCGGGCTTCTTCCTGAAGGAAGTGGCGGCTAACCTCAGCGGCCGTGACTGACCACCTGTTGCAAGAAAAGCTCGCCGACCTCAAAGCACGCAAGGAAGAGGCGCTCAACGCCGGTTCCGAACGTTCGATCCAGCGTCAGCATGACCAGGGCAAGATGCTGGCCAGAGAGCGGATCGACTACTTCCTCGACCCCGGCTCGTTCAACGAACTCGACATGCTGGCTCGCACGCGGGCACCAGAAGCGACCTCCCGGCCCTACACCGACGGGGTCATCACCGGTTGGGGCACGGTCGACGGACGCAAGGTCTTCGTGTTCAGCCAGGACTTCACCATCATGGGAGGTTCGCTCGGCGAGGTCTTCGCCGAGAAGATCCAGAAGGCCATGGACCTCGCTCTGTCGGTCGGTGCGCCGTTCATCGGCCTCAACGACGGTGCCGGCGCACGGATCCCCGAGGGTGTGGTCAGCCTCGACGGCTACGGCGGCATCTTCTTCCGCAATGTGAAAGCGTCGGGCGTCATCCCCCAGATCAGCGTGATCCTCGGCCCGTGCGCCGGTGGCGCGGTGTACAGCCCGGCGATGACCGACTTCATCTTCATGGTCCGCGAGACCTCGCATATGTTCATCACCGGTCCCGACGTGGTCAAGACCGTCACCGGCGAAGAAGTCACGCTCGAAGAACTCGGCGGTGCCGGGTCGCACTCATCGAAGTCCGGTGTCGCCAACTTCGTCGCCAACGACGAGAAGCAAGTTCTCGACGACGTCCGCTACCTGCTGTCGTTCCTCCCGGCCAACAATCTCGAGAGCCCGCCCCGGGCCGAGCCAACCGATGACCCCGCTCGTCTGTGTCCGGAGCTGGGCGACATCATGCCCGACAGCCCGAACATGCCATACGACATGACCAAGGTGATCACCACGGTGGTCGACGACGGCGAATACATGGAGTACCACGCCAACTGGGCCAAGGCGATCACCTGCGGGTTCGCCCGGCTCGACGGCCGACCCGTTGGCATCGTTGCCAACCAGCCGATGATGCTCGCCGGCGTGCTCGACATCGAGTCCTCGTCCAAAGCTGCTCGTTTCGTGCGCACCTGCGATGCGTTCAACATCCCGCTCGTCACTTTCGTCGACGTTCCCGGCTTCTTGCCCGGTGTCGATCAGGAGTACGGCGGCATCATTCGGCACGGCGCCAAGCTGCTGTACGCCTACTGCGAAGCAACCGTTCCTCGCATCCAGGTGATCACCCGCAAGGCCTACGGCGGCGCCTACGTGGTCATGGACTCCAAGAGCATCGGTTCCGACCTGGCCTTCGCCTGGCCCACCGCCGAACTCGCCGTCATGGGTCCCGAGGGCGCAACCGACATCGTCTATCGCCGAGAGATCCAGAGCGCAGCCGATCCTGCCGGTCGTCGCACCGAACTCATCAACGAGTACAAGGAACGCTTCGCCAACCCGTGGGTGGCAGCCGAGCGCGGCTACATCGACGACGTGATCGACCCGGCCGAAACGCGCATCAAGCTGATTGCCGGCCTCGACATGCTGCAATCGAAGCGTGAAGACCTGCCGCAGCGCAAGCACGGAAACGTGCCGCTATGACGCTGCCTGGCGCGATCTCGCCCGACCCCACCGACGAGGAAGCAGCGGCCATCGTCGCGGCCATCGAGATGGC
>JBBQUN010000455.1:0-2399 GCA_038212405.1 Acidimicrobiales bacterium | reverse complement strand
GTCGCCGGCGAAACGCTGCGAACCACCTGGCTGGCGCCGGCAGGCGTCGCCTCGGCGTTGTCACTCGTCGCCGATCTGCTGGCCGACCTCCACACGCACGGCCTCGCCCACGGCAACCTGAGTGTCGACCACATCATTCTCCATCCGACGGGACCGCACCTCTGCTCGCCACACGGCGCCGTCACCGATCCGCTCGCCGACACCAGCGCATTGGGCCATTGCGTGCGATCGATGCTCGAGCGTTGGGACCGGCTCCAGGTGAAGGTGCCCAATCGCCACGAATGGGAGCGCCTGGAGACGAGCCTGCACGCCAGCGCTCCCCTGCCAATGCAGCGGGCGGCCCGAGCTCTTGATCGACTGGCTTCACCGGTCGAACCCAGTCGTGCGGCCCGCGACCAGGCATTACGGAGCGAAGCTGGCTCACGCACGACACGACCCTGGGGTCTACTTGCCGGCGGAACCATCGGCGCCACCAGTCTCGTCGGCTTGACGATCGTTGCCCTCACGTCGCCGGCAACCGCAACCACCACGACGGCAATCGAGATCGATGGTCACGAGTACGAACTCAGCGGCCCAGCCGCTTTGGCAACCGTGATCGATGGCGCTTGTGATCACCAGCCGCTGCTCGCCGTCCTCGATGCCGATACCGACATGGTCTGGCAGTTCGATGTCTCGGCCGATGCCATGCGCTCACCGGGCTCCCAAACCGTTGGATCGATCGTGGCCGAGGTGCCGGGCGCGGAACAGCTCACCATCGAAGGAGGTGAGCTGTGTCCTACGGTGTGGGCGATCGGGCCGGCGGGCCGGACGCTCGTGATCGGCGAGGGCTGATCGGCGAGAGCTGGCCAGCGAGAGCTAGGTGCGGGGGCTGGCGGTCATGCCAAGATCGCTGAGGCGATCGATGGCGGCATCGAACTCGACACCGAGAATGCAGGCAATGGCTCGCAGATCGTCTTGGCGAACGGTGAGCACCCGACCATTGAAGTCTTGACGCTGCACCTGGATCATGCCGAGGTAACGACCGAGCATCTCGCCTTCGGGCCCGGCAACTCCTTCGAGCTGGGTCAGCTCGAGTGTGACGCCGGCCCTACCGGTGCGCTCGGTCAGGTCGAGCGTGCCCGGGGTGATGCCAACGGTGGTGGCTCGGGGCAGAAGCTGATCGACGGGGACGCTGTAGAACGCCGCCAAGCGCTCGAGACGAGGAACCGAGATTGCCCGCTCGCCACGCTCGTAGGCACCGAGTACCGAGGCCTTGAACTCCTGCTCGGAGTTCGCCTCGACGTCTTGCAACGACAGCCGCTTCTGGCGACGAATGGCTCGCAGACGTTCGCCAACTCGGCGCCCGTACTCTGAGCCTGCTTCTGAGAAATCGTCCTCGCCCATGCCTGTCCTCCGTAAGGCGGATTGGCCGCCGTGATCACGCAGGCGTCAACCTAATCGCCACATAGTGCATGTTCAACCACCCCACGCGTTCATTTCTGATTCGACGGTCTTGCTTGGCGGTGGAGGGCCATGATGGCGGCAGCGGTGAGCGCCGCCGTTTCGGCCCGCAACACCCCTCCGGGCAGGGAAACGAGCGGTCGACCGGCGCGTTCTCGAGGCGCCCATCCACCCTCGGGCCCAATGACGACGAATCGATCGTCACGGCTCAGCGCCGAACCATCGGGATCGGCGAGGACCGCTGCGGGGTGGTTCGTCATCAGATCATCGAACGAAACGAGATCGTCGATGATCGGCAGTCGAACCCGTCGGCTCTGCATCGACGCCTCGCGGGCGATCCGACGCCACTTGACCGCCTGCTTCTGCCAGCGCCCTTCGTCCCAACGCACCACCGATCGCTCGGTCTGGATCGGCACGATCCGATCGACCCCCAACTCGGTCAGCTTCTGGACCGTCCACTCGGGACGCTCGCCCTTGACCGGAGCGAACCCAACGCAGAGCTCCCATTCGGGCGCCGCCTCTTCCATCACTTCGCCCGCCGTCTCCGACACCCGTCCGTTGGATTCAGGATCGAACACGATCGTCCGCCAACGGCCCTGACCATCGCTCACGGTCACCGGCGCACCTGCCGGCACGCGCAGGGCCTTTGCCAGATGGTGGTGGTCAGCCGCGTCCAGCAGCGGGTGTTGGAGATCGTCGACGACGACCAGCGGACAATCTCGACGAGCGTTGCGGCCGTCTGTCGGCGAAGTCATCGGCGTGGCTCTTGCAACCGAGCCGATCTCAGTGGAACGCCGACTTGATCTTCGAGAACAACGTCCCGTCGCTCGGCGCTTTGACCGCCTCACCTCGCAGCTCGGCCAACTGGCGCAAGAGCGCGGTTTGCTGATCATCGAGATCAGTCGGCGTGTCGACGATGACCGACAAGATCATGGACCCGCGACCACGGCCACGAAGCC
>JBBQUN010000454.1:0-2402 GCA_038212405.1 Acidimicrobiales bacterium | reverse complement strand
CAGTAATCCGATGTGCCGATCCGAAGCGCATTTGTAGGTCGCTGTCGCTCGCCGATATGTGCGTCGCCCACGTCAGGCGTCAATCAACGTCGCAGTGAGATGAGCAGTCGTCGAAGCTCTGCCGTAGCCGGTGCTGCACTTCCCATCAGAAGGCCTGAGTACACCGCAGAGCTTTCACGGCAGCGTCAGCTAGCCCCTCGCAATGTCGGTGTGGATGTGACACCCTTGTCCAACGACCCAAGGAGGATTCATGATCGGGAAGTTGCTCAGAGCGGCTCGTCGTATGTTGCGATCGAAGAAGACGCCAACGCCAGTCACCGATGAGATGGTCCAGCGGGAGATCACGCTCGCTAAAAATGACCTAGCGACGAAGCAAGGAGCACTCGAGACGCACTTGATCTGGACCACAGGACCAAGCGCGCAAGTACAGATCAGAGGCAGCCGCAGCGACTTTACGGTCGAGCTGCTTCGGAGCGCCCTTGGTCGCCCGGTAGCCACGACGGCATCGTGAACTCTCCGAGTTCAGCCCTGGTGGTACCGTTCAGGCCGTGAGCTTGTTGGATCGGATCACCGTCGACCCTCAGATCTGTCACGGCGCGCCCACGGTGCGCGGTCTGCGATACCCGGTCGAGATGATCGTCGGCTTGCTGGCTGCGGGGATGACGACCGACGAGGTGCTGGCGGACTACCCCGACCTCGTTGCTGACGATGTGCTCGCTTCGCTCGAGTACGCCGCATTGGTGACCCGGACGCGTTCGTCGGTCCCGATCCCAGCTGCGTGAGACTTCTCGTCGATGCACAGCTGCCAGACCGGCTCGCTGGATGCTTGACTTCGCTGGGCCACGACGTGGTGCACACCAGCGAACTCGCTGATGGAAATCGAACCACGGACGCCGAGATCATCCGGATCGCCGATCGCGATGATCGAACCGTGGTCACCAAGGACCCGGACTTCCTCGATGGTCACCTACTGAACGATGCGCCACGGCGATTGCTTCTGGTGACCACAGGCAACATTCGCAACGACGACCTGATCGCCCTCGTTCAAGCCGTGGAGCCGCTGCTCGTCGAAGCGTTCGAGCATTCGGTCCTCGTCGAAGTGAGTCGTGACGCCGTCATCGGCCACTGAGTGACCGCCGCCCGGTTCAGCGCTCCATGACACGGAGCGCTACCCGCTCGGGCGACCGGCGGAGTCGAGCCGCTCAGAATGTTCTGACCGCCCGTCGCTCGCCCCGCCCAGAACCGGCCAGTAGATCGGTGATTCTTCGGTGAATGCCGAGACGAGTCGGTTGGCCGGATGCGTCCGATATTCGCCGCGTCGCCGAGGACTCAGCTGTTCTCGATAGTCGAGCGCTTCGCCAACTCGCCAACGAGCGTCTCGATCGGTGTGTCTGATCGTTCGGCGCACTCCCGGACGATGACCACCGCTGCGAACAGCGCGTACTGCCAGTACTGCTCGATCCAGTACATCACCTCGTCGAGCAGATCGGGTTCGAGGCCGCCCTGAACGGCGAACGGTGTGAGCAGGGCGTACTGGATTCGACGGTGCTCCTTGCCTCGAAACTCGACCTCAGGCAGATGCTTCGACAGCAAGTCTCGGTAGACGAGTGCGTCGGCGCGTGTCGTCCCCGCGAGGTCGAGGGAATCGGCGGCGAGTTCCAGGAAGACTTCGCCGGGAAACGTGTTGTGGCGCACATGGAGATCGGCGATCGCGGACGAGAGCTGGTTGGCATCGTCACCACGGGCGAGACCAACAAGGAACCGCTGCAACGCCTCGACGCGATCTTCGTCGGTAGGCCGTTTCATGCCGACAACACTATGCGGCTATTGACCGGTCACTTCGAACAGGCCGACACCGATGCGCATTCTCGAGCGGGTGGCCGAGCCCATCAGTGCCGATATTTCTCGGGTTGCGGCCAGCCGGAGCCGTGTTGTTAGGAGCTGTGAGCATCGGGTGGGCCGGGCCAGAGATAGACGACCATTCAAACAGGACGGCAAGGCAAAGGTGAGCACCCCGAACACCAACGCGTGGCGTCACTCCTGCCGCATCACGTCGCGATCCATCGCGACGCCCGGCTCGAACGTCAAGAACAGCAATCCGGCGCAACCCAACAGCGCTACCGGACCCGTCCGCTCACATCGAGACGAAGTCGAGGAGCGGCCGTTGCAACCGAAACGTGAGTCGGCCGCTCGCCCTACGCCACTACTCGCCCGACGCCCGCCGAGCCGCAAGACGACGCGCCCACAACGATCCCCGGCTTCTTCGCGTGAAGCCCAAGACGCGCCTGTGTCCGAGAGTGGTGACGTTCGCGCTGATCAGAAGGACATCGTCATCACTGCGGTGCGGAGCACATGACGGGTCACAGCGATCGGTACGACGTGGTGAGTCGCCCAACCATCCT
>JBBQUN010000453.1:0-2429 GCA_038212405.1 Acidimicrobiales bacterium | reverse complement strand
ATGATTCTCGACGACGACGAGGTGCTGCTCGAACAGCGAACCTTCTTCGCCGAGTCGGTGCTCAAGACCATGGGTCTCACCGATCACTTCGCCCCGATCGTGATGCTCTGTGGTCACACCAGCCGTACGACCAACAATCCCCACGCCACAGCGCTCGAGTGCGGCGCATGCGCTGGAGCCGCCGGTGATGACAACGCGCGAGCGGTCGCCGCACTGCTGAATTCGCCTGATGTTCGACACGGTCTCGCAGAACGCGGCATCGTGATCCCTGACCACACCTGGTTCACCGCTGGCCTACACGACACTGCGAGCGATCGAATCACCTTCCTCGACCCCGCCGACGTTCCGACCAACCTTCGATCGGTCACCGACTCGCTGGCCAAGGTGCTCGAGCAGGCAGGCCAACGGCAGTCGGCGGCACGCTCGGTTCACTTGCCCGGTCCAGCATCACGAGTGCGCGAACGCGGTGCCGATTGGGCGCAGGTCCGACCCGAGTGGGGCCTGGCTCGAAACGCTGCCTTCATCATCGGCCCCCGTTCGATGACCGCCGGGATCGACCTCGATGGTCGGGCATTCCTGCACAGCTACGACGCCGCCGATGACCCAACGGGACGGGTCCTCGAAACCATCATGACGGCGCCGCTGGTCGTCGGGCATTGGATCTCGGCCCAGTACTACTTCTCCACCGTCGACCCCGAGGTCTTCGGTGCTGGCAACAAGCTGCTTCACAACCCGATCGGCACCGCTGGCGTCATATCGGGAGATCGCGGCGATCTCCGGGTCGGGCTCCCACTCCAGAGCACGCACATGGATGGCCAGCGCTTCCATCAACCCGTGCGGCTCCTCGCCGTCATCCAAGCCGATCTCGCCCAGATCGAAACGATCATCGCCAACAATCCGATCCTGCGGACCCTGACCGGCGGATCATGGCTCCGGATCGCTGCTCGTTCCAATCCCCATGAGCAGTGGTCGACGCGAACATCATCCGGAACCTGGATCGAGATGCCGCGTACATTCGATCCCAACAACGCCCTCGACTCGAACAATCTCGACTCGAACAATCTCAACTCGAACAATCTCAACTCGAACAAGGAGCACTCATGAGTACCTGGACCGGCCTCACCCCAATGGCGCGCATCGAAGTCGTGATCAACGGCGAACACGTGCCAACGATCCGCGACATCCTGCTCGCTTCAGGCGCAACCGGCTATACCGCCCTGCACGGTGTCTCGGGTTTCGGCCACGGTGGCCAACACGAAGGCCGACTGCTCTTCAACGACCGCAACAGCCTCTCGCTCCTCATCAGCATCATCCCGATCGAACGAGCCGAATCGCTCGTCGCTGGCATCCGGCGCGTACTCGACACCACCCACGGGGTGTTGTTCGTCAGCGAAACCCACGTCAGCCGACCTGACTACTTCAGCACACCCGACGAACTCGACTGATCTCGCCAACCAACGCACCTCTTGCAAATCATGCATCGTTGCGCACGAACCAATGAACAAAGAACACGTCGCCTCAACGTCTCACGGGCAAGAAGGTCTTGATCACTGGCGTCGTGACGACCGATTCGATCGCCTTCGCCACCGCAGCGGCTGCGGTGGCCGCCGGAGCAGAGATCGTGCTCTCGGGCCTGGGCCGAGACTTGTAGCTGACCAGCTCATCAGCGGCATCCCTCGACGGCGACGCTGCCATCTTCCTCCTTTCCGACTACGGCCGAATGATCAGCGGCGAGATACTGCATGTGGACGGCGGCTTTCACGCCATGGCCGGTCACCTCGCCTGAGCCTCGACGCCAACCTCCAAATTCAGGGTGTGCTCCGACGGCTTGATCGACAGCGTTGCCTACCTCGCCCTTGTTCCTGACCTCCCCGAACCCGAGGCAGGTTCTGACGCAGCCGATGCCGAATGGCATGACGTCGACGATCTCCTTTCGAGTCCGCGCCGACTCGCCTTCGACCACCACGCCATTCTCACCGACGCGATGGAGCGGGCCAGGTCAAAGCTCGAGTACTCGCCGGTCGGTGCAGCGTTCTGCTCCGAATCGTTCACGATCAACGAACTTCGTCAGGTCTACGAGGCGATCTGGGACAGTGACCTCGACGCTCGCAACTTCCACCGAACGATCACCAGTACCAACGACTTCGTCGAGCCAACCGGCGAGCGGACCTCCCGCCAGGGCGGCCGACCCGCCGCCTTGTATCGACTGGGGCAGGCCCGACTCCTTCACCCGCCACTGCTGCGGCCCGACACCCGACCCCGACCCCGACCCAGACGCCGGACCGGGTGGGTGAGTCAACGCCGGCGTCTCACATCGCCTTGACCACGGCAGGATGGGCCCATGGTGCTCACCGGCTACCTCGCTCCCGAAGATCTCGAACACGAAGTGGCCGCCGAACTCGAGCTCGCCGGGGTGCAGATCTCGGCCC
>JBBQUN010000452.1:0-2429 GCA_038212405.1 Acidimicrobiales bacterium | reverse complement strand
AATCAGATCGTCGCAACTCTTTTGCGATACACAGCGAGACGGTTTGAGTTTCACACCCATGGATCCCTATTTCGTACTACTCGCCGTTCTCGGTGCGTCCGTCCTCTCGGCTGCCATCTTGCCGAAACTGGTCGCTCACATGCCGGTCTCGATGCCGATGGTGTTCGTTGGCGTCGGAATGATTCTCTTCCTGCTTCCGATCGACCTCGACGCGCCACAACCTGGGGCTGATTCCCTTGCCGTCGAGCGGTTGACCGAACTGGTCGTGATCGTGTCGTTGATGGGAGCCGGACTCAAACTGAGTCGCCCACTCGGGTGGCGATCTTGGGGAACGACATGGCGCCTGCTCGGAGTGGCGATGCCGCTCACCATCGCCGCCATCGCCGTCCTTGGCATGGGCATCCTTGCCCTACCCCTCTCGGCAGCGGTGTTGCTCGGAGCCGTCCTTGCTCCCACCGATCCGGTGCTTGCGTCCGACGTACAGATCGAGGGTCCGGACCCCAGTGATGACGACGACGTGCGGTTCGCGCTGACCTCGGAGGCTGGCCTGAACGATGGGCTGGCGTTCCCGTTCACCAATCTCGCCATTGCACTCGCCGCCGGGGGGAGTTGGTTCGTCGGTTGGGCAGTTGACGACGTGCTTGTCAAACTTTCGGTCGGGCTCGTCGTCGGCATCGTGCTAGGACGGGCGATTGGATGGATGACGTTCGGAGCGAGGAGCGGGCAGACGTTCGCCCAGTCGGGTCAGGGATTCGTAGCTCTCGGCGCCACGCTGGCGGTGTACGGCATCACCGAAATTCTCCATGGCTACGGGTTTCTCGCCGTGTTCGTCGCTGCCGTCACCATCCGACGTGCCGAGCAAAACCACGAGTATCACCAGGTGTTGCATGACTTCGCCGAGGCCCTGGAACAACTGGCAAGCGTGTTGTTCCTGTTGCTCCTCGGCGGTGCTGCCGTCAGCGGTGCGCTGGCTGCGCTGACGCCTGCCGGTTTTGCGCTCGCCGTGATGATCGTGCTCCTGGTTCGCCCGTTGGCCGGCTGGATCAGCATGATCGGATCACCCGTGGACCGAACCGAGCGGCTCGTGATCGCCTTTTTCGGCGTGCGCGGGATGGGCTCGATCTACTACTTGTCGCATGCGGTCAACGAGGAGCTGTTTCCGCGATCGAATCAGTTGTGGGCGGTTGCCGTGGCGGCGATCTTGGTGTCGATCGTGGTCCACGGCACAACGTCAACCCCGGCCTTCGACGTGATTGACGAACATCTCCAGCGTCGGACCAACCGCCGCGTGAAACCGACTTGACCGTGACCTGACCGTTGACAACCGCGTGAGCGTGTTGACCGGTCGAAGCCTTGGAATCAGACGGTGTCTGCGATCCCCTCTACCTGGGCTCGGATCGAGGTGGTGACAGTGACGGGGATGCCCGTCATCCAGGCCTGGTTGGACAGTGGATCGAACGAGCCAGGCCCCCTCGGAAGGAGCCGATTCATGTTCACGCCGGGCTTGTCGCTGGCCAGTCGCATGCCAGATTGTCGACCCCATCCGTGTTCGATCGACACCACGCCCGGGCGCAAGGCATCGTCGACACGCACTGCCACTTCGAGTGTCCCCCAGTCGCTGCACACGACGACCACATCGCCTTCGGCGATGTTCAATCGCTGCGCATCGTCGGTGTGCAACTCGAGCGGATTTGTCGAACGCTTCCCCCGCTTGAGCCGCTCGACGTTGGAGAACCACGAGTTGTGCATCCGAGAGTCGCGTCGCCCAATGAGGCGCAGCGTTCCCTCGGGCTGCGACGCACGCTCGTCTCGTTCGGTGGCGAGACGTTGGATCGCTGCCGCGAATCCGTCGGGGCAGCAGTCGACGAGACCGTCGGCATGTTGCACGTGATCGTCGAAGAACGACCCCGCACGTAGCCCGTCCTCGAAGACCAAGACCCCGTGCGGTTGCACCTTGACCTCATCCAGGCTGAGGCCACGCGAGCCGAGCATGTGGTCGATACGTCCCCACACTTCTCGGTCGGGATCCTCGACGTCGAGCGGGTGCTTCATGCCCATCTCCTTGGCCAGCGCACCGAAGATCCGCCACTCTTCGCGCCGCTCGTGCTGCGGTTCGACCACGGCGTCGGTCCACTGGATCCACGGCTCAGATTGCAGGCCGAGACCGGTGATGTTGATGTCGGGTCGCTCGAACATGTCGGTCGAGGGCAACAACCAGTCGGCGTGATCGCCGGTCGCAGTGCGATACAGATCGAAGCACACGACCAACTCCACCGACTCGAACGCCGCGCGCAGCCGCTCCTCGCCACCGATCGTGAGCAGTGGGTTACCGGCAACGACGATCAGGGCTTTCACCGGCTGTTCGGCGTCGAGAACATGCTCGGCCAGCAAGTTGCCCGGCAACGATCCCCGCCGTACCGGACCGAACT
>JBBQUN010000451.1:0-2455 GCA_038212405.1 Acidimicrobiales bacterium | reverse complement strand
GCCGCAGACTTTGCCGGCCGAGTGGCTGATGGCCAAGACACGGTGATCGTGGTCAATGTTGCTTCGGGCCACGAGCCGATCCGGCGCCGAGTGCATGAACTGCGCGATCTGGACTGGCTGGGCTACGCCGCGCTGGCGCTCCTCCCGCCGGTAGCTCCGGTGCTTTCACTGGGCGCCGCCGACTACGACGACGAACCCGAGGCCGGGGCGTCGCCGGTCGGACTGCCGGCATTGGTTGCCGATGAAGACATCGTGGTCACCCACGGAGATCCGATCGAACGAATCTGCGAGTTGGCAGCACAGGTCGAGGCAGACCTGATCATCGTCGGTACCAGCGACCCCGGGGTTTGGTCGCGTGTGTTCAGTGGTGAATCAGTCAGCCGAGGTGTGGTGGACCGTGCGCAGTGTTCGGTGTTGGTCGTCCGCTGAATGTTGTGAGGTCGACCGCCTCAGCTCGACCGGTTCAGCTCGACCGCTTTGGCCGGTTGAGCGGCGCTTCGGCCGGAATCGACTCGAGCGCTTCGGCCAAGGCACCGGGTTCCCACGGTTCGTCGCCGGCTCCAACGGCCAGATCGGTGTGACCCCAGCTCTGCTGCAACGTGATCTCAGATCCGAAGACTCGAAAGATCTGTCCCGTGAACCGACACGCCGGACTGGCCAAATAGACCGCGAGTGTTGCTGGATGCGCCGGCTGCCATTTGGGATCGTCGGGATCGATCCGGCCATCGGCTCCGGGAACCGACAACGTCATTCGAGTCGCAGCAACCGGTGAGATGGCATTTGCTCGCACCCCGTAGCGAGCCAGTTCCTTGGCGGCAATCTGGGTGAAGGTGGCAATCCCAGATTTGGCTGCTCCGTAGTTCGCCTGCCCGATGTTGGAGTACAGGCCTGAGCCTGACGTGGTGTTGACAACACGTCGCGGCTGGTCATCGCCTGCCTTCGAACGCTCTCTCCAGTAGCCAGCGGCGTGCCGAGTCGGGCCGAACGTGCCCTTGAGGTGCACGGCCATGACCGTGTCCCAATCGTCCTCGGTCATGTTCACGAGCATGCGGTCACGCAACACACCGGCGTTGTTGATCACCGCATGGAGATCGCCGAACGTTTCCACCGCCTGTTGAACCATGGCCTCGGCGTCAGCCCACGATGACACCGATCCGGTGTTGGCAACGGCTTCGCCGCCAGCGGCAATGATTTCGTCGACGACGGCCTGAGCCGGCCCGGCGTCGGACCCACTGCCGTCGAAGCTGCCGCCGAGGTCGTTGACAACGACCCGCGCTCCTTCCCGCGCCGCGATCAGCGCCTCATCTCGACCGATACCTCGACCGGCTCCGGTGACCAATACGACTTCCCCGTTGAACAGTCCCATGCCCGGAGTATGCGTCTGTTGTTCGGCCGAGGTCCAGCCACCAGCGGGAGAGATTCGTCGAGACCGTCATCGAATCGCCGGCGCGGCATCGACCACGCTGCACATTCGATCGATCTCGACCTCGGTGTTGAAGTAGTGCGGCGAGGCGCGGACCATGGTTCTGGCCGTCTCTCCTGGAGCCGACTGCCAAGGGCTTTGAGTGGTGAGGCCGACGTTGATACCGGCGTTACTCGCGGCGCGCTGGAGGGCAGCCGGGTCGCGGCCGGCACGATCGAAGGTGACGATGCCGCTCAATCGCTGACCCCGATCGTGCACCTCCACACCTTCGATACTCGACAGCTGCGAGCGAAGGTGAGCAGCCAGGATCGTGATCCGTTCTTCGATCGCCTCGATCCCGATGGCGAGCGCGTATTCGATGGCCGTTGCCAAACCTGTCTTGCCAGCCGGACTCGACTCGAAGAACTCGAAACGGCGAGCGGTTCGTTGAAGCTCGTAGGCGTTGGGGGCGGTCCAGTCGGCCGAGCGACCGTCGATGAAGCTCGGCGGGCGAAGTTCGTCGAGAACGCTCGAACGCACATACAACATGCCGGTGCCCCGAGGTCCGCGGAGGAACTTGCGGCCGGTGAACGACATGAAGTCGCACTGCAGTTCCTCGACGTCGATTCGCAGCTGGCCAACGGATTGACAGGCATCGAGCAGGTAGTACACACCAGCGTCTCGTGCGATCGCTCCGACGGCCGCAGCCGGATTCACCAATCCTGCGTTGGTCGGAACATGGGTGAGGGCAATCAACTTGACTCGCTCGTCCTCGGCGGCGGCACGCATCGCATCGAGATCGACCTGGCCGAACGCATCGTCAGGAATGATGACCACTTCGACGCCGCGCTCTTGTGCTTGCAGTAGGCCAAGCGCATTCGCCACGTATTCGGCCTGCCCGGTCAAGACCCGGTCACCGGCGGTGAGTGGCACCGAGGAAAAGGCCCGCCACCACGCTTCGGAAGCGTTGGTCGTGAGCGCCAACTCGTTGGAGTCACAGCCAACGAGTGACGCTCCGGCGGTGTAGACCCTGTCGAGTCGAGCCGTCTCGCG
>JBBQUN010000450.1:0-2460 GCA_038212405.1 Acidimicrobiales bacterium | reverse complement strand
TGCAAGACCCTCGGGCCAATGATCGAGAAGGTGATCGATGAAGCCAATGCCGGCTCACCGACGCCTCGCATCGTGCTCGCCAAGATCAACGTCGACGAGAACCCCATGTCGTCCCAGGCATTTCGGGTCCAGTCGATTCCTGCGGTGTATGCGCTGACCGACGGTCAGATCGTCGATGGGTTCAACGGTGCCCAACCCGAACAGGTCATCCGCGAGTTCGTCAACAAGTTGGTGCCGAGCGGCCAGGCACTCGAGATCGAGACGCTCATGGCGTCGGGTACCGAGGCCGACCTCCTCCAGGTCATTGCGCTCGAGCCCGGCCACCACGACGCCACCGTGGCCTTGGCACAGCTCCTCGTCGACGAACACCGCTACCAAGAAGCGCTCGACGCGTTGGTCAAGATTCCCGAGACCGAGGCAGCACGCGTCGTTGGTGCCCTCGCCCGTGTTGGTCTCGAAGCCGGCGGAACACCGGAAAGCCTCGAGGTCGAGGCCGAGCTCGAGCGGCTGCTCGATCAGGTCAAGGACGACGACGAGGCTCGGAGCAAGTTCGTCGACCTGCTCGCCGTGCTCGGCAACGGCCACCCGAACACCGCCGCATGGCGCAAGAAACTGAGCACCCGACTCTTCTGATCTGAGCGTCTGATCTGAGCGCTACGCTCACGTCCACCCCTCGGGCCTACCGGCCCCGTCGACACTTCCCCTGACGACACCAGCTGAGACCACCGTCTTGCGTTGCGATGGAAGTGGCCATGGACCCGCAGGGCCCACACGACTCGTTCGACCCTCCTCCGGCCCGTCTGGCCGATCTTCTCGACGACGCCATCGTGTGGTTGGAGCGCCGACGACACCTCATGCCCCGCGCCGTGGTTGCCGTCGTCACCGTCGCCGTGATCGTTGGTGGAGGCTGGTGGATGTTCCGCCCTCGATCCACGGTGGCGATCGAGGATCGCATTCCCATGGTGGCGCTCGAGCCGTCGATCCCCGGAGCAGAGCCCGGCACCGGTGTTGGCTCGACCACAAGCACCAGCAGCGTTGACGGGCCGCTCACCGTGCATGTTGCCGGAGCCGTCGAGCAAGCGGGGGTCTATGAGTTCATTGCCGGCGACCGGGTGGTCGACGCCGTCAACGCCGCCGGCGGAGCGCTCGCAGGTGCTGACCTTTCGGCAGTGAACCTGGCGGCACCACTCATCGACGGAAGCCAGATCCGTATCCCGATCGAGGGGGAAACGCCACCGATTCCGCTCGTGCCGGTCGGCGGGGTCCCACCGGCCGCAGGCGCCGACCGATCGCGAGAGTCGGCACCCGTCCTGCTGAACCAGGCGACAGCAACCGATCTCGAACGGCTGCCCGGCGTCGGCCCGGCAACGGCGCAGTCCATCCTCACCTGGCGCATCAACAACGGACCCTTTCTCACCGTGGAACAGCTGATGGACGTGCCAGGAATCGGCCCAGCGAAGTTCGCCGCGATGGTCGATCAGGTCGTGGTTGGATGACCAACGTCGATGGGGTGATGAGCGAAGGTCGACTGGTTGCGGTCTTCGTCGCCGCATGGCTGGGAGCCGTTGCCGGCCGCTGGATCGAGCCGTTGGCCCCGCCAATGCTGGGTGTGCGACCCGTGACGGTGTTCGTCGTTGGTGGGCTCGTCGTTGTCGTGTCGGTGGTTCGACGCCGTCCCGCACTATTGATTGCCGGCATTGCTCTGGTGTCGCTCGGCCGCTCGATACACGTCGAGCAGCACTACGTTTCGGTTCGTCCTGGGCCCTATGCCGGTTGGGTGCGAATGGTGACCGATCCCGAGCCCGGACGCTTTGGCACCAACGCCGAGGTGGCGCTTGCCGATGGCCGAAGGGTGCAGGTGTCGGCAGGATGGGACCAGCCGAGCTTCGCCTCGCTGCGCGCCGGTGAATCGGTGATGGTCAGAGCGAATCTGCGGTCGATCGACCCGACCGACTGGGCACGCTCTCGGCATCTGAGTGGCCGCATGAGCGTGACCGACCTGGGTGCCCGCCAGCCGATCCGCTGGTGGGGTCAGCCCTCGCAGTGGCTTCGCTCGGCCGTGCAATCCGGGGCCGATCGCCTGCCCCGAGGGTCCCAGGCGCTCTACACCGGCTTGGTGATCGGCGACGACCGGTTCCAGTCGAAGGGGCAACAAGCCCGATTCCGTGCCGCCGGGCTGTCGCATCTCCTTGCGGTGTCTGGGCAGAACGTTGCGTTCGTCTTGGCCGTTGGCGAGCCGTTGATCGGGCGGCTCCGGTGGTGGCCACGATGGGCAGCAACCGTCGGCCTGCTCGTGGTGTTCGCCATGGCCACCAGACTCGAGCCGTCGGTGCTGCGAGCAACGGGAACGGCGCTGGTGTCGGTATGGGCGTTGAGCACCGGTGCCCGGGCCTCGGGCGTTCGAGCGCTCATGCTTGCCGGTGCCGCCCTGGTGATCATCGACCCCTTCCTCGTCTGGTC
>JBBQUN010000449.1:0-2466 GCA_038212405.1 Acidimicrobiales bacterium | reverse complement strand
GGTCGCTCGATCGACCATCTCGTCGGTCACGCCATGGACATCGATCACGTACTGCTCGGCGAAGGCGAGGCTGGCCCGATCGGCCTCGCTGAACTGGTCATCGGTTGGCCATGCACTGATGGCCTCGATGGTGACCTCGCCGAGATCGGCGATGTTCGGCGTGCGCTCGGCGAGTCCGATCTGATTGCCCAGCAGTTTCGCAGTCCGGAGGCGGCACAGCTCGAGAGTTCGAGCGCTGACCGGGCCATTCCAAATGGCACCGAAGACAGCGCGGTGGTCGGCAGCAAGAGGCGGTCGCAGATCGAGTAGCGCGTCGCGGTTGGAGTTCTCGCCGGTGATCCAGCTCAGTGTGTTCGGCATTGGCGACCTCAGCTCGCGGTGATGGCATCGAGTGCGGCGATGAGCGAGACGCTCGTCTCGTTCCCGACGAGTCCGGCCTGCATGCGATTCATCATGTAGGTGAGGGTGATTCGGTTGTCGAGATCGTTGAGAACGATCGAACCACCCCAACCGCCCCAGAAGCACTTCTGGCCGGAGGTGACGCCGACCGGATTGTCGTCCGCCGCCAGGCAATAGCCGAGCCCGAATCGAACCGGGACCATGAGCACCAGGTCGACGCCGTTCGACTGCTCCTCGAAGATGCGGTCAACGGTTCCTGACGACATGATCTGCACGCCGTGCGAGCTGCCGCCGTTGGACACCAACGCCTGGATCTTCGCAACCGACCGGGCGTTGCCGTGACCGTTGGCGGCGCCGATGGTGGCGGCGCGCCAGGCGTCGGTGTTGGCGATCGTCGCATCGGGGAGCGGCCCGGTGAACGTCTTGAACATGACGCTCTCGGGGTCGAGGTCGGGCGGGAGTGGCAGGGGCGGCGGAGCCAACACATTGGCGATGCGGGAATGGTTCTGCGGTGGTGACCCAATGGTGAAGTCGGCATCGAGTGGATTCGCGATCTCCTCGGCGAAGTACTGCTTGAGTCCGCGGCCGTCGATTCGGCGGATGACTTCCCCGACGAGATGCCCTTGATTCAGTGCGTGGTAACCCGATGCCGTTCCCGGCTCCCACCACGGGGCCTGGACGGCAAGCATGGCCGTTGCCTTCTCGACGTCGAGGATGTCTTCGGGAGTGACCGGCTGGGCCCAGGCCGAAACGCCCGAGGTATGCGACATGAGGTGCCGGACCTCGATGTCGGCCTTGTCGGCAGCTGCGAACTCGGGCCAGTAGGTCGCGACCTTTTCGTTCGGGTCGAGCTTGCCCTGATCCATCAGGTGGAGAGCGGCGAGCGCGGTCATGGTCTTGGTGGTCGACCATACGTTGGTGATGGTGTCGGCCTCCCACGGTCGTGTGCGGGCCTCGTCGACGAAGCCTCCCCACACGTCGGTCACCAGCTCCCCATCAACCGCAACGGCGAGCGAGGAACCGAGGTCGTAATCGGCGTCGAGTTGCTGTTCGATGATGTCGACCAGCGGCTGGAACCGCGGATCGGACGTCCCCCCGATTGTTGCCATGACTTCCCCGTTCTCGACCAGAACCTTCTGCGCTGGCGTGATCGACACTAACTCACGGTTGCCGTTGCGTTCGTATTCGTGTGCGGCGACCCGCTACCACCGAGGGGTGACCGTCGACGTTTGATCAGGTCGAGCAGGCGCTCGATTTGGTAGAGGGGCAGCAGGGCAAAGCCGAGTCCGTTGTAGGAGAAGAAAACGAACATGGTGGTGAGTGTGCCCAGGTGAAACAGGAGGATGCCGGGGACCCACAGACGCCGGAGCCAACCACCGAGCAGGGCGAGCGGCGCAACGAGTTCGACCATCAGTCCGGCAAGGGCCATGGGGCCGATGAGCCAGCTTTGGCCGATCACGAAGGTGGACAACGGCGGCCGAGGTTCACCGAGGAGGTCGAGGCGCGTTGCGGAGTAGCCGATGTGGTTGGCGAGGGTCGTGCCGTCGGTCCACGCCCATCCGCTGACTCGGATCTTGGCAATGGCGGCGAGCGTGTAGGTGGTGACGGTGATGATCGCCATCAGCCGAACCGGCCACCCGTAGCACGTTGCCGGCGCACGGTCGAGGTGAGGGTCTCGGCGAGCGTCGAAGCTGAGGGCCGCGGCTGCCGGCGAGAAGCCAAGCACCAGAAGGTGCAGACTCACCAGGTGTTCGAAGTGAAGCATCTGGCCCCACGACGCGTGATAGCTGGCCCACGCGAGTGTGCAGAGTGCGAAGACCGGCCCGGCTAGTCGAAAGAACATGCCAGCCACGAACGCGATGCCGCTGATTGCGGAGACGGCGAAAAGGCTCCACAACAGGGTGGGGGAGACCGGGGCGTCGAGAAGTCCGGCCAGACCAACGGGTTCGAACTGATCTGCGGGCCGGTTGGCCAAGCGCTCGAATTCACCAAAGCTGATGAAGAGGTTGACGAGCGCATAGCCCCCGATAGCAAGACGAAGCATCGCCAGTCGTTCTGGTGGTGCCG
>JBBQUN010000448.1:0-2474 GCA_038212405.1 Acidimicrobiales bacterium | reverse complement strand
ATCGGGCTCGATCGGTCCGAACATCACCGAATGGCCAAGGTCGCGGCGTGGCGCCCCGAACCGGGCTGGAGCTCGTCGTTCACCGATGCCTTGATGAGTGATCGCGAAGGGCTCCAGTCCAAGGCGCTCTTGAACAGCGGTGGGTTCGGCGCCAACGACCCGACCGTGTGGGAAGCAGAGATCGGCGCCGCCAACGGCACAGCTTCGGCGCGCGGCCTCGCCACCTTCTACCGGCCTCTGGCTGCGAATGACAGCTCCCTGCTCACACCGAACGCCATCGAGCGACTGGCCAAGCCGTCCACCATCAGCGAGATCGACCAAACGCTGTTGGTGCGGACCCGCTTCGGTGAAGGCTTCATGCTCTCGATGGACAATCGAGACCAACCCGCCGGGCAACGAGACTCCGCCATTCTCGGTGCCGGCGCCTTCGGCCACGTTGGTGCCGGCGGATCGATCGGTTTCGCCGACCCCGATGCCGGACTGAGTTTTGCCTACGTCATGAATCAACAGGGCCCCGGCATCTTGCTCAACGAACGAGGGCAGTCGTTGGTCGATGCCACGTACCGGTCGCTCGGCTTCACGAGCAACGCCAGCGGCAGCTGGATCCGGTGATCACCGTGGCGCCGAGCCGCTGTCGGACGCGAAGATGAAGCGACCATCGTCTGGATCGACGGCGCGTGATCGTCCGGTTGGCCTCCTCAATCTGACCACGCTCCCCTACTTCGTCGGCGGTTTCCTCGGTCCGTTCGGCACGCTCGTCGTCACCCCGATCTACCCCGAACTCGAAGCAAGTTTCAATGCCTCGTCCGAGGCGGTCAACTGGGGCTTCAGCGGCTACTTCATCCCCATGGCCGTCATGATGCTGTTCTCGGGCACGATCGGCGAGCGATTCGGCCGAGCCAGGGTGATGCGCATCACCTACATTGGCTACGCCATCGCAACGGTCCTCGCCATGCTGGCGCCATCATTGTCATGGTTCGTCGCTGCCCGCGTCTTGCAGGGCCTCGGCAATGCGTTCTTCACCCCACTGATGCTCGCTGGCCTCGCCGACATCACCGAGCCGAAGCGACTCGGCCGAGCGATGGGGATCTACTCGAGTTTCCAAGCTGCTGGTGGCGCCCTCTCCCCCATCGCCGGAGGGCTCGCCGCTCGTTACGACTGGCGCTACGCCTTCGCCATCATCGCAGCGACGGCGTTTCTCTTGAGCTTCCGCCCACCGCCGGGCGAGCCCCGACCCAACGCATCGGCGCCACCGATCAGACCACTGTTCACCCGGCGCATGGTGATCCTGTGGATCACCGGCTTTGCTGCTGCCACCGGCCCCGCCGGCATCGGTGTCGTCGTCGGCGTCGCCAGCCGTAAGGGCCTCGACGCGTCTTCGACCCAGAGCGGCCTGCTGTTGCTGGCCGCCGGTTGCGGCGCAGCGATCATGGGACCGCGCTGGGGAACACTCCTCGATCGAGTAGGAATCCGAACCTTCTCCCTCATCGGCACGGTCGCTGCCAGTCTCGTCGTCGCAACACTTGGATTCGCCGAATCACTGCCGGTACTCGGTATCGGCTGGTTCGTCGGCGCCTCGCTGGTGCCGGCCATGGTGGTTGCGCTCACCCATTTGGCGGCCAGCGCCGTTCCGTCCAATCGAGGAGGCGCACTGTCATCGGTGCTCGCCTTCCGCTTCCTCGGACATGCCGTTGGACCAATCCTTTGGGTCCCGATCTACCTGGATCACCACCGCTGGGCTTTCGCCGGCGCAGGGGCGCTCGGCATCATCAGCTTCATCGGCTTTGCCCTTGTGTCGGCGGCGCCCGGCAAGGCAGCCGATCGTCCCCTCGAGGTCAATCCAACCGTCGTTCGATGACCGGAGCGAACGCCTGGACCCACGTGTCATAGCCCGCATCGTTCGGGTGGAATCCGTCGGAAGCGGTCTTGCCCCGCCAGCCCGACATGGTCGCCGATACATCGGCCAGGGCCAGACCCCGTGCTGCGGTTTCGGTGCGGACCACACCGCTGAGCCGTCGTGCCATCAACGATCCCTGATCGGGAAGTGTTGCCATGATGGCGACGTCGGGCAGCGCGTCGATCAACCGCCTCATGTTCGTTGCCGGTCCATTGAGACTGGCGCCGCGTAGCAAGTCGTTACTGCCGACGGTGCAGGTGACCACCGCAGGCTCGACCCCGAGACCGGCGAGCAGCACCAGTTGACGGTCGACCACATCGGGGATCTTCGCCCCCGACCTCGACACGTTGACAACGGCGAGACGGCCGACGAAATCGTTGGCGATACGCCCGATATAGCCATGATCGACCGAGGTCGCACCAATACCTTGAGCCAGCGAATCACCAAGGGCAACAAGGAGTGGCAGCCCAGACTCGAGGGCAACGAGGTTGCGCTCATGCCACTCTGCGGCGAACGCCTCGATCTGTTCCCCGGTTCGTCGCACGCCGGGCAGGTAGTTGCCGAGTGTCCGAACGAG
>JBBQUN010000447.1:0-2515 GCA_038212405.1 Acidimicrobiales bacterium | reverse complement strand
AGGCACTGAGAAGCGAGACCGGTGAACGTTGACGGCATGACGAGTGACCAGCGCGTCGAGCTACTCGACTGCGAGATCCAGCACTACGCGTGGGGGCAATCGGACGCCATTTCGAGACTGATCGGCGTCGACCCCACCGGGGAGCCCGAAGCTGAGTTGTGGATGGGCGCTCATCCCAAGGCCCCGAGTCGGCTCGCGAGCGGGCGCACCCTGCTCGAGGCAATCGCATCCGATCCGGTCGGGATTCTCGGATCCGAAGTCAATGCCCAGTTCGGCGAGCTCCCCTTCCTTTTCAAGGTGCTTGCCGCCGAGGTGCCACTCTCGATCCAGGCGCATCCGTCGTCAGCGCGAGCCCAGGCTGGCTACGACCGAGAAAACTCACTCGGCATTGCTCTCGACGCCCCCGATCGGACCTACCGCGACCCCAATCACAAGCCCGAACTGATCTGCGCGTTGACACCGTTCGAAGCGAAGTGTGGTTTCCGGCCCCTCGCAGAAACACGTCGGCTGTTTGCCGCCCTCGACGACCCTGCCCTCGACGACCCTGCCCTCGGTCGCGTTCGCCAGCTACTCGAAGGCGAAGACGACAGCGCCTGTCTGCGCAACGTGATGGGGTTCCTCCTCGGCCAAGATCCCGACACGGCATCATCGATGGCGATCGCTGTCGCCGAACGGGCAGCACATCTGCTGGCCTCTGCGCACCCCATCACGCATGATTTCGCCCCCGACCTTGCCGCTTGCGCGCTCGTTGCCCGCGCGTTTCCCGGCGACATCGGGGGAGTGGTGGGGCTGCTGTTGAATCACGTCGTTCTCGCTCCCGGTGAAGCGATCTACCTCGGCTCGGGCAATCTGCACGCGTACCTGCACGGCGTAGGCGTCGAGCTGATGGCCAACTCTGACAACGTGCTTCGAGGCGGGCTCACGCCGAAACACATCGATGTTGGCGAGCTCCTTGCCGTGATCGATTACCAGCCAATCGACGTCCCGGTGCAACGACCCCTAGGCGAGGTTCATCGCTATGCCTCCCCAGTCGCCGAGTTCGGCCTGACCCGAATCGAGTTGTCGATGACTGGTCACGAGGTCGTTGGCCCTGCGATCGTGTTGGTCACCGACGGCGAGGCGATGGTGGGCGAGACCCAGATCGGCGGAGGTCGACCAACCTTCGTGCCGGCGTCCAGCGGCCCACTGCGGCTTCGTGGTCGCGGGCTGGCATGGGCTGCTGAGGTGGGCGCTAGTGTGACCTCCGTTCGATGACACACCACCCTTCGTGAAGGAGCGCCTCGTGGCCCTCGACCCCAAACTGCTCGAGATTCTTGCTTGCCCGGAGGACAAGGGTCCATTGTTGTACTTCAGCGACGAATCGGTGCTCTACAACCCACGGCTTCAGCGCACGTATCGAGTCGACAACGACATTCCCGTGATGTTGATCGACGAGGCGACAGCAGTCGACGACACTGAGGCCGCACGATTGCAAGCTAAGGCCGAGGCCGACGGGGTCGCTCCGACCTTCGCGGCCTGAGCACGACCGAACGAAAGAGCACGATGACGAAACGACTCGACACCCTCGGTATGTGGGACGCAATGCTTGGGCTCCCCGAGCAGATCGAGGGCTCGCTTGCCGCCATCGGCGACATTCCGGGTCTACCTGATCCCTCTCGCATCGAGAACGTCCTCATCCTCGGCATGGGCGACTCAGGTTTCGGTGGCGATGTCGCCGCGGCATCGGCTCGACCGTTCTCGCCCCGGCCGATCAGCGTGTACGGCGGCTATCTGCCACCGTCGTGGGTCGGTCCGAACTCGCTCGTCATCGCCATCTCGGCTTCGGGTGCGACCGAGGAAACGCTCGAGTCGATCGAAGCTGCCGTCGAAGCCGGCGCCCCGCTCGTCGCCGTCACCAACGGAGGCGAACTCGAGTATCTCGCTCGCCGCGCTGGAGCCCCGGTTCTCCCCGTAGTGTCCGATGCGGTGATGCCCCGGGCCCAGCTCGGAGCGCTTGCTGTGCCGGCAATGCTTGCGCTCGAACAGGTCGGTCTCTTTCCTGGTGCTCGGGCGTGGCTCGACACCGCCGTCGATCAGCTCAAGTCCCGACGTGAAGAACTGCTCGGCACGATGAGCCCGGCGAAGGAAATCGCTCGCAAGGTCGGCCGTACGATGCCGGTCATCTACGGCGGCGGCGTCATCGGTACCACGGCGGCAAAGCGTTGGAAGATCGCCTTCAACCACAACGTCAAGACCCCGGCATTCTGGGCGCCGATGCCCGATCTGTGTCACAACGAACTGGTTGGCTGGGGGCAGAACGGCGATGTCACTCGCCAGGTCTTCACCCAGATCCAGTTGCGCCATGACAGTGAGCATCCCCAGACTGCCCGCCGCTTCGAGTACGTCGAGAACAAGACCCTCGAGGTCATGGCCGACGTGCTGTCGGTCGAGGCTCGAGGCGACGGTCCCGTCGCTCAACTGCTCGACCTCATCTTCGTCGGCGACATCACCACGCTGGAATTGGCCGCAAACGAAG
>JBBQUN010000446.1:0-2588 GCA_038212405.1 Acidimicrobiales bacterium | reverse complement strand
CGTTCATCGACGCCCTCGGCGACGAAGAGTGAGGCGCGGCGAGATCTGGACCGCTTCCGCCGGCAGCGGGTACGCCGGCAAACCGCGACCGGTCGTCATCATCCAAGACGATCTCTTCGACGCGACTGCGTCGGTCACGGTGTGCTCATTCACCACTGACGACACCGATGCTCCACTGTTTCGCATACCTGTCGCCGCCGACGAGGCGACCGGAATCCGCCAACCGAGCCGGCTCATGATCGACAAGATCACGACCGTTCCTCGTGCGAAACTTGGCGAACGGATCGGCCGACTATCCGACGACGACATGACCAGACTCGCACGATCAGTCGTCGTGTTCCTCGGCCTCGCAACATCCTGACCAGCGGCGAGCACCTGCACGATCTGGGCGGCGTCGCCCGATCGAACGTGCCGTTCATCGGCGGTCAGGTGGGGACGAATGCAGCGGGGGTTATGAGCGCTTGAACAGTCTGCGGTTGAGAGCGACGAGCCACGGTGGGGAAGGTGCGCCTGCTCGATCGAGTCCACGGACTCTGGACTTCCGTATTCGTTTGTCATGCAGTACGAGATCTGGAACTCGGATCCGCTGTTCTACCCAGCGATTCCTCCAGCACACTGGCTGATGATCGCCGAGATTGCAGGCGAGGTCGTGATGGTGCCCCTCGCACCGTCCGGCCGCGGCGACCCGTCCAGGCGTTGGCCGATTGGCTGCTATGTCGCTGCCAAGCATCTGGCTGACCAAGACAAGGAGGACCGATGACCACCAAGAAGATGACCCGCCAAGAAGAGCACGATTTCTATGCCGACCCAAAGAACCAGACTCCGCAGGGCCCGGCTCGGCGTCGCAACTCCAAGCTGACCGAACCGGTTCCAGTCAGGTTCCCGCCTGACACGCTCGCCAAGATCCGCGACGCGGCCGACGCTGACGATCGATCTGTTTCAGCCTGGATTCGCCGTGCGGTCGACCACGAACGCGAACACGGCACCCAGACCGCTTGACCTCGACCAGGGCCAAACCAGCAAACGACGAAGAGTTCCCGCGCAATGTTGAGCGGGGTTCACCGATCGGATGTGAGGATATGTGGGTAATCCTCGCCGCTATGAGCTGTTCGGGAGTCTGAATGGCAACGTTGATATGCGTAGGGTTTCGAGCGGCGCAGCGCGGCGACGAGTATCCAAAGCGCCCGTTGACAGTACCGCCGAAGTAGCTACACTGATGGTATGAACATAGCTACTTCGAGGTCTGAGGTCGGGATCCGCGACCTGAAGAATGGTCTGAGCAAGTACATCGATCGCGTGGAGGCCGGTGAAGAGGTGATCGTGACGGATCGGGGTCGTCCGGTTGCACGACTCTCTCCGCTCGACGCACCGGACGATCGCCTCGCCGACCTTGTCGCAGCTGGCGTAGTTCGGCCACCCGCGGGCGGCACTCGCCATCGCTCCCGTTCCCGAATCAAGCCGAAGGGAAATGTGAGCGGCCTCGTTGCTGAGCAACGTCGGTGATCACGTACGTCGATATGTCGACCCTCATCAAACTCATCGTCGATGAGGAGGGTTCGGACCGCGCTGAACTGATCTGGCAGTCCGCTGATTCGGTTGCCTCGGTCAGCCTGGTCGTGGTCGAAGCGCGCGCTGCGCTCGCTGCAGCCGCACGGGGTAAGCGGCTTTCGACCGCCCAGCTACAGGTTGCCAAGACAGAGTTGGCCGCGTTCGTCGACGATCTCCATCTCGTCCAGGTCACCGAGGAACTCATCGAGAGCGCCGCTCAACTCGCTGAGACCGGGTCGCTGAGGGGCAACGACGCCGTCCACCTCGCAGCCGCGGTCTTCGTGGGTGCCGAAGTGCTCACCAGCGCGGACCGAGCGCTGTGTGAGGCAGCCGAGCGGCAGGGCCTGTACATCGCGGACCCGCTGACGCCGTGACCGAATCGGTCCATCGGCGTGGTCACCACCGAGGTTCTCGTACAGGTGATCGCTCACAGTCATGCCGTAGTGGTCGTGTTGTATTGGCGAAGCGCAGTGTGGACATGCGGCGCCCAGCCCGTCGAATCAGTGGTGGAGAATTGCTGACCTCATCTCGCACCCAATCCCTTGAGGCCGTCGGTCCGACGAGACCCATGAGGTGCTCTCAACGGTGTGAAATGCGGTTGAAGTCCTGGCCGTCAGGTCTCATTGGCCGACTGGTTCGTCGACGACGAGCACAACGAAATTGATCAATGCGATCGACGGCGACGACGTGACGATGGACCCGATGAAGCGGGCGGTGGGCTGATTCGGTGTTCCGCACGTGTCATCGGCGCCGAGACCACACGGCAGGCACACGACAGGCGTTACTCGGGAGCCGGCTCCGGTTTGGTGTCGAGGATGTCACGGATCTTGGTGGTGAGGGCGTTGAGGGTGAAGGGCTTCTGGAGGAACGCGGTGGTGGCGTCAGGCTTGTCGACGTCCGCGGGGTAGCCGGACATGAACAAGTGCCGGGTGTGGATCCCTGCCGCGGTCAGGCGGGTCGCGAGCTCGCGGCCGTTGATGTCGGGCATGACGAGGTCGGTGAGGAGCAGGTCGATCGTGGTGGGATGGTCGCGGGCGAGA
>JBBQUN010000445.1:0-2627 GCA_038212405.1 Acidimicrobiales bacterium | reverse complement strand
AACTGGCCGAGCCCGGCGACGAGCAGTGACCGACGATCCGATCGGACGGGTTCCGCGTCGCGCCACGATCATCGGCACCGGCCTTATCGGGGGGTCGGTTGGTATGGCTCTGCGAGCTGAGGGATGGCACGTCGCAGCCGAGGACGCAGACCGGGCGGTTGCCATGCGCGCCGTGGAACTTGGTGCCGCCGACACCGTTGGTGTCGACCCGGCTTCTGACCTCGTGGTCTTGGCAGGGCCGGTCGGTGTCATTCCAGCGCTCGCCAAACGAGCACTTGCCGAGACCTGTGCGGTCGTCACCGACGTCGGTTCGACCAAAGCGCAGATCTGTGAGGCAATCGACGACCCGAGGTTCATTGGTGGCCACCCGATGGCGGGGTCCGAACAAGATGGAATCGAAGGGGCCCGAGGCGATTTGTTTCGTGGCGCCATGTGGGTACTGACACCGACAGACTTCACCGAAGAAACAAGTCTTGCCATGGTCGCCGGCATCGTCAGCAAGCTTGGCGCGGAAGTGATTGCGCTCGCTCCTACCGTGCACGATCGGATCGTTGCCCAGGTCAGTCATGTTCCACACCTGACCGCAGCGGCGCTGATGACCCTCGCCGACGAGTCGTCAGTCGAGCATCGAGCGCTCCTGCGTTTGGCTGCTGGGGGTTTCCGCGACATGACGCGTATCTCCGCTGGTCGTCCGTCGATCTGGCCTGACATCTGTGTGGCAAACCGAGATGCCATCGTCGATGGACTCGACGGTTTGATCACCAAACTCACCGATCTGCGTGGCAAAGTCATCGAGGGCGATCGAGTAGGCTTGCTCGATCTGCTCACGACGGCTCGGCACGCACGAATCAACCTTCCGACCGGGTTCCGAGTAACCGATAACGTTGCCGAGGTCGCCGTTCCGATTCCTGATCGTCCAGGCGAGATCGCCGCGATCGCCACGTTGGCGTCGGAACTCGACGTGAACATTCTGGATCTCGACATCACCCACTCGGGCGAGGGGCAACGAGGCGTGATGTTGTTGATGGTCGACCGGGCACTCGGCGAACGACTGGTGGGTGGCCTCATGGTGCGCGGCTATCGGCCAACGCTTCGCGACCTGGACTGACAGCCGACATGTGCCAGCGCCGGCGGCCGACGTCGTCCCCAGCATCGATTGATCGAGGAGCACGAACGTGACATCTGAGGAACCTGCGTTGTTGGTGATCGCAATCGACGGGCCGGCAGGGTCGGGGAAAAGCACGGTGGCGCGTCGTGTTGCCAAGACGCTGGGCCTGGAGTATCTCGATACAGGAGCGATGTATCGGTCGGTCACCTTTGCCTGTCTCGCTCGTGGGATCGATCCGGCCGACGCCGACGAAGTTGGTGTCGTTGCCCAGGAGATCGACATGCGGATCGATGCCAATGGCACGGTGGCCGTCAACGGTTTCGATGCCACCACCCAGATCCGTGGGCCGGAGGTGACGCGGGCGGTCTCACAAGTTGCCGCGCACCCCGAGGTGCGGGCTGAGCTGGTTTCGCGACAACGCGAGTGGGCCCGTCGCCGCGGAGGTGGCGTGCTCGAAGGACGCGACATCGGAAGTGTGGTCTTCCCTGACGCCACATTGAAGGTGTACTTGTCGGCGAGCCCAGAGGTTCGGGCGGCTCGACGGGCACGGGAGGTCGAAGATCTCGACTACGACACCGTTGCTGCCGATCTTGCTCGGCGCGATGCGCTTGATTCTGGCCGCCAGCACGACCCGCTGAAGCGGGCTGACGGAGCGATCGAGGTCGATACGAGCTACCTCACGATCGACGAGGTCGTCGGGCTCATTGCTGCGGAAATCCGTGGTTGAGGATCTGGGTGGAGGCTCGCCGCGGCTCTATCGCGCCGTTCGAGCGTTCGCCATGTTCTTGTTTCGGGTGTTGTTTCGCCTCGAGGTGATCGGCGCCGAGAACGTTCCAACTTCGGGCGGATTCGTGCTTGCTCCCGGTGCTCACCGTTCCATTCTCGACACTCCGCTCGCTGCGGCGTCGACGACACGAATCCTGCGCTACATGGGAGCCGAAAAGTACTTCGCGACGCCCGGCCTCGGGAAGTTCTTGCTTGCCGTTGGCGGTTTTCCCGTTGAGCGCGCCATGGCTGACCGAGAGGCGCTCCGACTGTCAGAGCTGATTCTTGCTTCGGGTGATCCTCTCGTGATCTTTCCTGAGAGCACTCGCTATCAGGGCCCGGTCGTGGCTCCCATCAAGGAGGGCGCTGCCTTCTTGGCGTGTCGAACTGGCGTGCCGATCGTCCCGATCGGTATCGGTGGCGCGGAGCGGGCATTGCCAATCGGGGGGCGCTGGATTCGACCCCGCAAGTGCGTCATCGTGATCGGTGAGCCGATCATCCCGCCCGAACGGGTCGATGGCGCCAGAGTCAAACGCTCGACGGTCAAGGCCATCTCGCAAGAACTGCACGAGACGTTGCAGGATCTGTTCGATCAAGCCCAGATCCGAGCCGGTCTCTAGGAGCATGGGTCGGAATCGGTTGACATGATCTCGGGGAGGTCTCGAGCTGGTTCGGAGGCTCGGGTCTTGATCGGCTGTTGTTTCCGGTTTCGTCGGCGTGGCAGCTGCCGGGCGGTGCAAGACTCGACGACGAG
>JBBQUN010000444.1:0-2634 GCA_038212405.1 Acidimicrobiales bacterium | reverse complement strand
AGCGGAGCGAGCTGCGCTTTCCAGGCCGTGCAGAAGCCCTCTTGGTCAGGTCCGATCTGGTGGAAGTACAGATGATCGACGCCGTTGGCGATCGCTTCTTCTGCCTGCTCGGCGACCTTGCTGAGGTCGGGACCGCAAGGCACCTTCTCGGCCAGTAGCTCCTTCGTGACGATCTCGACCGCCTGCTCGAAGTGCTGCGGCGTGGGCAGGTCTTGGCTGAGCTGTCCCGGCACCCCCGAGGTTGGCCACACACGGTGAGCGAGATCGAGCGCGGTCGCCTCGTCCTCACCCCAGCAGAGCGTGATTTGGGAGTACACCGGCCCTTTGCCGCCGTTTTCGCGCCAGACGTCTATGGCGGACGATTCGGTTCCGGTGGTCCAGAGGCCGTCGGCCACGCGAGCGGCCATCTCTGCCGCAATCGGCCCGAACGCCGACATGACCACCGGAATCGGTCGCTCTGGAACGTCATAGATGCGCACGTTCTCGGCGCTGTAGTACTGGCCGTCGAACGTCACCGACTTTCCCTTCCACAACTCTCGCATCAGCGTGATCGCCTCGTCGAGCATCTCGAGACGTTCGGGTGCCGGAGGCCACCGGTCGGCTAGCACGTGCTCGTTGAGCGCCTCGCCCGTGCCCACACCCCAGGTGAACCGGTCACCGAGCAAGAGCGACGCGGTGGCCACCAAGTGCGCGTTGATCACCGGGTGGATACGTACGGTCGGACACGTCACGCCCACGACGACGCCGAGGTCACTGGTTCGCTCCGAGAGCGCCCCCAGCATCGGCCATACATTCGGCGAGTGACCCTGCTCGTCGATCCACGGATGGATGTGGTCGGAGATTGACACGAAATCGAACCCGGTCTGCTCCGCCAGTTCGGCGATCTCCAGCAGGCGGCGAGGGCCGTGCTCCTCACTCGACAGGGTCAATCCGAACTTGGTCATGGTCCTATTCCTCTCTGCGGCTGCGGGCTTGGGTCTGCGGGCTTCGGTCTGCGGCTGCGGGCTTGGGTCTGCGGCTGCGGGCTTGGGTCTGCGGCTGGGGGCTTGGGTCTGCGGGCTTGGGTCGCGTCGTCTGCGGCTCGGGTCGCGTCCTTGCTTGCACGCAACGTTCTGCTCGCACGCAACGCACGCAACGTTCGTTGATTGGTACCCGGAGTTCGTTGTTTCGTACCCGAGTTCGTTGTTTCGTACCCGAGTTCGTTGATTCGTACCCGGAGTTTGTTTATTCGGACCCTGGGGTTCGTTGATTCGTACCCGGACATCGCGACGATCAAACACGCCTCGGATCTCGAGGGCATGCTCGTCGTGCGCTCCGCGCTGCTCGCTGATTCGGCCTCGTCGGCGACGATCCGGACCCTAGGTTGGCCGACTGTGGAGGTTGGGCGCCTGTGGTTGGAATCGCCCCAGCGCGGTACAGCCTGACCATGTCGCCCGGCCTGACACGCAGCCGGTGCACGTTCATGTGACGTAGTTCGACGTCGTCGTCGAATTCGGCGGCATGAACACCGTCCCGCCTGCTGTAGCCGTCGAAACGGCGGCTGGTGACAACTCTGGGTAGCCGTCGATACGGCGGCTGGTGACAACTCTGGTAGCCGTCGAAACGGCGGGTGGTCGACAATAGATCTCTGCTGATTGCACGCGTTCAGCTGCTTGCTGGCGGTGCGGCAGACTGGCGAGATGAGCGCTGATGATCTCGATGCCCCAGCATCCACCGATGCTGACCGGGTGTCGTTGTGATTGATGTCGGCCGACGGGCTCGCTGCTGTCAACCGCACGCTTCGTGACCTCCGATTGCCGAGTTGCCTTCGATACCGATCTCATCGTCAGCGTTGGACGCCACCGCGGCGGGCGCCTCGAGTTCGAGCATCAAGTGAACGATGCCGTCGACATTGGCGGCGGCCAGAGTCCGATCAAGAAACAGATTCGATTGCATAAATCGACCCCTTCAGCAGCAGTTGCTACCGGTAAGTCGAGCGAGCAACCAGGTGACCAAGAACCCGGCAGTCCCCCCTGACGCCAGGGGTCAGACACCTCTCGTCAGGCGCGGGCCCTGGCTGTGGACGCCGGCCAACACACCTCTGAACTGGCTTTGAAGCCGCAGCCTGGAACGAGGCTTCGCTGGGGGTGTCGAGATTGGTCGGGTACCAGGACGACGGCACCGAGCTGCTGGAGACTCGCCCCGGCCAAGTGAGCGAGAACCAATGACTGCGACTCGAAGCAGCCCGTTGCGTCCGTCCGAACTGGCATCTCGACGTACAGGGAGCCGACGCAGCGATCCCACTCCTCAGAGGTACCGCCCGGTCCCACCAATGACGCATGGCGCCAGGCGTCATCGTGGCCAGTCGGTGGCCAGGGGTGATCGGCTGGTCGCAGATCGATTGACCTTCTGCCAGTCATTTGCCTCGAAAGTGCCGCATCGTGCTCGCGACGGCCCACTATGGGGGTGGAGGTGTCGATCATGGGCGTGATGAACTGCCAATGGCGGTCTGGATTTGCCTGCGCAGCGTTGCTGCTGGCGGTGGCAGCCTGCGACAGCGGAGAAGACACGGCGGCAACAACCGCGGTGGTCACCGTGGCTTCAACGTTGACCGAGACGCCGCCATCGACCACGACCGTCGCCACGACGTCCCCG
>JBBQUN010000443.1:0-2685 GCA_038212405.1 Acidimicrobiales bacterium | reverse complement strand
GCCGAGCGAAGCGATCTCGTCGATCAATGAAGGCATGACGGTTCCTCACAAACGATGACACACCACACCCCTGGGTAAGGCCGGGCGATATGTCGATTCAGTTGTTCGGACAGCCGGAACCAGATTCCCGAAAGACTCATGGTTCCTCAAGGGCGAGCCATCGATCCACCCTGCCAGCCACCCTGCCAGCCACCCTGCCAGAACACCGAAGCACCCCAGCAACAACAACACTAACCACGCCCTATGACACGCAAGTCGTGGCATTGTTGTCGCGTGCCCAAGCCCGTTCTACTGCTCGACGTCCACGGCGCTGGCCATGCGTCAAAGAGCAAGCGACGAATAGGTCATCGCCGATGACGGCGAGCAGATCTCATCAACCGAGATCGAGCCCTGAACGCAGATTCCTCGCCGCCGGTTCAACAGCGAGCGAATCCATCGTCGATCACAACAAATGCTCGTTTCGCTCTGGCTACCTCCCAGTGGGCTACTCAGATGTGGCGCAGGTCTGATTCTGTGGGCGGCGTCCGTTCTCAGTTGCTCGCCGATGGCCGCTACGTTCGTGGGTGTGGCCGACTTCGTGATTGCCCGCAACCCTGAACCGGAGTCGACGTTGCCGTTCCTGGTCCGGCTGCCGCTGCGGTCCGGGGCGGTGGTGTTGAAGGTGCGCGAGACCTGGCCCCGTACTGCCAAGGTGTACTGCCACCCCACCGACCAGTGGCCCGATGATCCCGACGTCGTCGAGTCGGTGCCGGTCCGCTCGATCGAGCGTCGCGGTGTTGCCGTCGATTTGGTGTTGGACCGGGGACGGGAGAACCGGTCACAGTTCGTGTTCACCAAAGGCCGAGGCCGTGACATGGTGTTCTGGCAATCGGCCCGAACCACCAAACAAGCTCGCCCCTCGGTGCGGACCCCGACCGCACGAGCCTCCGGCCAGATCCTCGAGATCACCGTCGACACCCGTGAGCGGTACGCCTGGAAATTCACCGGCCAACAAACCTCGACCATCGACAGGGCGCTCACGGTCGGGGACTATGCCGTCCACTCCCCCACCGGGGACATGCTGGCAACGGTGGAACGCAAGAGCCTGGACGATCTGGTGTCCACGATCGGTAGCGGGAAACTCTGGATGCTCCTCGCCGCCCTGTCGGAGGTCGGCCATGGTGCGTTGGTGGTCGAGGACCGGTACTCCCGGATCTTCAAACTCACCTACCAGAAACCCGCCATGATCTCCGAGGCGTTGGCCGAAGCAGCCGTCCGGTACCCGAGCGTGCCGGTCGTGTTCACCGAAACCAGGGCACTCGCCCAAGAATGGGCGTACCGGTTCCTCGGCGCCGCGCTCGCCCACTACCACGCCGACACCGTCGGTGCCGGCCGTATCGCCGACATCACCCCGCAGCCAGCCGTCACCGCGTCAACCGCGATGGTGCGGGCGTGGGCAGTCGACAACGGCTACGACGTCGCCGATCGGGGACGGCTCCGACCCGACATCGTCGCCGCCTATGAGAAGGCACACAAGCCGTGAACACGACTTCGGCGCACGAGTCAGGACTTCGTCGGCAACGCTGTAGTCAACCGCGGCCTGCCCGGCCAAGACCAGCGCTCGATCGGTGTCGGCTCTGACTCGCTCGACCGTGTGCCCAGTGTGTTCGGCATGAAGCCCTTCGGCCTCTGCTCGGATACGCGCCAGTTCCGCCGCTTCGAGTGCCAGGTCACTGATGGACCCTCGACTCCCCTCGGTGTGGGGTTGGTGGAGGAGCACTCGGGCGTGGGGGAGCACTCGACGCTTGCCAGGAGCACCAGCAGCCAACAGGACGGCGGCGGTCGAGATGGCTTGGCCGACCCAGAGCGTCGCAACATCGGGTTCGACGAAGGACGTCGTGTCGTAGATGGCGAGACCGGCCATGACCGAACCGCCGGGAGAGTTGATGTAGAGACAGATGTCGGACCGGGCGTCATCCGATGACAGCAGCAACAGCTGGGCCACCAGCTGATTGGCGATGCCGTCGTCAACGGTTTCACCCAGCATGAGGATTCGCCGGTCCATGAGTCGTTCGATCACTGAGGTCGTCATGGCGTCAGTGTGGAGTGGCAACCATCGGTCAGAAAAGGGTTTGAACCTCGACGATGCCGATCGACTCGGTGGCGGTTGGTGCCGCCTCGCCCGAAACGAGGAAGTCGGGAAGCGGTTCATCGTGAACGAGCGCGAGTCGCTTGGTTGCTCGGGTGAGCGCAACGTAGAGCGATCGTTCCCCTTGTGGTTCTTCGTCGAGAATGGCCTGGGGTTCGACCACGATGGCGACGTCGACCTCGAGCCCCTTCACCACGCCAACCGGCACGACGGTGATGGGATGGTCGAGGCCGTCGCGAATGGCCAGACCGACCTCGACACCTCGCGCTCCGAATCGCTCGACGAGTGCCTCATACGACGAGGGCGCAACGATGACGGCCACGTTGCCGCTCCCCAGCGCTTCACGCTCTTCGACCGCAGTATCGATGACCGTGTCGAGCAGGGTCGACCCGTCGGCCGTTTCGACGAACCGGGGCTCGTCACCGTCTTGGCGAACGGCCTGAGGAGCGCTGAGTTCGGGAGCTGCCACCTTGAGTGCCTTCGCCGCCAACGCCATGGACGGACCGGGAATCCGGTAGCCGACGGTGAGTTCCGCCCGGCGGGACGGACGACGGTTC
>JBBQUN010000442.1:0-2694 GCA_038212405.1 Acidimicrobiales bacterium | reverse complement strand
GCCGCAGCCGGACGTTTCGTCGAGACAGCGGTCAAGCAGCCTCAGGTGCTCGCTCGTCGGGTGGCAAAGCTCGGACTCGAACAAGCCCGAATTCTTGCCGGCCGATCGACGATCACGCCCGAAGCAAAGGACCGCCGGTTCGCCGATGAGGCGTGGACCACCAACCCGGTGTATCGGCGTCTCGGCCAGTCATATCTGGCCCTCGACGAGCAGGTGCACGGCCTGGTTGCCGATCTCGACATGGATCCGAAGTCGCGGCTTCGTACCGAGTTCCTGGCCAACCTCGCCACCGACGCCATCGCACCGACCAATACCTTGCTCGGCAATCCAGCGGCGTTGAAAGAGGCCCGTCGAACCAAGGGTCGGAGCCTTGTCGACGGCACCCGGCACGCACTGCACGATCTCAAGGTCAACGGCGGTATGCCCTCGATGGTCGACAGCCGTCCGTTCACGCCCGGCGACTCCGTGGCGGCGACACCGGGCACCGTGATCTTCCGCAACGAGGTGCTGGAACTCATTCAGTACACACCCGCAACGGCCAAGGTCCATGAGCGGCCGATGCTCGTCGTCCCGCCGCAGATCAACAAGTACTACATCCTCGATCTGGCGCCAGGGCGGAGCCTGTTCGAACATCTCGTCGGTCAGGGTCACCAGGTCTTCGCCATCAGTTGGCGCAACCCCGGCCCCGAGAACCGTGACTGGAATCTCGACACCTATGCGGCGGCCATTCTCGAGGCCATCGACGCCACGCTCGACATCACCGGCAGCGATGATCTCAACATGCTCGGGGTCTGCGCAGGCGGTATCACGATGGCGGGCTTGCTCGGCCACCTCGCAGCAATCGATGACACCCGAGTGCGCTCGGCCAGCTTCCTCGTCACGATCATCGACTGGGATGTGCCATCGACCATGGGCACCATGATCTCCCAGCCGGTGATCGAGGCCGCGACCCGTCGTAGCCGACGCCAAGGGGTTTTGAAGGGCGAAGATCTGAGTCGGATCTTTGCCTGGCTTCGCCCCAACGACCTCGTGTGGAACTACGTGGTCAACAACTATCTGATGGGCAAGAACCCGCCGGCGTTCGACGTGCTCGCATGGAACGGTGACACCACCAATCTTCCTGCGGGCCTGCATGCCGACTTCATGACCATGGCGAGAGACAACGCAATGACCAAGCCAGGCGAGGTCAACGTGCTCGACACGCCGATCGATCTGGGCGCCGTCGAATGCCCGAGTTTCGTCGTCGGTGCGGTGACCGACCACATCACGCCCTGGCAGGCGTGTTACGAGACCATCAACCTGCTCGGTGGCGAGTCGGAGTTCGTCCTCAGTTCGCAGGGCCATATCCAGGCGTTGGTGAACCCGGCAGGAAATCCGAAGGGCCGATACTACCTCAACACCGAGGCTGCGGACTCAGCCGAAGAGTGGCAGGCAGCAGCCGTCGAACACCAGGGCAGCTGGTGGGATCACTGGACGAAGTGGCTCGTTCCGCACGGAGGAGCCAAGGTCGATGCCCCTGTCGCTCCAGGTAACGACGGCCACGAAGCGCTCATGCCCGCACCGGGCGCGTACGTGCTGCGGTGAGGAATTTCACTCGTCGGCCCCTGCGTTGCTTCGGCGGGCAACAGCGATTGACTGATGATCGTGCTCGAAACTGACCCCAGGGTCCGAACCAAGTCATCGACCGTTTCCGTTGGGCGGCAGCGGCTGCGGGTCACCGTCGAGCATCCCGGTGTCGGCCGCCCGTTGCTGCTCATCAATGGCATCGGTGCCACCGGTGACTTGTTCGGCCCGCTCCGGCGCTATCTCCACGACCGCGAAACCATAGCGTTCGACGCGCCCGGCGTCGGCGGGAGTCCCGGCACCCTCACGCCGTTCTCGATGCGGACCCTCGCCGCAACCGTTGCCGGCCTGGTCGACGAGCTCGGTCACGACCAAGTCGACGTGCTCGGACTCAGCTGGGGCGGGGCGCTTGCCCAGGAGCTGGCGCGGCGTCACCCCGAAGTGGTGCACCGGCTGATTCTTGCGGCGACGATGCCCGGCGTCACGAGCATCCCCGGCCGCCCGGCAGCAGTGGCAACGCTCATGTCGCCGGCTCGGTACTACTCGCCCGATTATCTCAAGCGCATCGCTCCGACGCTCTATGGCGGAGCGATCCGGCTTCATCCCGAGCTGCTCGATGAGCATGCGAAACAGCGAGCCGCCCGGCCGCCGAGCCAGCTTGGCTACCTCTACCAACTGAGCGCCATTCAGCGCTGGACCAGTCTTCCGTGGCTGCATCGACTGCCGCAACGGACCCTGGTGTTGGCTGGCGATGATGACCCGATCGTTCGGCTGGCCAACGGTCGCCTCCTCGCAAGTCGGATTCGCGATGCTCGGCTGCACGTGGTCGAGGGTGGCGGGCACCTGTTCCTGTTCACTCGCAGCGAAGAAATGGCCGACATCATCGCCGACTTCCTCGACACCGGAGCGTCGAAGGCCAGGCGTCAGCTGCGCGGCTGACGCTCCTGCGACCTAGCTGCTGGCTTCGAGCGTTGCCTTCAGGTTGGCCATGGTCGTGACGCAGGCCTGTTCGAGGTTGTCGCGTCGGCCTTCGATCTTGCCCGGGTAGACCTCGGGAAGGGCGAGCATCGGGGCATCGAACGACTCGGTGACGATGCTGCCATCGCCGTCAGCCTGAATCCGATAGCTCCA
>JBBQUN010000441.1:0-2738 GCA_038212405.1 Acidimicrobiales bacterium | reverse complement strand
CTAGAAGATGATCGCGCCGACGCCGGCGTACTGGGCGACGAACGTGAGCGCCCAGATCACGTTGGCCGCCACCACCCACCGGGTCACGTCGATGCGCAGCGCGGTCAGGGCGAGGATGTAGCTGGTCAGAATTCCTCCGAGGATCCACGAACACAAGAAGAAGCCGATCAGCGATCCGGCAACGAGTTGGCGTCGGAGCCTGCTCGTTCGGGTGCGTTCCTCCATGGTCTGCACCATGTGCACCACACGCGAAGGCTCACGGTCCGATCGTGATCGCACCACCAGCAGGGAAACCACGGTGCCGATGACCCAATAGGTGGGCGACATCAGGGCGAGCGCCGACCACGGACCCAGGCGGGACGATGCAAAAACGACAGGGGCAGCGAAGAACAGTTCGTCCCACACTGCGGCCGAGAGGACGGCGACGAAACGGGTAAGCGATGTGGCCGCACGCAGGATCGATCGACGGGTGGTCATGGTCCGAGCTTTCTTCGGGAATTGGGCGGTACTTCGGTGATCCAGCGGGGGTGCAAGACCCCAGATGACAGCAGAGGTCGCCCGCCGCCGCTCATGAAATGGCTCTGTTTGTCGAAGCTTATAGACATGGACCGAATCAGCTGGAACCTCTTCACGGTCCTCGTTTCGACCGTGATCGGGACGGGTGCGCTCTTTGGCGAGGTCGGATTGGGCGTCGGATTTGCCATCGCCTGTGTCATGGCGATCGGTGCGATCGTCGTTGGCGTCCGTCGCCATCAGCCCGAACACGGCGGCGTCTGGCTGTTGCTCGCCACTTCGTTGGCGTTGTTCCTGGCCGGGGGAATCGTCGCCGAAGTCACCGCCGGCCCGTCGGGCTCGACGGCGACGGCCTATCCCGGATGGCAAGAGCCGTTCGACCTGGCCGCCTACATCGCTGCACTCCTGGCATTGCTGGCGATGGGTCGCGCCCGACAGGTGAACCGAGACCGAACCATCACGCTCGATGCCCTGATCACGGTTCTCGGTATCGGATCGCTCTCCTGGGTCTTGATCATGAGCGAATACCTGGTGGAACCGGAGCTGACGGCATGGGGCAAGGCAACCGGTGTGATGTTCTCCTTGATCACGTTGGCACTCGGATTCGCAACGATGCGGCTCGCCATCGGGCCGGGTGCCCGGCCATCGGCCTACTACCTCCTCGCCGGCGCCGCCGCCGCCGGACTCGTTGCCGAACTCCTCGTCCAGGTCGAACTGCTCGGTCGAACCGTGTTCGGAGCGACGGGGGCGGGGAGCACCATTGCCAGCGCAGCGGCGTTCGTATTGGTCGGCGCTGCCGCCCTCCACCCGTCGATGACCGACTTGACCGAGGCCCCGTTGGATCCCACGCCGGTCGTGACGGCGCGTCGTTTGATCGTGATGACGTCAGCCGTGATGATCCCGCCAGGTCTGCTGCTCATGGAATCGATGAAGGCTGGCCAATTCGACGCTCGGATTCTCATCGGCTTGTGGGCGGTCACCTCGGTGATCGTGATGGCGCGGATCGCGGCGTTGGCCCTCGCCCGAGAGCGAGTCGCAGCACTCGATCGTGTGGTCGCCGCGGCCGAGGCCGGGTTCGTCACTGCGCCAACCGATGATGAACTCATGCGCATCGTTCTTGGGGCGGTCGACGCGATCGTGCCGCGCATGGGTGGCGCCGCGTTCCACCAATGGAACGATGGCGATTGGCTGCTCGTGCAACAGGCCGGGCACGGCGTCGAGCACGTGCTCGATGCCAGTCCGCGACCGAGCACCGCCGGCCCGGCGGAGCGCCAGGGTTCGACCTGGCAGATCGATGTCCACATCGAGGGGGCAGGTCGACCTGCCCGAGTGATGTCGGTTGCATCGGCGTACGAGCCGTCGATGCTCCAGAAGGCTCGCCTCACCGACATCGTGGTCAGTATGGCGCGGGCCGCAGAAGCCACACTTCTTCGAGAGTTGATGAGTCGCGACAAGTTCGAACGTCGCTTCCGCGTGCTGGTCCAGAACTCTGCCGACGTCATCTTCGTCCTGGACGAAGCGGGCGTTACTCGATTCGTGACCTCTGCCGGTCCGCGTTTGCTCGGTTTCTCCGAGGAAGAGCTCCTCGGAACCAGGTTCTCGTCGCTGGTGATGTCCGACAACGAGCAGTCGATCGATGCGCTTGTCCGTGGCGACGGCGACGAGTCCCTTCAGCTCGAGTTGCGCTGCCAAGACGACCGGCTCCGCTGGTTCGAGGTCCGGTCGACTGACATGACCGACGAGCCCGAGGTGGCGGGTGTCGTGATCACCGCGAGTGAGATCTCGGCCCAGAAGGAAGCCGAGCTGGGACTCCGCCGCAGTGAGGCCCGCTTCCGATCGTTGGTGAAGCACGCCAGTGATCTGGTCGCCATCCTTGACTCCGACGGCCGAATGTCGTGGCTCTCACCATCGGTCAGCGAGGTCACCGGCTTCGCCCATCGCAAGATCGAGCATCGCCGCTTCGGGAATCTCGTTCACGACGATGACCGATCGGAACTCGACCGACGATTGGCGGCCGTCACACCCGGCACCGGGGCCGAGGGACCCTTCGAGCTCAGGGTCGGCAACGCTGAGGGGGAGTGGCTGACACTCGTGTGCACGTTGACCGACCTGCGGAACGAGCCAAGTGTGGAGGGGGTGGTTCTCAACGCCCACGACATCACCGAACGAAAGCGATTGGAGGAGACGCTTCGACATCAGGTGCTCCACGATGATCTGACGGGGGT
>JBBQUN010000440.1:0-2761 GCA_038212405.1 Acidimicrobiales bacterium | reverse complement strand
CGGTACCGGTTGCCGTTGTTCCTGCAATGTCCATCTCGAGAACGAACATCGCGTCGTAGGCGTACTGAAGATCGATGAACCGCAGTCGAGCCGTGCCGGTCGTCGTCATCGCTACCCCTGAAGACTCCCCGAGGGCTGCGTAATAGCCAGCCAGCTCCGCTTCGCTGACCGTCCAGTCACCTTCGATACAGGAGCCGTCGTCGGCATCGTTGCCCGACTCTTCACCTGAACCATCGGCACCGTCGGCACTGGCATCGGCTTCGGAACTGTCACTGTCGGCACTGACATCATCGGCTGCTGCTGGTTCGGTCACGGTCGTCGCAGGAGCACGCTCGGCGTCGGTCGCCATCGTCGTATCGGTGGCTGAGGCCAATCCTTCTGACCCGCCGCCGCACGCGGAAGCGCCAACAACGAGCGTGACGGCCACCAGGGCCGCTACCACACCGCGTCTCGGTGACTGACGACGGTGGGGTTGGGTTTGGCAACAGCGACACGATTCCATAGGCGACATCTAGCACTGATCTGGTTCGATGTTTGCCGAACACCGATTCGGGTAGCGCTTGTCACGATGCCCAGCCAACCCGATGATGTGCCCTTGTCTCATCTGATTGACGCGGTTCGACTCGGCGACAGCGGCGCGTTCGCCACGGTCATCGATCGACTGTCACCGCTGATCTATCGAGTTGCTGTTCACCTCGTCGGCAATCCCGACCGGGCGCAGGAGGTCACTCGGCGGGTCTTCGTCGAAATGTGGCAGGAAGCGCCCAGATTCGACACTGCACAACGCTCGGTCACGAGTTGGGCGTGCGGCATCGTTCATTGCCTTGGCGCCTCCGACCAGGGCCCTGCCTCGTAACGCAACGGCGTTGCGGATTCAGCCCTCTTCGAGGATCCCAGACGCAAGCGACGCGTCCGTGTTGGACCGCAGGGTCAACGCACGCCGAGGAGATCGACGACGAAGATCAAAGTCTCATTGGGGGCGATCACGCCGCCGGCTCCCTGAGCGCCATAGCCCAAGTCCGGCGGAATGTGCAGGGTACGGCGGCCCCCGACCTTCATACCTTCGACCCCGGAGTCCCAACCTTGGATGACCTGTCCGACGCCGAGCTTGAACTCGAGCGGATCATTGCGATCCCACGATGCGTCGAATTGTTTGCCGGTGGACCAGGACACGCCAACATAGTGAACGCTCACGCGACTGCCCGAGGTCGCCTCGGCCCCGTCACCAACGGCGTCGTCGATGGTGACGAGTTCGGAAGGAGGATTCGATGTTGGCACCGTGACGTCTGGTTTGGTCATGGCCGAAAGAGTAGCGGGGTCAACCAGCTTCGATGATGGCGCGTAGCTCGGGCCAGGCGGCGGCGAAGCCGGCATGGAGCGGCCGCTCCTCGACTTCGTCGGGTGAATCCCAAGCGACGGCATCGGTCTCGAAGTTGATCGAGGCGCCGAACTCGCCCGGTACTTCGATGACGTAGGTGGTGTAGGACCAGTCGGTAGCCGGCTGGAACATGGTGCTGCCGACGACCCGAGAGCCCTCGGGAATGGCACCGATTTCTTCCGACGCTTCCCGCATCGCTCCTTCGAGCGGCGTCTCGCCCTCATCGAGCGCGCCGCCGGCACACGACCAGGTTCCGCCCTCGTGCGCGAACGCCGATCGCTTTTGCAACATGACACGCGGTCCGTCGGGGAACCGGACGATGAACACCACGCCGGCGGCACCGAAAATGCCCCACCGCACGTGTCCGTCCGAACACTGCATGAACCCGTCACCTGAGCGCCTCATGGACAAGAGGGTAGGCGCTCCGTCCAGGAGTTGGTCCGCTCGCCAACACGCCAAGGAAGAAGGGTGATTGAGCGTTCGCCACGGCGGGTAGAGGAGCATTCATGACAAAGACCACGACGCACGACCATCAGGCCGAACCGCAGCGGCACGAGGTCGACGTCAGGGCACCGAAGACGTCGGCCACCGGGGTCGAAGCGATCGTGGCGACGATGTCGCGAACGCTCGACAGTCTCGGGGCGACTCGAACCGCTCGAACGTTGCTGAAGGTGAATCAGCCGACTGGCTTCGATTGTCCCGGGTGCGCATGGCCAGAGCCGGCTCCCAGCGAGCGCAAGACCGCCGAGTTCTGCGAAAACGGCGCCAAGGCAATCGCGGAGGAAGCAACGACGTATCGGATCGACCGGCAGTTCTTCATCGATCACGACATCGACGATTTGCGATCCCGCTCCGATTACTGGCTGGGGCGAGCCGGCAGGCTCACCGAACCCATGATCAAGCGACCCGGCGCTCGCCATTTCGAGCCCATTGGTTGGACTGAAGCGTTCGCTCACGTGTCGACGTCCCTCGATGAGCTCGACGATCCGAACGAAGCGATCTTCTACACCTCGGGGCGGACCAGCAATGAAGCGGCCTGGCTCTATCAGCTGCTGGTCCGCAGCTATGGCACGAACAACCTTCCCGACTGCTCGAACATGTGCCATGAGCCGACCAGCTATGCCCTCGACAAGAGCATCGGCATCGGCAAGGGGACCGTTCGTCTCGCTGACTTCTACGAAGCTGATGCCATCGTGATCGTCGGGCAGAACCCGGGGACGAACCACCCCCGGATGTTGGGTGCGCTAGGAGCGTGGGTCGGTATCCGCTCGTGGTCGGGTGTGGTGTGAAAAACTTCGTGGGTGTCGGATGGTGGTGATGCCCGGTTGTTCGAGGTTGATGAGTCTGCTGGTGGTGTGAGGGTGACGGCGGGCGCGGCGAAGG
>JBBQUN010000439.1:0-2778 GCA_038212405.1 Acidimicrobiales bacterium | reverse complement strand
AATCATCGGAGGATTCCAAATGCCCGCCCTTCCTCAAGCGCTTCGGTTGAAGCTCCCGTTCATGATTGCGGGGTTTGCTTCGTTCTTGTTCTCCGTTTGGTTGTATTTCGTGCAGGACGAAACGACGGCGGGGATCTTCGTTGGTCTCTGGGTCCCGTCGATCCACTCGTTGGGCACTCTCGTGCTCGCACAAGTCGATGTGCCCGCTGTTCGTGAATCACGAGAGCTGCGGTCGTGAGCGAAACCGGGCTCTTCATCGTGGGTGCCATCGTCTTCGCCATAACGGTCTACGGCGTGGTGATGGCTGGCGGGCTGACACTCACCAGTCTCCAGATCAAGCAGAACCCGCATTTGATAGACGACGTCGACAAGGCCGAGGCCAAGAAGCGCTTCCCTCGGGGCGAATATTAGAGACCCTCGAGTCAAGGGAAGAACAGCCGTAGACGTGTGTTCCCCCTTGACCAGCCGAAACGTCTATGCAGCGGTCAGCGTGGTGTTCCACGGTGCGCGTGCATTTCGGTTTCATTCGCCCCTTCGAAACTGTGTCTTCCCAGGTCATAGGCCTGGGAATTCTGCTGTGTGGTCCGGTCGACTGCCGTGGTCGAGGGTTTGACCTCGTTCGTCGCCGGTCAAAGGATGGTCTTCGGGTTATCGGTAGAAGCGGGTCCGTCAACGGTCTCACCGGGTGCGTTCGCCGAGCAGCCGGAGTCGGTGTCGGCTCCGGGGGTACCGCACGTTCGGGTTCCTGGTTGCTCGGTGCCGTGGCGAAGGGTTTCGCAATGGCGCCGTGACGTTTGAGTGGGTGAAGCAATAGAAGGTTGATACCCCAGGGGGGTAAGGGTATAGTGGTGTCACTGCCTACGAAGGAGCGATCGCCATGACCACTACGACCACCTACAAGGTTCAGGGAATGACGTGCGGACACTGCGTGAGCGCGGTCACCGCAGAGGTCGGACGAGTCGAAGGCGTTACTGCCGTAGACGTGGATCTGGCCAGTGGCAACGTCAACGTCTCCAGCGATGTGTCAATCTCCGACGCTGCGGTGAGGGCGGCAGTCGATGAGGCCGGGTACGAGGTCGTCTCATGAAACCAGCGACGACGCTCGGTGCCTACGGGCTGGCGCTGGTTCTTGTCTTTGGCGCGTCTCTCGCTGTCGGTTCGGCCGTCGGCCCCATAGGTGGGTCCGACAGCACCGAGATCACCCCTGTCACAGAGCCTGCCACCCCCGACACGTCAACCGAACCTCACAGCGGCGCAGATGATGGTCACGACCAGATGGAGCCGGGTTCATGACCGACACCACCGACACCACCGACACTTCCAACCGAATCGACCTCGACATCGGTGGCATGACGTGCTCGTCGTGCGCGGCGCGGATCGAGAAGCGTCTCAACAAGGTCGACGGCGTCACTGCCACGGTCAACTACGCCACCGAGAAGGCCTCGGTCACCTTCGCTGACAACATCGATCCCGCCGAGCTGATTGCCCAGGTCGAAGCCGCGGGCTACCAGGCACGGCTGCCTCGACCTGACAACGAGCAAGCCCAAGGCGAGCCCGATGACCCAACCCGCGAGCTGCGGAACCGGCTGATCATCACGTCGGCGCTGACCATTCCGGTGGTCCTCATGTCAATGGTGTCGCTGTTCCAGTTCGACAACTGGCAATGGCTGTCTTTGACGCTAGCGGCGCCGGTCGTGGTGTGGGGAGCGTTCCCGTTCCACCGCGCCGCCTGGACGAACTTGCGCCACGGTGCGGCCACCATGGACACCCTGATCTCGGTCGGCACCCTTTCTGCTCTGGGCTGGTCGCTCTACGCTCTGTTCTTCGGTGACGCTGGCATGGTCGGCATGAAGATGGCCTTCGAGCTCACGATCCAACACGGCGCCGGTTCTGATGAGATCTACCTCGAAGTTGCGGCAGCGGTGACCATGTTCATCCTGGCCGGCCGCTACTTCGAAGCCCGAGCCAAACGCCAGAGCGGTGCCGCCTTGCATGCCTTGCTGGAGCTCGGCGCCAAGGACGTCGTGGTGCTTCGCGATGGCCGCGAGGAGCGCATCGGCATCGACCAGCTCGCGGTCGGCGACTCTTTCCTTGCTCGGCCTGGCGAGAAGATCGCCACCGACGGCGTCATCGAGGACGGCACCTCAGCCATCGATGCCTCTCTGCTGACCGGTGAGAGCGTCCCGGTCGAGGTCGGCCCCGGAGATCCGGTCACCGGGGCGACGGTCAACGCCGGTGGACGCCTCGTCATTCGTGCGACGCGCGTCGGGTCCGACACGCAACTGGCCCAGATGGCCCGCCTCGTCACCGACGCCCAAAACGGCAAGGCCGCCGTCCAGCGACTCGCGGACCGGGTCTCGGGTGTGTTCGTCCCGATCGTCATCGCCATATCGGTGGCCACCCTCGGCTTTTGGATCGGCACCGGCGAGGGAGCGACTGGCGCGTTCACTGCCGCGGTTGCCGTGTTGATCATTGCTTGCCCCTGCGCACTGGGGCTGGCCACCCCTACGGCGCTGCTCGTCGGCACCGGCCGAGGTGCTCAGCTCGGCATCCTCATCAAGGGCCCCGAGGTGCTCGAGTCCACCCACGAGATCGACACCGTCGTGTTGGACAAGACCGGCACCGTCACCACTGGGAAGATGGCCCTGGTCGAGGTGATCGTGGCCGAGGGCACCGATCGGGTTGACGTGTTGCGCCTCGCTGGTGCGCTCGAGCACGCCTCGGAACACCCGATCGCCCAGGCCATCGCGGCCGCAGCCACTGCTGAGGTCGGTGACT
>JBBQUN010000438.1:0-2792 GCA_038212405.1 Acidimicrobiales bacterium | reverse complement strand
GGCATCGTCGTCGTTGGTGTCGGCAAGGGCAGTTCCTTCCCATGGACCAACAAGACCCACGAACGCGAGCTCACGGTGCGGGCGTCGCTTGGGTACAACATCGGCGACGTTCGCCGTGTGCTCGACCTCATGGCTGATGATCGCCTGCGTCTGGCGTCGATGATCGACCCGACGCCGGTACCGCTTTCCGCCATCGCTGCGATCCTGGCCGAGCACGAACACGCACCACCTGGTCGAGTCAAACAGTTGGTTGCGCCCAACCTCTGATGTGGCTCAGGTGGCAGACAGTTCTTCGAGGAACTCGTTGGCCCAGGCGACCGCATCGGCTTCGCGGACATTGGCTCGTAGCGCCACCATGCGTTGACGGGCCTCGTCTGACAACATCTCGACCGCGGCCATGATCGCGCTCTTCAAACCTTCGATGTCGAAGGGGTTGACCAACAGCGCTTCATGCATCTGGTGGGCAGCGCCTGCGAATTCTGACAAGACCAAGACGCCCGAGTCTTCGATCCGGCAGGCAACGTATTCCTTGGCCACCAGGTTCATACCGTCTCGGAACGGGGTGACGAGCATGACGTCGGCTGCTCGATACATGGCGAGGAGCTCGTCGAACGAGCGGGTCTGGTGGAGGTAGTGGATGACGGGAACCCCGAGGCGTCCGTAGTCGCCGTTGATCTCGCCGACCAGGCGCTCGACGCGCTCCCGCAGGCTCACATAGGCCTCGACGTTGTCGCGGCTGGGCTGAGCGATCTGGATCATGGCGATCTGCGAGGGATGGAGCCGTTCCTCTTCGAAGAGCTCCTTGAAGGCCCGGAGGCGAACGTCGATGCCCTTGGTGTAATCGAGCCGGTCGACCCCCAACAGGACGAACTGAGGGTTGCCGAGGCGAGCGCGCAGATCACGGGCGGCCTCGGTGACGGTGTGCTCGGACGCAGCGCTTTCGAAACGCTGGGCGTCGATACCGATGGGAAAGGCACGAATCCCGATCGGGCGACCGTTGAGCGAGACATTGGTTGCGTCGATCTCTTCGGCCGTGCCGAGCATGATCGCCAACCGATGAAAGTTCGCAGCATCGGAAGGTGACTGGAACCCGACCAGGTCGGCACCGAGCAAACCATTCGTCAGGGAGTCGCGCCACGGAATCTGGAGGAACAGCTCGGGTGGCGGGAAGGGGATGTGAAGGAAAAACCCGATCTTGAGGTCGGGTCGAAGCTCGCGGAGCATGCCGGGAACGAGGTGGAGCTGATAGTCGTGGATCCAGACCGAAGCACCCTGGGCCGCCTCGGCTGCTGCCGCCTCGGCGAAGCGGCGGTTGACCAAGCGATAGCTGTTGAACCAGTGGCGGTGGAAGACCGCAGGCTCGATCTTGTCGTGATAGAGCGGCCAGATCGTGCCGTTCGACATGCCTTCGTAGTGGTTCTCTCGTTCTTCCTCGCTCAGCGTGATCGGCACCAAACGGAGGCCACCGTGGTCGAATGGTTGCAGGTCGCTTTCGACGTCGCCGCCGGCCCAGCCCAACCAGGCAACGCCATCGAAGTCGGCCATGGCGGGTGTCAGTGCGGAAACGAGCCCTCCCGGTGAGATTTCCCAGGTCGAGCGGCGTTCTTCGCCATCGATCCGGCTCACGGGGAGGCGGTTGGCGACGATCACGAGATCGGCAAGAGGGGAGGGCATGCCCCCAGTAAAGCCGCAACGAAAGGCGAATGGGGGATGGATCCCTGCCTCAGCTGTAGACGGTGGTCATGTTCGAGCGCCACGACATGTTGCCGCCGGCGTCGTACGCCTTCACGGCATAGGTGTAGCTCACGCCAACCTCGACCGAAGCGTCGGTGAACGACGAACTGGTCGAGGTGCTGAGCAGAGGGCCCAGCGTGCCATCGTTCGAACGGTAGACCTCGTAGCCGGTGACGCCGACGTTGTCGGTTGCACTGGTCCACGTGAGCACGACCGTGCCGCCGGTGGTCAACCCGTTCAATCCCATGGGGGTCGTGGGTCGTTCGGTGTCGGTAGAGACGGCAACGGTGGAGGCTGCGGCGTTGTTGCTGCGCCAACTGAGATTCGCCGCCGCATCGATGGCTCGGACCGAATAGGTGTAGTCCTGTCCACCAGTGACGGAGCTGTCGGTGAATGCCGGTGTTTCTGAGCGGCCGACTTCGGTTGCCGTCGAGGCGTTGTCGGAACGGAACACGATGTAGCGAGCGACCCCGACGTTGTCGCTCGACGGATTCCACGACAGCGAGACCGCGCTCGCCGAAGCAGCGTCGATCACGAGCCCTTGCGGCGCTGTCGGTCGCGTGTCGTCGATCGAGGCTCCCGGCTGAACCGAGGCAAAATTGCTCCGCCAACTGCGGTTGCCGCCGTCATCGATGGCCGTGACGGCGTAGGTGTAATTCTGCGACGGTACGGCCGAGACGTCGAGATAATCCAGTCGTTCCACGATGTCGAGGATCGGTCCGACCGTGCCATCGGTCGAGCGGCGCACTTCGTAGCCGGTCACGCCGAAGTTGTCTGTCGAACCGGTCCAACGCAGCTCGATGCCATCGGTCGCGGTGGTCGCCACCAACCCCTTCGGCGTGGTGGGGCGTTCGCTGTCGGTGGCAACGGACTGGTCACAGAAACGCCCGATCCCACTCAGCCAACGACCGCCTGACTGGGTGATGTCGCCACCGACCCAGAGGCAACCGTCGGAAGCGCCGAGCAGCGCCCACGCTCCGCCGGCACCGGAAAGATCGAGGCGAAGGTCATCGATGCGGTCACCGGTCGTGCCATCGAACGCGGCAACCGAACGCACC
>JBBQUN010000437.1:0-2798 GCA_038212405.1 Acidimicrobiales bacterium | reverse complement strand
AGGCGTCGCTGCCCAGCAGTACCTCGTCCCACTCCGCGCGCGTCTTGGTGAGGAACACTTCGGTGAAGCGCGTCCGCAACGTGTCCCAACCACTCGGGTCCATCTGCGCGGGGAGCTCCTCACCTTCCCAACCGAGGCGACGCATCAGCTCCGCGTAGAACTGCGGCTCCAGCGATCCGAGGGAGATGTACTTGCCGTCCTTGGTCTCGTACGTGTCGTAGAAGGGGGCGCCGGTGTCGAGGAAGTTGACCCCCAACGCCTCGTCCCAGGCGCCGATCTGCTTGAGGCCCCACATCATCGACATGAGCGTGGCGGTGCCGTCGACCATCGCGACGTCGATCACCTGACCCTGGCCCGAGCGCTGCGCTTCGAGGATCCCGCAGACAAGACCGAACGCCATGAACATTCCGCCGCCGCCGAAGTCGCCGACGAGGTTGATCGGCGGGGTGGGCTTACCGCCTTCGCGGCCGAAGTGCGCGAGTGCGCCGGCCAGCGCGATGTAGTTGATGTCGTGGCCCGCGGCGTGCGCCATCGGACCGTCCTGGCCCCAACCCGTCATCCGGCCGAACACGAGCTGCGGATTGCGCTCCATGCACACATCGGGTCCGATGCCGAGCCGTTCCATCACGCCGGGCCGGAAGCCTTCGATGAGTGCGTCGGCGGACTCGACCAGGTCGAGCAGCGTTGCCACACATCGGGGTGCTTCAGGTCGACAGCGACGTTGCGACGGCCGCGCAGGCTGATGTCTCCGGCGGGCTTGTCAGGCGCTCCGCCTCGAACAGCGGCGGCACGCTCGACGCGAATCACCTCGGCGCCGAGGTCGCTCAGCAGCATGGCGGCGAATGGCCCGGGGCCGATTCCGGCGATTTCGATGATGCGGTGACCGGCGAGTGGTCCGGGCATGGGGGTCTCCTTGATGACGTTGGGTCGGGGGTCGGGGGTCGAGGGGTCGAGGGGTCGGGGGTCGAGTGGTCGGGGGTCGAGTGGTCAGGGGTCGAGGGTGGTGCTCGATGATGCGGGTCAGTGCGTACTGGCGCGGATGTGGCCGCCGATTGCTTCGGCGAACATCGGCGCGAGCGGGCCGGGCAGGTCGTGTCCCATGTCGGACACGTAGAGATATCGGGAGCCGGGGATCAATTCGGCGGTGCGCTCACCACCGGACGGGGTGATCAGTTCGTCGTCTCGACCGTGAATCACGAGTGTCGGCACATCGAGCGTTCGGAGCCGGTCGCTGCGATCACCGCTCGCGTAGATGGCCGACAGCTGCCGGGTGAACCCCTCGGGGTAGAAGATTCGGTCGAACTGACTCGCGGAGCGCTGCTTGGTCGCCTCTTCCGAGTAGTACTTCTTCGACAGCCACACTGCTGCCCGGACCGAGTCGGCGATGTACTGCTCGCGTTCGGTGGCTGGCGGTGCGAGCAGCGCATCTCGAGCCTCCGCAGAGGGCCTTCCGTACTCGTTGCCGCCCGGGCTGCTCATGATCGAGGTCAGGCTCGCCACCCGGTCAGGGTGCTCGATGGCCATGGTCTGGACGACCATGCCGCCCATCGACACCCCGGCGATGTGGGCGCGCTCGACGCCGATGTGGTCGAGCAGGCCCATGCCGTCGGCTGCCATGTCGCTCAGCGTGTACGGCACATCCACAGGCTCACCGGCACCCACGGCTCGGACGACCTGCATCGGGTCGGTGAGTTGACCATCGAGCTTGGTGGACAGCCCGACGTCGCGGTTGTCGTAGATCACGACGTGGAGACCCTGCGCGACGAGCGCGTCGAGGAGCACGTGTTCCCAGACGATCATCTGGCTGGTGTAGCCGTTGACCAGCAGCAGCGTCGGATCAGTCGCATCGCCGAACGTGGCGTACTCGAGTTCGATTCCGGATGGGAGTGCGGCGCGAGGCATCGCCGCAGTGTTGCAGAATCGAGCCGCTACGTTCTCAGCGTGTCTGCCACCATGCGTGTCCATGCCCCAGGCCGTGTCAATCTCATCGGCGAACACACCGACTACACCGGTGGGCTCGTCTTCCCGATGGCGATCGACCGTGGAACGACGCTCACGTACACGAGCAACGACGGATCGATCGAGCTGACCTCCGACGCGGCACCGGGCGCCCTGTCCATCCCAGTTCCATTCGCCGGCCACGCCGCCTCGGTCGCACCGCACTGGGGCTCCTACATCGCGGCCATGGCCAACGAGATCGGGGCGACCGGCGCGATGAACGGCCTTCGCGGCCACCTCGTGTCCGACATCCCTGCCGGCGCCGGGCTGTCGTCGAGCGCCGCACTCGAATGTGCGATCGGCCTCGCCCTGGGCTTCGACGGAACGCCACTCGAGCTCGCCCAGGCCGCACGACGCGCCGAGCATCGGGCGACCGGTGTCCCGACCGGCATCATGGACCAACTCTCGATTGCCTCCGGTGTCGCGGGCCACGCCACCCTGATCGACTGCCACAGCCTCGAAGTCACACCGCACGTCATTCCCGACGACATCGACGTCGTCGTCGAGTTCATCGCCCACCGCACTCTGGAGGGCTCCGAGTACGCAGATCGAGTCGCCGAGTGCACCCGAGCCGAAGACGAGATCGGGCCGCTACGGCTCGCCACACTCGACGATGTCGCCCGCATCTCCGACGACGTCGCCCAGCGTCGCGCCCGCCATGTCGTCAACGAGAACCGGCGCGTCCGCGACTTCGCCGCTGCACTCGCCGGCGGTCGCTACACCGAAGCCGGGCGGATCATGACCGAAGGACACGCCAGCTTGCGCGACGAATTCGACGTGTCGACCACTCAGATGGACGC
>JBBQUN010000436.1:0-2802 GCA_038212405.1 Acidimicrobiales bacterium | reverse complement strand
GAGGTGATCCAGGCAAAGGGGCACACCGGGTCCCAGAAGAACTCGATATCGAACGCAGGATCCGACGGTGGGGCGACGGTGGGCGTGGTCATGGGCGGGCTCCAATGGCGGCGAGAACACTGCGACAGTAGTGGACGCACCACTGCACAGCGAGAATTCCGATTCGGGGAGGCCTGGCGCAGATGGCTCGTCGTCGCCGTCGAGTCGCCTACAGTCTCGACGTCGATCGCTCGCCCCGGTTTTCGCCGACTCTTCGGCGTCGTGCTGTTCTCGCTGTTCGCCTCGGCGCTCGTTCGTCGAAGGCCTGGCCGAGTCCAACGTTCGGCGCTGAGCCGACCTAACGTGGAGACCTGCGTGAGCTCGGCAGGCGTGTCCCGACCGTGGAGGAAATCTTGACCAAGACAGCAACCTGGAATGGCGTCGTCATCGCCGTGAGCGACGAGACCATCGTGGTCGAGGGCAACCACTATTTTCCGCCGTCGTCGATTGCCGACGGGGTGCTGACCAAGACCACGCATTCGACGCATTGCCCGTGGAAGGGTGATGCGTCGTACTACTTGATAGCGGTCGACGGCAAGGAAATCACCAAGGCGGCATGGACGTACGAGACGCCAAAGGACGAAGCCGCCGAGATCAAGAACTACGTGGCGTTCTACCCCACCGTCACCATCGAATGAAGCGTCACCAGCGACGCGATGAGCATCATTGTCGCCAGTGCGCTCATCCCAGCTTCACGGGTTGATGCCTCCATAGGCGACACCACTCAGATGGTGCAGATCTCGGTCGAATGTGGTCAGGTCGCCGAGCTCGAAGTCGGTGAGCGAATCGTGACCGCACGCCCGGGCGAGCACCGTCATCAGATCGGTCGCCGCACCGAAGAAGCGAGCGAGTCGCTGGGCTGCTTCATCGATGACCAGGCGGGAGCGCAGGTCTTCGCGCTGGGTTGCGATACCGACGGGGCAATTGTTCGTTGCGCAGGCCCGCATTCCGAGACAACCAATTGCCTGGATCGCTGCATTCGACACGGCAACGGCATCGGCACCGAGCGCCAGTGCCTTTGCGAAATCAGCTGGGGTTCGCAGGCCTCCGGTGATGATCAAGGTCACGTGATCGGCGCCGAGCCGATCGAGATGGCGGCGAGCTCTGGCCAAGGCCGGAATCGTCGGTACCGAGATGTTGTCGCGAAAGAGTGCGGGCGCCGCTCCGGTCCCACCACCGCGCCCATCGAGGATGACATAGTCGACGCCGATCGCCATTGCCGAGTCGAGGTCGGCTTCGATGTGTTGCGCTGAGAGCTTCGCCCCGATGGGAATGCCCCCGGTGGCTTCGCGGACCTCATCGGCGACTCGGCGGTAGTCATCGATGGTGATGAGGTCGCGGAAGGTCGCCGGCGACACCGCGTCGGTGCCAGGTTCGAGGTCTCGAACCTCGGCGATCTTGCCTTGCACCTTGATACCGGGCAGGTGGCCCCCGGTGCCGGTCTTGGCGCCCTGGCCGAACTTGAAATGGAATGCCTGGGTCTTTGCCACCTTGTCGATCGAGTAGCCGAAGCGGCCGGACGCAAGCTCGTAGAAGTAGCGAGTGTTGGCCTCCTGCTCCTCGGGCAGCATGCCGCCCTCGCCGGAGCAGATGCCGGTGCCGGCAGCTTCGGCCCCTTTGGCCAGAGCAATCTTCGCCTCTTCGGAGAGGGCGCCGAAGCTCATGTCGGAAACGATGAGGGGAATGTCGAGCACCAGCGGCTTTGCCGCCGATGGTCCGATGACGACGCTCGTTTCGACATCGGTGTCGCCGAGAAGCGGCCGAGTGGCAAGTTGCGCGGTGACGAACTGCACGTCGTCCCAGCTCGGCAGTTGGCTCCGGGGAACGCCCATCGACGTCATTGGGCCGTCATGGCCGGCTCCGAGACCATCGCCGGCCAGGGAGCGGATGAACCCAACATGCGGTTCCTCTGGTGTCCCGCTGTGATCTTGGTAGGCGCCCTGATAGGCCGACCGGTCATAGGGCTGAGGGTGTTCGAAGGCCCATGCGCCGATTTCGTCGGTGTCGACCATCACCTGGTCGTCCTCGATCCACGAGTCGAACCGTTGTAGCGCCTCAGTGTTGTTGTAGGCACTGATCCCGGTGTCGAGTCGATAGTCCCAACCATGGAGCCCGCAGATGAGGTCGTCACCGCTCACCGAACCGTCGGCCATGAGCGCCCCCCGGTGAAGGCAGCGACCATAGAGGACCGAGTGCTCGTCATCGAGACGGACGATGACGAGATCGACATCGCCAACCAGAGCATGCGCTGGGGTCCGATCATCGAGAGTGGACCATTGGAGGAGAGGCGTTGCTGGCACGAGTCAGGTCCTTTTCGTCGGTCGGCGTTTGGCTCGCAAGCGTAGGCATCGGCTCGCCGCGACATCGCAAGGGCAGAACACGGAAATGGTCCCCGCACATTCCCGGTTCGACCAGTGTGCTTCGAGAACTGTTGCTCCCGACGACCGATCGATTGGTCTTCATCGAGGTCGTCGTTGTCGCCTCGTGTGGGGTTGCAGCACTTGCTGCCCTTCGCCATCAACGTGAATGGCAACTCCTGGTACTCGGGGTGACGCTCCTGGTCTTGGGATCGTTCGCGCTGCGCGCCGTGCACTGAATCACGCTTGGTGTTCGCAAGGGGCCGTTCGACCGGCAAGACTCAGGGCATGGCGTTCTCACAAACCGGTCAATCCGTGGATGCGGTCATCGATGCTCTCACCGAAAAGCGGGCCGATGATGCCCGCTGGCAGGATGGCAAGACCTTTGGCATGGTCTACGACGGGG
>JBBQUN010000435.1:0-2813 GCA_038212405.1 Acidimicrobiales bacterium | reverse complement strand
TTGGTGTGCGTGCCATTCGGGGCGGCTCCTTCCGACTCGGCAAAGAGGGTGCGCCACGCTTCGGGGACGGATCGGGGATTCTCCCGATACTGCTGGCGAAGCTCTTCGATCAGCCAGTCGTTGGGTCCGGAAGGGGCAGTTGACGGTTGCGGGGCCACAACGAAGCAGCCTAGCTGTGTGACCCGAGCAGAGCTGACCTCAAACGAGAGGAGTCAGGCTGTGTTGCGGGCAATGAGCTTTCCCGCCCAGCGCTGAAACTGCTCATCGTGGTGGACACCACTGATCGTGAGTTCGCCGATGCGCCACGATGGCGTTGCCGAGACTTCCAGTTCGATCGCGTCAGATCGGCTGGCGTCGAGGAGATCGGCTCCTTCACCGTGCTCGTGCCGATCCAGGACTTCACGGCTGATCGCCGCCTCGGTGGCGAGCGCACGGAGGACGACCGGGTCGTCGATCCTCCTCCCATCGATCCACGCGGCGTTGGCGAGCGCGGTGTCGAAGTCGAGTGAGCGGCTTGGCTCGTACTGGTGGACGAGTTCGAGTAGTTCCAACACCGCCCGGGTGTTTGGCGTGCGCGTGGGTTTGGTGAACGCGATGCCCGCTTCGGTGGCCTGGACTCCGAGGCGGTCGAGGAGCCGGTCATAGGACCCGCCTGGCCGGATGGGACGGCCATCGGCTGGGGTGTCCGGGTGGAGTTCGTAGGCTCGGATGAATACCGGTACCCCTTGATCGCGAATCCACTGCGAGTGTGGTCTGCCGAGGTAGGCCCAGGGGCAGAGGTAGTCGGTCCAAGTGGTGACCGTGAAGCTCATTCGTCGAGCGTAGTGGTCGGCGCCGATCGCCAGCCCGCCGGTATCGTCGGCCACATGTTGGTTGCCACGTGGAATGTGAACTCACTGAAGGCCCGAATGCCCCGGGTCGAGGACTGGCTCGAACAAGTCCAGCCCGATGTGCTGTGCCTTCAAGAGACCAAACTGTCCGACAAGGCCTTTCCGACGGCGGTGTTTGCCGAGCTTGGCTACGAGTCGGTTCATCATGGCCAAGGGCAGTGGAACGGCGTGGCCATCCTGTCTCGGGTGGGTATTGCCGATGCGATCGGTGGATTCGCCGACAGCATCGAGCCGGATCCCGACGCCCGGCTGGTGTCGGCGACGTGCGGCGGCATCAGAGTGCACAGCGTCTATGTGCCGAACGGGCGGGAAGTCGGCCACGAGCACTATCACTACAAGTTGTCCTGGCTCCAGCGGCTCCGAGCCCATCTCGACAACACCACCTCGCCCGAGGCCGATGTGGTCGTCGCCGGCGATTGGAACATTGCGCCGACCGACATCGACGTCTGGGATCGTTCGGTGTTCGAGGGGAGCACGCACGTCACTCAACCCGAACGCGATGCGCTGGACGAAGTGAAGGCGTTCGGCCTCGTCGATACCTTCCGCGATCGCTACCCCGACCCTGGGCTCTACAGCTACTACGACTACCAGGCCGGCCGTTTCCACAAACGGGAAGGGATGCGTATCGACTACCTCTTGGCCTCATCGGGGTTGGCCGAGCGTTGCATCGTCGACCTGATCGATCGCAACGGACGGAAGGGAACCAAGCCGAGTGACCATGTGCCGGTGATTGCGGTGTACCGAGATCGTGAGGATGCCAATGTCTGAAGGAACAGGGTCTGAAGGAAAAGGGTCTGAGGTGCTGTCGGGGTACTACTCGACTGCTGACACGTCGATGCTCTCACCACGCCAGGTGCTCACCTGGCGGGTGGGTGATGCCATGCGGGAGATGATCGACCGGTTGGTCGACAACCAAGCGCCCGACGCCGCCTTCGCCGAGATGGCTGATGAGCTCGAAACGATGGTGACGACGCTGCGCGGGTTCGGGCACGGCCGTCGATACGAACAGTTTGCCGAGGCGTCGACCGCCGGTGCCGGCCCTCCAAGCGGCCATGCCGAGTACAGCCCGTTGATCGGCCGGGCGAATCCAATTGCCCCGCTCATGAATTTCACCATCGAACCGCCTCGGGTCCGAGCCGAGGTGACGTTCGGCTCGGCGTACGAGGGGCCTCCTGGCAGTGTGCACGGAGGCTTGGTGGCCGCAGCATTCGACGAAGTGATGGGGGCCGCCCAGGCCATGACCGGTAACCCGGGAATGACCGGATCCCTGACCATCAACTATCGCTCCCCGACGCCCCTCCACGAACTGCTCGTGTGTGAGGCTTGGGCTGATCGGATCGAGGGACGAAAGATCTTCGTGAACGCAACGCTGCATGCTGGGGAACGATTGTGCGCCGAGGCGACGGGTCTGTTCATCAGCGTCGACTTCTCGAAGCTGAGCGCGATGATGGCGGCCCGCAACGCCGACGTGTGATGCTGTCAGGCGACGCTGGCGACGGACCGAATCAGCGAGATCATCTCGTCGCAATAGCGTTCGAGTTTGGCGGCGCTGACGCCGTTGATCGAGGCCAATCCCGCCCGGCTGGTTGGACGACTCACCGCAATGGCTCGCAAGGTCTGGTCGTTGAACACGACGTGCGCTGGGACGTCGGCGGCTCGGGCTCGATCTCGACGCCACGACTGCAAGACCTCCAAGAGCGCCGCCTCGAGCGCTTGGTCCTGCGAAATGGTCTCGTCGACTCGTGGTGGTTTGGCCCGAAGGTCGATCGCTGCTGGGGGAGCTGAGGCAGGAGCAGGTGAGGCGATATCGGACGAGGCGATGGCAACTCGTGAGTCTTCGACCTTTGCTCGCCAGTCGAGTGGACGCTGGCCTCGGGCCATGTGGTCGATCGCGTCTTCGATCTGGGAGAGATACGGCGAAAC
>JBBQUN010000434.1:0-2820 GCA_038212405.1 Acidimicrobiales bacterium | reverse complement strand
CGTACCGGCCAGACCGTCGAACTCGTCGGCCCCGACGAAGCCATCGCCCACCCGAACTATGCGACCGCCTCATCGATGCCGAGCAACTCACATGTGGGTACGGCCGACACGGTCGTCGAAGGTTTGCGACGGCTCCAAGAGCGGACTGGCGCCAACGAACTCATGCTCTACCCCGTCGCCCACGCCCTCGAGAACCGCATCAACTCGATCGAGCGGATCTCGAAGGCATGGACGACCACCTGAACCAGATTCCTCATCGCTCCATTTCTGACAGGGTCCATTTCTGACAGGGCCCATTTCTGACAGGGTCCGTTGCGGCGAAGGTGCACGCAGTTCTCGATCCGCTGCGTTGCCACTCCCGGTTCCCGATGCGGTGTGTCACGCGCCTGCAAGGAGAGCTACCCATTGGTCCCCTGCGCGACCCTGAGTAGCTTGGCGAACGAGAACGGCTGCGCTGATGGCCATGAGCAATCGAGGCGGCATGCGGCGACATCGATCGAACGGCAATCGACACATCCGAACGATCGGCGCAGCGGGGCTGTTGCTGCTGGCGACACTGCTGTCGTCGGCGAGCACCGCCGAGGCAGCAATCGTGCCGATACCGGCCGTACCGTCGACGGCGCCGGCGAAGGTGCACTCCAGATCAGTTGGCAGCCCGCTGCCGGCGCCGATGCCTACGTGGTCTACCGCACCGTCGACGACAGCCCGGACCACTGGCGAGCCCGAACGTCGACGCTCGACGTGGTCGACACTGATCGCACCGGCGTTCTCCAGTACTCGGTGGTGGCGATCTCCGCCGAGGGAGAACGATCCGCCCCGACACCGTGTGACGATGCCCGGCTGGCCACCGTGCTCACACCCCCGACCACCTGCGTCGTCACCCCGTCGGCAGGCAGGCTGACCGTGGCGTGGGCGGCCGGGAACGGCGCCGTCGAGTACATCGTCTCCCGTTCGGTCGACGGCGGTCCGATCTACTGGCGAGGTCGAACGAGCCAGCTCTCGTTCGACGACAGTGACCGTGCCGGTGGACTCGACTAGTCGGTTGTCGCCCGAGCTGGCGATGGCCGACGCTCAGTCGCCGCTCCGTGCTCTGATCAGCGAGCTGTTCTCCCAGCGCCGGTGAGCTGTCAGGTGGTGCGAACGGGGCCGGCGACGCTCGACATCGAATGGGCCGAGTCACCAGGCGCCGCCGATTACATCGTGTCTCGCCGCTTCAACGGTGGTGCCGTCGCGTGGCGGGGCCGAACGGCCGCCCTTCGCTTCGGCGACAGCGACCGAGTCGGGACACTGGTCTACGAGGTCGTTGCCGTGTCGGCCGGCGGGCAACGCTCCGACATCCGTCCGTGCGCCGGCGAGCTGGTTGACCCGACAACGATCGACATGGTCGCCGTTGGCGACATGGTGCTTTGCAATGGCGGCGGTGCTCAGCGGGTGAGCGACTTGTTGGATGTTCTCCCCGGCCCGATCCTCGGGCTCGGCGACTTCGTTTGCGAGGATGGCACCACCGTCGAGTTCGAGACCTGCTTCGACCCCATCTTCGGTGACCAGCGCGAGCGGTTCGACCCCGTGCCCGGCAACCACGAGTACCACACTCCGGGAGCGGCCCCGTACTTCGCCTACTTCGGTGCCGCCGCCGGCGACCCGACCAAGGGCTACTACGCCACGAGTGTCGGCAATTGGCAGATCCTCGCCCTCAACTCGAATTGCGGTGAGGTCGGCGGCTGCGACGCTGCGAGCCCACAGGGCCAGTGGCTCGCACAGCAGCTGGAGACAGCGCCCCCAGGGATGTGCCGGATCGCCTACATGCACCACCCCCGCTTTTCCTCGTATCTCCCCTACGCCGACGACGTCGCGATCGAGCCGTTGCAGCAGCTGCTCTACGATGCCGGGACCGACCTCATCCTGAGCGGCCATGCGCATCACTACGAACGGTTCATTCCGGCCCGACCCGATGGCACCGTCGACCTGGATCGAGGCATCCGGGGGTTCACCGTCGGCACCGGCGGGGTCTCGCTGCGCAGCAACCTGACGCCACACCCGCTCTCGGCGTTGCGGATCGCAACGACTTGGGGTGTGCTCGATCTCGACCTTCGTCCAACCGACTACTCGTGGCGCTTCGTCGACGTCGAGGCCGCATTCGCGACAGCGGAACCGAGACGTGCCTCGCGGCCCGCTGAGGCGAACCTGTGAAACGAGCCTCAGCCTCGCTGGAGGCGGCCTGGGCGTTCGCCGGTGAGTTCGTCGTCGAGGACGGTGACCACGCCTCGTTTGATGGTGGCCCGGTAGCCCTCGACTCGCTGCATGAGGCGGGTGCCACCGGCCGGCAAGTCGGCGACGAGATGCGGCGCCATGATCCGCAGTTTGGCGTGATCGATGACGTTGATGTCGGCCAACATGCCCGGTGCAAGCACGCCACGATCGTTCCAGCCAACGTGCTGCGCCGTCGCCTGGGTCTGGCGGTGCACGATGTCTTCCAGCGGAATCAGCTCACCGCGGGAACGATCACGAGTCCAGTGGGTGATGGCCGTCGTCGGCATCGAACCGTCGGAGATGGCGTTGCAGTGAGCCCCGGCGTCGGACAGGCCGAAGATCGAGTTCGACGAGGTCATCATTTCGCGGAGGTCGTCGAGGTCGCCGTTCGCGTAGTTCATGAGCGGGACGTAGAGCAGCCGCTCACCCTCGTTGTCGAGCAGCAAGTCGTACATGACCTCGCTCGCCGGTCGACCTTGGGCCTCGGCCAGGCCGGCAACAGAGTTGTCGGGTGTCGGCTCGTAGTCGGGCACATCGGCGAGCGGATACATGCGGTCATAGGCCGAGTGG
>JBBQUN010000433.1:0-2839 GCA_038212405.1 Acidimicrobiales bacterium | reverse complement strand
TTGCGCTCCGGGGCGGCCGCGCAGAACTCCCTCGACCCGATCCCACACGATCCGGGGTCGGAGCTCGGCGAACTCGTCGGAGGGGTAGCGCCCGGCGAGCAGATCGAGCACCGAGGACAACGCGTCGTCGGAGATCTCGGCAAAGTTGGCCGAACCGCGTACCATTTCGGCGACCTGGGAAACCGGCAGATCGTCGAGGGCGACCATGGCCACGATCTGCTGGGCCAACACATCGAGCGGGTTCCGCGGGTAGCGGGTCTCCTCGATCAACCCCGCCTGCATGCGGTCGACGACAACGGCGGCTTCGAGCAGATCCGACCGGTGTTTCGGGAAGAACTTGCCCCGGCTGGGTGCGCCGACCTGGTGCCCGGCTCGGCCGATCCGCTGGAGGCCGCGGCTGACCGCACCCGGGGATTCGACCTGGATGACGAGGTCGACCGCCCCCATGTCGATGCCAAGCTCCAACGAAGAGGTAGCGACCAAACCCTTGAGCGTGCCTCGCTTCAGTTCGTCTTCGATGATGAGACGCTGCTCACGGCTCAGCGATCCATGATGGGCTTTGACCACTTCTCGGCCGGCCTCGGGTGAACGACCCTGCGCTTCGTCGCCGACCGATGCGTCGTCGTGTTCGAGGGCCAGTTCGTTGAGGCGGGTAGCCAAACGCTCGGCCAATCGACGGGAGTTGACGAAGATGATCGTCGACCGATGCTCCATCACCAGTTCGAGCAACTTCGGGTGCATCGCCGGCCAGATGCTGCGTCGAGCTGGACCAGCGGCGGTTGGACCGCTCATTGGTTCGTCGGTGATCTCCTCGCCCAACCGAGCCATGTCGTCGACTGGGACGATCACCTCGATCTCGAGAGTCTTGCGAATACCGGTGTCGATGATCGTGACCGGCCGGGGCGCCCGCTCGGTGTCGAACCCGCCAAGGAATCGGGCGATCTCTTCGAGCGGTCGCTGGGTTGCCGAGAGCCCGATGCGTTGCACCGGTCGGTCGGTGATGCGATCGAGCCGTTCGAGGCTGAGGGCCATGTGGGCACCGCGTTTGGTGGCGGCAAGCGCGTGGATTTCGTCGATGATGACCGTCTCGACCCCGGCCAGCGTCTCGCGGACCTTGGACGTGAGCATCAGGTACAGCGACTCGGGCGTGGTGATCAACAAGTCAGGCGGATGGGACCCGAGGCGGCGCCGTTCGTCTTGGGGGGTGTCGCCAGTGCGCAGCGCCACCTGCGGCTCGTGGAAGGGGTGGCCAAGGCGCTCGGCGGCGAGGCGTACGCCCTGGAGCGGACCCCGAAGGTTCTTCTCGACGTCGACCGCCAGAGCCCGTAGCGGCGAGATGTAGAGGATCCGGGTGCGGTGATTCTTGTCGTCGGGCGTGGCAACCGACGTGATCTGATCGAGACCCCAGAAGAAGGCGGTGAGCGTCTTACCCGAGCCGGTTGGGGCCAGGATGAGGGTGTTCTCACCTCGGGCGATGGCAGGCCACCCCTCGATCTGCGGTGCCGTCGGCTCGACGAAGGTGGTGGCGAACCACTCCGCAGCCGGTTCGCTGAACCCGTCGAGCACGCGGTGTCTCGCCGCTGGTGTTCGTCCCCCGGTGGTCGCCATCGCCCTACCGTACCGATCGACTCTGACACTGCTGTGATCAGCGCTGCGGAGATCAACCTCGTCGAGAGATGCCTCCCGTCATGGCCCGGGGCTCATCCGACGTCGTCGATCGGGAACCATCGATGAAGGATCCGCCTGCTACCGAGATCGAAGGTCCAGTAGTGACCTTGGCCGGGTTGGTCATGTTGCCGGTCGATCGGGAGGTCGGCCAGATGACACATCAAGAGGGTTCCCACCGCGCCGTGCCCAACCACAGCGATGTCCTCATCAATGTCGACCAGAAGGTCAGCGAGGGAGTTGACGACGCGACGCTGGGCGGCAACGGCCGTTTCCCAACCGTTCGCCGGCTGCGTTGGCTCGGCGAAGAACCGGTCGGCCAGTTCCTCGTGACGGGCTGCCGGTACGAAGCCAGTTGCCGAGCGATCGATCTCACCACTGTTATGACGCACCTCGACAGTGAGCCCGACGTGATCGGCGAGCAGCGTTGCGGTTTCGAGCGCCTTCGTCTCGTTGCTGCTCACGATCCGACTCGTCCCGGCTACCCACGGCTGGCGCAACATCGCCATGGCCCGGCCGCGTCCGACATCGCTGAGCGACCAGTTGGGCACCGCAACCGCCGGGTCGATGGCAACGTTCGGGTGCGTGATGTAGCGGAGGTACCCCATGACCCAGCAGCGTACGCAGCCGACCAACGACAGACCCGATAACCCACTTGCCAACCCTGGGTGTCACACGCCCCGCGTACAGTGATCAACCTCGGAGCAGGCGCTCCCGTCCCTTGCCAATACCTACTGGGGCGCCCATCATGTCCATCAACGAAAAAGACCGTCTCGATCTTCGTCAGGAACTCGAACGCATCTTCTCCAACAAGCGTTTCGCCGATATCGCCATGGAAGCAATGCCACCACTCGACTACGCCAGTCTCGCCACTCACCGAGATCTCCAGTCCCTGGGGCAAGATTTGCGCGGCGACATGGCCCAGCTACGCGGCGAGATGGCAGAACTGCGCGGCGAGATGAAATCCGAACTGGCGAATCACTTGAAGATCACGATCGCCGCTCAGCTCACGACGATGGTGATGCTCGGGGCCTGGGTGGCGGCGCTCGGATAGCGTGCCTTCATGACCAAGCCCTTCCGTTTCGGAGTCCAAGCCCGTGCCGCCTCCACCCGAGCCGAATGGGTCGAACTGGCCAAGAAGGCCGAGGACCTCGGCTATTCGACGCTGACGATC
>JBBQUN010000432.1:0-2842 GCA_038212405.1 Acidimicrobiales bacterium | reverse complement strand
CATCTGGCCATCGCAGCAAAGTCGAAGATGCGCGCCGACTGGGGTCTGGCCGAGACCGGCGCTACCGGTCCGAGCGGGAACCCCTATGGCGATCCTGCCGGTCATGCCTGGGTGGCGTTGTGTCGTCCCGACGGCTCCACGCAAGCGCAACAGGTCTCGACCGGCGACAACGATCGGGCAGCCAACATGGAACGCTTCACCGCGGCTGCGCTCGAACTCCTCCTCGACGAACTCAGTTCCTGAGGCGAGCGTCGCTTCGGCCTGCTCGGTAGCGACATCGGCGTCTCCTCAGCGGTCATCTGCCTCATTGCTCCCGCCGTGTTGGGCGGTCTGCGCGCCTTCGACCGGACCCGATTCGGGCATGCCGACACTGTTCTTTCGAGCCATCCCCGTGCTCGCTCTCGGCGGATGGGATTCCTATGGGGGCGTCTATCTGGCCGACATGACCGTTGGCATGCTCCAAGTCATGATCCGGTCCGGCGAGATTCCCGAGGGCTCGAAGGTCATGCCCTGCCACCTCGGTGGACAGCCTTGCCTCTCGGCCTATACCGGAGCGCCTGGCCTCGGCTGAGGAACGTCGAGCTCAGATGCTGAGGTCGAGCGCGTTGTAGTCGGCCAGTTCTGCTCGTGCGTCGTCGTCGAACTGCAGTGCTTGGCCGACGAGAGGCTGGTACTCGAACGGCTTCTCGTCGTGATAGCGCTGGCGTCGAGCGTCGATCGCCCACCCGATCACCTTCGAGCGTCGAGCGATGCGATCCTCATCGAGCACACCGGTGACGCCGTGGATGCCTGCCCCGGTTTGGCCGAGCACCGACGCTCGCCGGTGGAACCCCATGTTGATCGTGACCCGAGTGTCGGGACTGGTGTTTGCGAACGATCCGTGGATCGCTTGGCGGTTCGTGATGGCAACGTCGCCGGGGGCGCACACCAGAGGGATGGCGTCAGGCAAGCGATCCGATCCTGCCGTTGCCACCATCTCGGCGATATCGACCTTGCGCAACTTGTGGGTACCTGGCACCACCCAAACGCCGTTCGCTGGCGTGCAGCCATAGACCTGGCCCATGAAGTTGAACCCGTGCGAACCCTGGTCCCAGTCGTCGGCATCCCAATGGGTCACGCCGTCGCGATGCCACGCCACCGACGGGCCAACCCCGGGGTCCTTCAGGAACAGGGCCTCGTTGAATGGTGTGAAATCTCTACCGTTGAGCGCGGCAGCAACGCCAAGAAGGTCGGGGTGGCCATAGGCCCGCAAACAGGCGTCGCTGTGCTGGAGCGAGCCCTGCACAACGAAGACGACTTCAGGAGCAGCGTCATCGGCAGCTGCGGGCTCATGCATCTTGACCGGGTGACGCCCGTGGCTTGCGGTGGTGCCGCCGAGCGGATCCGACAGCGGCCTGGCCCAGGAGATCTTCGGGGCGGTCAGCCCGACACCAATGGCCGGATTTCCGTCGATGTCGACCTCAGCGCCGCGATGCACCGGCAGACGACGACGAAAGCCCTCCAGATCGGCCTCTATGTCGGCGAGCTCCGCCTCGCCGAACACCCCTTCGAACACATAGAAGCCCTGCTTCCAATACGCCTCGAGAATCTCGGGGTGGAGCGCTCCGTCGCCAACGAAGCGAACCGGACCGCGGTTACCGAGTGCGAGTGCTCGACGCTCGCCTTCGGCAAAGTACTCATGGAGTTCCGATGCTGAGGTCATCCCCCACTCTTCACTCGCTCACCCTCTTGAGGCAAGCCAGTCGACAAACTCGGTCGGGACCTCGACTGATCGAGCTCGGCCACATAGTCTCCGCTCATGCAGGTCATCGCCCCGTTTCCAAACGACGATCTCAACGCGGTGCCCGAGCTGGCATCGACGATCGAGGCCTCCGGTTTCGATGGCATCACCGTTGCCGAGAACGCACACAACCCCTTCCTCCCTCTTGCCATTGCTGCGGTCAATACCAACCGGATCGAACTGATCACCGGCGTCGCCATCGCCTTTCCCCGAAGCCCGATGATGGCGGCCGGTATGGCATGGGATCTCCACGCCGCATCGAACGGACGGTTCGTGCTCGGCCTCGGTAGCCAAGTCAAACCCCACATCGAACGCCGCTTCTCGACGCCGTGGACCGCGCCAGCACCTCGCATGCGGGAGTACATCGATTCGGTCCGGGCGATCTGGAACACCTGGAAAACCGGTGAGCGACTGACGTTCGAAGGCGAGCACTACCACTTCTCGCTGATGACCCCGAACTTCGCTCCGCCGCCAAACGATCTCTCCGTCCCAGCTATCAAGATCAGCGCGGTCGGGCCGGCCATGTTGCGGCTGTCCGGTGAAGCCTGCGACGGCGTTGCTCTTCATGGGTTCTGCACCAGGGACTACATCGTCAACCAGATCCTGCCCCGGATCGAAGAAGGCATGGCCCGCACCGGTCGTCGGCGCGAGCACTTCCAGATCTCGGGCGGCGGGTTCGTCGCCACCGGCGCAACCGATGAGGAAGTGTCGAAGGCCATCGAGTGGGTGCGAACGCGTGTCGGGTTCTATGGGTCGACGAAGGCGTACTGGCCTGTCCTCGTCGAGCACGGTCTCGAGGAACTCGGTGAGAAGCTCCTCCATCTCTCCCGCAACGACGGCTGGGATCAGATGGCGGGAGCCGTGAGTGACGACGTCGTTCGCCTGTTCGCCGCGGTCGGCCGCCACGATGAACTCGTGGCAGCCATCACCGACCGATTTGGTGGGCTGACCGACGCCGTTGCTGTTGACGCAGATCTGCCGCCCGACCTCGTTGCTGAGCTGAAAACCATCGCCTCGCCATTCGCTTCCTACGCCACCGACAACCAGCCAACCTGAGGGCCG
>JBBQUN010000431.1:0-2856 GCA_038212405.1 Acidimicrobiales bacterium | reverse complement strand
AGCCCTTGATGCGACAGCAGCCCTTGATGCGACAGCACTCGACACGCCGCCGCCGATGCAGCTGGAGAGACCGACGGTGCTCGGACCGCTGCGACATGCTCTCCGCCAGGTCGATGGGGCCACCATGTTCGACCCATCGGGCACGCTTCGCCAACTCGGCGTTCGCCTCGTGCCGAGTGTCGAAGCCGAGCAGCGACTACCGGCAATGGGCGGCACTCGGCATACGTCAGGGCGTCGCTACAGCTATGACCATCCCGAGGTGATCGTCATCGCCGTGAGTGAGGGCGGGCCGGTCACGGTGTTTCGTAGCGGCGAGGTCATCGGCCGGTCAGGCTGACCTTCGCGGCTTCGGTCGTGGCGGCGGCGTAGCGAGAGCGAACCTCGCTCCGTTGCCTGATGGCCGATTCGGTGGCTGGGTGGTCGAGTTCGGTTCCGGATCCGAGCCTCCAATTCCTCGAGACTTCGATGGCGTCGAGCTGCCCGAGTACCGAAGCCGCCTGTACGCAGGCCCCGGCAGCAACGGCTTCGTCGGCATCGGGCACCACGACCTGTTGGTCGGCCAGCCCGGCAACCACGGTGCGGAAGGCAACCGACCGCGCACCACCGCCGATGAGGAAGAGTCGGCCGTCGAGCTCGACACCGGCGACGCCCAGTGCGTCGATCCCGTCGAGCAGCCCGCATACCACCCCCTCGTGCGCGGCCCGCGCCATCGCGGCCCGGCTCGTGGTGGTTCGCAGCCCAACGAGCTGGCCGGTCGCGTCGGGCCGGTTCGGTGTGCGTTCGCCATCGAGGTAGGGGACCATGACCACACCATCGGCGCCTTGTTCGGCCTCGAGTGCCAGGTCGGCCAGTTCGGGAGCGGTCAGGCCGAGCATCCACGCGGTCCAATCGGTGACTTTGGTGGCGTTGAGGGTGGCGACGAGCGGCAGGTAGCGACCTGATGCATCGGCGAAGCCGGCGACGGCGCCGGTGGCGTCAGTGGTGGGGAACGAACTGAGCGCATAGGCGGTGCCGGAGGTCCCGATCGACATGGCGACATCGCCGATGCCGAGGCCGATGCCGAGCGCTCCTGCCATGTTGTCACCGGTGCCGGGAGCAACGATGGCGGCGCAGGGTAGGCCCAGGTCGTTGTCGGCGACCTCGCCTACGGTGTCGAGTGGCGGCAAGACGGTGGGGAACCGGTCGATGAGCCAAGCCGGAACGCCGGCCGCTTCCAACAGCTCGGGACGGTAGGCGTCAGTGAGAGGCGACCACCATCCGGTTCCCGATGCGTCGCCTCGATCGGTCACCGATCGACCCGTCAACCGGAACGTGAGGTAGTCGTGCGGCAGCATGACGTGTGCGATCTGGTCGACCAGATCGGGTTCGTGTTCGACCACCCAGGCGAGTTTCGTGATGGTGAAGCTGGCCACCGGCACCGAACCGCAGGCCGCAGCCCACGCCTCGGCGCCGAGCTTGGCAACCATGGCCGAAGCTTGGGTCGAGGATTCGGTGTCGTTCCAGAGTTTGGCTGGTCGGAGCGGCTCGCCTGCGTGATCGAGCAGCACGAGACCATGCTGTTGCCCGGCAACGCTGATCGCACTCACCTCGGCGAGGTGGGTCGCAAGTGGGGCAAGCGCTGCTCGTAACGCCTCCCACCAGGTTCGCGGGTCTTGCTCGCTTCGCGGTGGTGAAGTCGAGGGATGTCTGCCGTGCCCCGATGCGATGAGCGCACCCGATTCGAGGTGCCGGAGTTCCGCCTTGGTCGACTGGGTGGACGAGTCGATGCCGAGGACGAGGCTCATGTCAGATCGCTCGCTGCACGTGACGGGCAACGAGGTTCTCGAGCTCCTCCTGCCGCCCCGACCGGCGCTGGGGTTCGGCCGCGGTCATGGCCCGCGCTTGCAGTGCGGTGAGGTCGAACTCGCCGTGCAACAGCGCAGACCCGAAGTCGTTCGACCAGTCGGCGTAGCGGGCCGAGCGAATCACCTCGATGTCGCCCGATGCAAGGAGTGAGTCGGCAGCGAGGAGTGCCCGCGCCATGGTGTCCATGCCCCCGATGTGTGCGTGGAACAGATCTTCACGGTCGGTGCTCTGGCGACGGAGCTTGGCGTCGAAATTCAGCCCGCCGCTGGTGAAGCCTCCGCCGCGCAGGAGCTCGACCATGCCGAGCGTCATCTGCTCGACCGAAACAGGAAAGCGGTCGACATCCCAACCCAGCCGGTCATCGCCGGCATTGGCATCGATCGAGCCGAAGATCCCTGCGTCGATGGCATAGGCGACTTCGTGCTGGAAGTCGTGACCGGCGAGCGTTGCGTGGTTGACCTCGATGTTGACCTTCAACTCATCGGCGAGGTCCCACCGTTGGAGGAAGGCGTGCACCGTTGCGGTGTCGTGGTCGTATTGGTGCTTGGTCGGTTCGAACGGCTTGGGCTCGAGCAGGAGGAGCCCATCGAAACCGATCCGGTGCTTGTGCTCGATGACCAGATGGAGGAACCGGGCGAGCTGTTCGCCCTCGCGATGCAGATCGGTGTTGAGCAAGGTCTCGTAGCCCTCACGGCCTCCCCACAGCACGTAGTTGGCGCCATCGAGTCGGTGGGTCGCCTCGAGCATGTTGCACACCTGAGCGGCCGCCCATGCGAAGACCTCCGGGTCGGGATTGGTGGCGGCGCCTGCCATGTATCGGGGATGCGAGAAGAGGTTGGCCGTTCCCCAAAGGAGCCTGACACCGGTCTCTTGTTGGAGTCGGGCAGCCCGGTCGACCATGTGGCGGAGGTTGGCTGTCGTCTCGGCGAAGGTCATGCCTTCGGGTGCCATGTCGACATCGTGAAAGCAGTAGAAGGGCACACCCAGCTTGGTGAAGAACTCGAAGGCAGC
>JBBQUN010000430.1:0-2880 GCA_038212405.1 Acidimicrobiales bacterium | reverse complement strand
TCCCCCGTCCCGAACTCCTCGTTGTCGATGAACGAGTCGCCCGAGCCCGTGAGGATGATCACCTTGTTCTCGGGATCGCGGCCGATGTCCTCGAACATGAAGCCGCACTCCTCGTCCGGGCCGAAGCCCCAGACCAGATCGGAGCCGTCCGTGTGCATCGTCACCTGGAGAATGCCGTCACGGCGTTCGAAGTTGAAGTACTGGTACTTCTCCTGGTACTCGCTCAGCTGCAGGGTGAGACCCATGGTGTGCCTTTCGCTCTCGGAGGTGGGAAGCGGCTACGCGGCCGGTGCCGGGTAGATCTCGTCCGGCTGGGGATCGAACCCGTCCGGGAACTGAAAGATCTCCACGATCGGGGCTTCGGCCGAACCGTTGTGGAAGTAGGCGAAGGGGACGTCGCCGTTGAAGGCGACACCACCCTGGATCTCCGTGTAGCCGCGCTCCACGAGGCCGGCGATGCGCTCCTCGTACGGGATGTCGCCGATATCGGCACCGACGTGGTGCAGCCCGAAATGGCCGGCGTCGAGAAAGTCCTGGTAGATGTTCGGTCCGAAGTGCGGTTGGACGACCTCCCACATCATGTTGTTGGTCGTGGTGAACGCCAGGGTCATCGAGTACTCGGCGGGCTTGCCGTCGTAGCGCATCTCGGTGCAGTTCTCGGGGGTGACGCGGAACACCGCGAACGGCCCGATACCGAGGGGGACGAGCTGGTCGATGCCCCGATAGAGGTCGTCGGTGACGACGGAGACCTGAATGGTGTTTCCGATGAAAGCCGGGGGTGCTTCCCCTTGCGTGGCGACGGCGGCTGCTGCCTCATCAGTCATGATTTCTCCTCACGGGGGCGCCCGAAGAGGCGCAGTCTGGTTTCCGCCCGGGTTCGGTGGTCCACGTGCGAGCCGTGAAACGCCCCTCGGACACTGCGCCGAGCCTACGGGAGCAGTCGCCCACGGAAATCGACCCGCTTGGAAGAATTCCCAAAGCCGGATCGCGGCTCGCGCGAGAGCGCTTTGGACACCTGAACGAAATCGCGCAGCGGACACCCGGGCCGCCGACGTGGCGCCCCATACCGTTGCGGCGACCACACCAAGGAGGAAGAGATGGCCTGGGACTTTTCGACGGATCCTGAGTGGGAGTCGGACCTGACGTGGATCCGCGACTTCATGCGCACCGAGATCCTCCCGCTGGAGACACTCGCGCTCGACCATGCGACCTACCTCCGCGTCATCCGGCCGCTTCAGCAGGAGGTCAAAGACCGCGGCCTCTGGGCGGCCCACCTCGGACCGGAGCTCGGTGGAGCCGGTCTCGGCCAGGTGAAGCTCGCGCTCGTGCACGAGATCCTTGGCGCGTCCGAGCTCGGCCCACCCGTCTTCGGCGTGCAGGCGCCCGACTCGGGCAACATCGAACTCCTCGCGCTAGCCGCCAGCGACGATCAGCGGGAGCGCTGGCTCAAGCCGTTGTTGGCGGGCGAGATCCTGAGCGCCTTCTCGATGACCGAGCAGGGCACGGGGTCGGACCCGAAGCAGTTCACGACGGCTGCGGTCCGCGACGGCGACGAGTGGGTCATCAACGGGAGCAAGTGGTTCGTCTCCAATGCCGATCGGAGCGCTTTTCACATCCTGATGGCTGTCACCGACCGTGACGTGCATCCCTACGAGGGTCAGTCGATGATCATCGTGCCGAGCGATGCGCCCGGCGTCGAGATGCGGCCGCTCGGGCTGCTGAACGACCCGCATCACTGCGGCGCGCTACACACGCACTGCGAGGTGCACTACCGCGACGTGCGAGTACCGCGCGACGCGTTGCTCGGCACCGAAGGTGGAGCGTTCCTCCTCGCACAGAAGCGCCTCGGCCCCGGCCGCATCCACCACTGCATGCGATGGCTCGGGGTAGCCCGGCGAGCGTTCGACGACATGTGCGAGCGCGCGGTCTCGATGAGCGTGCACGGAAGCCGCTTGGCCGACAAGCAGTTCATCCAGGATTTCATCGCCCTCTCCGCGGCCGAGCTCGCCGCCGCGAGGTTGCTCACGCTGCACGCGGCGTGGAAGATCGACCGCGAGGGCGCCTCTGGTAGCCGCGTCGAGATCTCGATGATCAAGTACCACGGCGCCAAGGTGATGCACGACATCCTCGACCGCTCGATCCAAGTGCACGGATCCCTCGGATTGTCCACGGACATGCCCCTGCAGGAGATGTACGCGTTCTCGCGCTCCGGTCGGCTTTACGACGGCCCCGACGAGGTCCACAAAGCCACGGTCGCGAAGCTGATCACACGTGAGTACGTACCGACCGCGGTGCCGACGGACCACGTGCCGACCCGCCGCGTGGCGGCGCTCGAGAAGTACCAGGACCTCTTGGACACCGTGTCCGTCCAGTAGCGGATCCCGGGACCGGTTTGGGAAGATCTCCAAGGCACCGCCTGAAGCTCAGAGCACCGCGATGAAACCCTGTGGACTACTGCGCCAGCTGTCCGCCATCCACGACGAGCGTGTGGCCCGTGACGAACGACGACGCGGACGAGCTGAGGAAAACGATCGCCCCCTTGAGGTCGGACTCGCTGCCGAAGCGTCCCAACGGGATGCGGTCGAGGATCACCTCTTTGCGCTCCGCAAAGACCTTGTCGGACATGATCGATGGAAACCAGCCCGGCGCGATCGCGTTGACATTGACGCCGCGGCTCGCCCACTTGCACGCGAGGTCCTGCGTGAACGTGACGACCCCGCCCTTGCTCGCGTTGTAGGCGATCGCATCGATGCTCTCCGCTGGCGCCCCGCGCATCGCCATGATCGACGCGATGTTCACGATCCGTCCGGCGCCCTGCGCGAGCATCACACGGCCGGCAGCCTGTGCGAACAGGAACACACCGGTCAGGTTGACGTCGAT
>JBBQUN010000429.1:0-2903 GCA_038212405.1 Acidimicrobiales bacterium | reverse complement strand
CTGCCGGAGACTCGGACGAAGTCGCCGATACCGAGAATGACTTCGGTGGCCGAGACGCCAATGATCGCGTCCTCGTGGTCGATCTTTATCGTTCGGCCACTGCTGTCTAGGGGAACCGCGACGCCGTCGGCGGTGCCGGCGCTGTCGGTCGATGCTTTCCAGTTGGCGTGCGCTTGCGGCGGAGGTGTGCCGGTGAAACCAGCTCCCGTGATCTCGCCGGTGCTGTTGTACGACACCGTGATCCCGGTGAGGGCGAGTTCAAGAATCGCCGGATCGACTCCCTCGAAATCGAGGCTCTCGATGATGCCGGAAAGCCCGAAGAAGTTGGGCAGGGTGTAGCCCGTGGCGATTCGACCTGCAGCAATCTTCGCCCAGATCATCCCAAGGTCAATGCCGGTCGACGCGACGCCGTAAAAACTGTCGAGGTCGACCGGGCGTCCATCGATGCCAAATCCACCATCGGCGTAGCCGATGTATACGTCCGCAGAACCGATGCCCATGGTGGTCGTTTGCACATTCTCGACCTGAACCCCATCGGTGGTCTCGGTGATCTCGGGGGAGGTCGTGAAGGCAGTTAAGAGCTCCGCCGAAGTGAGCGTCGGCGACTCGATGACGAGGTCAATCAGCCCGCCCTTTTCGAAGGCGAAGCTGCCTCGGATACTGATGAAGTCCGAGATCCGCAGCGCGACGACGTCTGCGGTAATTGAGAGGACCGGGTCGGCCATGTCAATCCGGAGTGCACCGACTTGCAGCCCGGTCGTTCCTGCGACGAGCAGGCACGGGCCCGCTAGAAGCGGGTCGCACGGCGTGCCGACGGCTGTGCCATTGTCGGTGTAGTCGCCAGGAAAGCTCGCGGCCCAGTCGATCCAAGCCAAAGAGCCTTCGATCGCTGTGCCAGCGTCTGCGATCGTCCCACCTTGGTTGACCTTGAGGGCGATACCCAAGAAGTCCAGCTCGAAGATCCCGGCCGGCAACCCGAGAAGGTCCAGTTCACCGATGGTCGCCTTCGCCGCCATGAAGCTCGGCAGCGTGTATCCAGCGATCACGTCGGGATCTTCCAGTGATGCGAGCACAACGGCAACATCGATGCCGGGTACAGCATCACCGTTGGCGTCGACCAAGTCGACGCACACGCCGAGCGCTTCAGTGAGAGTGTCGCAGACGATCGGGGTGTCGGCGGCAAAGCCATCAGGGTTGTAGCCAGCGAACAAGGTGGCGCCTTCGATACTGATCACTGTCGTGACCACTTCGAGACCCACGATCGCATCGCCGTCCATGCTCAGGCCTGCGGTGCCCGTCACCGCATCTTCGAAGGCTGTATCGAGCCCAGCTGTTCGGACCCTCACCGGGTGGTTGGCACCTTGCTCGAAGCTGAAGGCGCCGCGGATCGCCAAGAAGTCAGAGATTGTGAGCAGTACCTGCTCAGCGGAAACAGTCGTTGTGGTCTGTGCTGCGTCAATGGTGACGTTCGTCGGGCTGGTGGCACCGAGCACGCCGACAACAAGTCCTGGCTCGGCGGCGGGGAACGACGCAGCCCAGTCGATCGCTGCCTCGGAGTCAGCATCAACGACACCCGCCGCATTCGTGACCTGACCGCCGATGTTCGTCTGGACTTCGATGCCACGGAACTGCAAGCCAAAGCCAGCCGGCAGTCCAACAAGCCCAAGGGTCGCGATCTCGGCCTTCAAAGCCGAGAATCCCGGCAAGAGCGAAGCAAGTTCATCATCAACGGCCGCCGCGAACACGAGGCCGATGTCGATCCCGGTTGCGAGGAGTCCCACCGCACCTTGGGCTTCGAGGGCGGCGGGAGTGGGGGTCACTCCTGTGGTGAATAGTCCGAAGCCGGCCGGATTGCGTCCGGCGAAGACGACCGCGTTGGCGATCCCGAAAATCATCATATCGACGGCCAGGTTCGAGATCGTCGAATCTGTCAACGACACCTGGTTTCCAGAGGCAATACCATCAGCGTTCTCGCGGCCGGCTGCGTTGGTGACGGCTGCGGCGAGGTCGGTTGCCGCTGTACCGTCGACGCCCGGCGTCTCAACAACGACACGACGTCCGGTACTGCGCTCGATTGAAACATCGCCGGAGATGTGCAGGAACTGCCCAACCGAGATGGAGAGATCTGTGGCGCCGGCGGCGATCGTCGAACCAGCGAGTGCCAAGACGACGCCGTTGCCGAAGTCAAACGAGTCTGGCGCCGAGAAGTCGATCGCTGCTCGATCCGAACCACTCTCGTTCTTACCGACTGTATTGATGGCGACGGTGAAGGTGGAGTTGTCGTCGAGCACCAGGTCCCCGGCGCCGACCAGGGTCGGCAATGTGAACGACCCTGACATTGCCTGCCAAGCATGTGTGCCGTCTGTAACGACGACCAGACCGAAGGCGCCGACCGTGCCTTCGATCCCGATGGGGTGATCAAGGGGATCGAGACCGACGAAGACGGTCCCACCGGTACCGCTCACGGAGAGCGCTGTACTCGGGACGGCAAGGGGATTGGAGTCGGTGTCGACGCCCACAAACGCGTTGTCGGAAGCGAACGTGTAGTTGCCGGTCACCCTCGCGAAGTCCGTGATCGCGACGGTGAGCTCACCGGTCCCGTCGGTGATGCTGCCAGTGATGCCGGCTCCCTCGGCGAAGCTGTAGGTCTCGGCCGCTGACACCGCGCCGACGATGTGTTGGATGTCCTCGAAGGTGACGGTCGGGCCGCCGTCGGGGGTCCAGGTGCCGCTATTGATGCCAGTGATGTCCCATCGGCCAGCGAGGTCGTCGAGGATCGTCAGCGTGTTGGTTCCGATCCCGCCGAGGATGCTGATCTCGCGATCGGCCAAAAGCGCCATGACGCCAACGTCGATTGACAGTTGGTCGTCGCCGTCGCCCAGATCGATGGTCAGCTTGGTCGC
>JBBQUN010000428.1:0-2913 GCA_038212405.1 Acidimicrobiales bacterium | reverse complement strand
AGTGATCATCGCCGTGGTCGGCGCCGTCGCCTTGGTGAGCCGACGTCGTCGCGTGGTCGATGCCCCGACGCAGCGGGAGTACAACGTGCCGCAGCAACTGGATCGAGGCGACTTCGTCCGACCGGATGCACCGTGGTTGGTCGCGGTGTTCAGCTCAGCGACGTGTGACGTCTGCGCCGGTGTGGCAGAACGGGCTGCAGTGCTCGAATCGAGCGAGGTCGCGGTCGCAGTGGTCGCGTACGACGAGTCCAGAAATCTGCATGAGAAGTACAAGATCGACGCCGTCCCGACGCTCGTGATCGTCGATGCCAAAGGCGTCACGAAGCAGCATTTTTTCGGTCCGGTGAACGCGACCGACATGTGGGCTGCCGTCGCCGAAGCCCGCGAACCCGGCGCCGCTCCCGGCCACTGAGGGTCAGTCTGTACCTGGCACAGACTGACCGCGTCGCTCAGCTGTTGACGGTTGCGGTGTTCGGCAAGCCCTGCTGGATGAGCCGGGCGACTTCGGGACCGTCGATGGTCTCGTGTTCGAGGAGTGCCTCGGCGATCAATTCGAGGCCTCGAGCGTGTTTGCGGATGACCTCGGTGGCCCGAGTCTCCTGATCGGTCAAGATGCGTGCGACCTCCTCGTCGATCAGCTTGGCGGTGTCGTCGGAGTACTCGCGACCCGACGACATCAGGTCGTCGCCGAGGAACGTCGCCTGCTGGCCGCTCCACGCCTGCGGGCCGACACGATCGCTCATGCCCCACTCGCGAACCATGCGGCGAGCGATGCCAGTTGCCTGCTCGAGGTCGTTGGCAGCGCCGGAGTTGAGGTGACCGAAGATGATCATCTCGGCGACGCGGCCGCCCATCGCTTTGCAGATCGTGTCCTCGAAGTACTCCTTGGAATACGTGTGGCGCTCCTGAGGGAGTGACCACGTGACACCGAGTGCCATGCCGCGGGGGAGAATCGTGACCTTGTGGAGCGGGTCACCGTGCGGCAGCACGGTGGCGAGCAGTGCGTGGCCACCTTCGTGGTAGGCGGTGGCCTTCTTTTCCTCGGCGCTGAGGATCATCGATTCACGACGTGCGCCGAGCATCACGCGGTCACGGGCGTTCTCGAAGTCGATGCGCTCGATCTGCTTGCTGCTGCGACGGACAGCGACGAGTGCTGCCTCGTTCACGAGGTTGGCAAGGTCAGCACCCGACATGCCGGGCGTGGCCTGGGCCATCGTGTCCATGTCGACGTCGGGGCCCATCTGCTTGTCGCGGCTGTGGACTTCGAGGATCGCCTTGCGCTCGGTGAACTCGGGCAGCGGGACGATGATCTGACGATCGAACCGGCCGGGCCGCAGCAACGCCGGGTCGAGGATGTCGGGGCGGTTCGTCGCAGCGAGGATCACGATGCCCTCGGTGGCTTCGAAGCCGTCCATCTCGGCGAGCATCTGGTTGAGGGTCTGCTCACGCTCGTCGTGACCTCCGCCCATACCGGCGCCACGCTTGCGACCGATCGAGTCGATCTCGTCGACGAAGATGATGGCTTTACCCATGCGCTTGGCCTGCTGGAACAGGTCGCGAACGCGGCTCGCGCCCACGCCGACGAACATCTCCATGAAGTCCGAACCGGTCACGCTCAAGAAACCCACACCGGCTTCACCGGCGACGGCTCGTGCGAACAGGGTCTTGCCGGTACCGGGAGGACCCACGAGCAGGATGCCCTTCGGCACTCGCGCGCCGATCTCGTGGAAGCGTTCGGGCATCCGCAGGAAATCGACCACCTCGGTGATCTCCTGCTTGACGCCGGCGTATCCGGCGATGTCGTCGAACGTGGTCGAGGGTCGACTGGCGTCGTAGGCCTTGGCCTTGCTCTTGCCGATCGACATCACGCCGCCCATCTGGCCTTGCGCACGGCGTTGCATCCACACGAAGAACAAGACGATGAGTCCGAGCGGGAGCATGATCGAGAGGATGCCGAGCAGCCAGTTGCTGCTCGGTTGCGTGAAGGTCACCTTGACCTCGTTGGCGCGCAGCAGTGTGAGGTCGCTCTCGAACAGCCCGGCCTCACCGCCAGCGGTGGTGGTGTACCTGTCTTCGTTCGTGAACTCACCGGTGATCTTGCCGGACCCACGATTGACCTCAGCGGTCTGGATGTTGCCGTCTTCGACCTGGGTGAGGTACTCGGTGTAGTCGAGTTCCTCGCCGCTGTCGGACGGCCAGAGGGACGGAACGAGGATGACTGCTGCCAGCACGCCGATCATCGCCCAGATGGACCACTTCGGCCAGCTGCCGGGACCCTTGGCCCCGGAACCCTCACCATCGAGGTCCTTGCCACCGTTGCTGTTCGGAGATTTGTTCGGCTTGGCGTCTTTCGGGCGTTGCTGCTGGCCGCGACCGCGACCAGGAGGCGGCGGAGGCGGGGGAGGGGGCAGGTTGCTCATCGCCCCATGATACGGCGGGCTGGCCGCCGCGCCAGGTCGTACACTGCGACAGGTCGCACACCACTGCGAAAGCTTGGCGAAACATCAACGTGCGCGCGAAGCGCGCGAATTTTCGCGCGAAGGGTGATTGATTTCGGGTGACCATCCACCACCCAGCGCGCGCGGAGTTCTACGATTTTCTGATGTCTTCACGTGGCGTCGTCGGGGTTCGCAAACTGACCAATCACTACACCGGCGAACACGTTCGCCCGGCAGCAGCGATGACGTCGAGCCGGCAGTGCACGCGAACCGGCTGCTCGGAGCGAGCCGAAGTCACGCTCACCTACGACTACGGGCAGTCGCATGCGTGGCTCGATCCGTTGGCCGCTGAACGTGATCCGCACACCTACGACATGTGCGCCCGGCACGCCGAGCGGCTGTCGGTGCCGTCGGGATGGCACCTCGACGATCGGCGCCCGTCGCGCCACCTCGACCTCGTCGCTGTCTGAGGGTC
>JBBQUN010000427.1:0-2924 GCA_038212405.1 Acidimicrobiales bacterium | reverse complement strand
GTCGACTTCGTGATGAAGCCTTCGGGGAGTGCAGAGATGCCGGCCCATGCCAGCAGCACGCCCATCAACACGCCGAGGAGAGAACCGAAGACCGACACGATGACCGCTTCCCACCGGACCGAGGTCCGCAGCTGTGACCGGGTCATGCCGACGGCACGGAGAAGGCCAATTTCTCGGGTCCGTTCGAGTACCGAGAGCGCCATGGTGTTGATGATGCCGAAGAAGGCGATCAGAAGACACAACCCGAGGAGAGCGTTGATGATGACGAGGACCTGGTTGACCTGATCCTCGATGCCCTGCTGGAACTCGGCGTTGTCTTGCACGCTGAGCTGGGGGAACTCCGCTGTCACCGAATCGACCGCGGCGCGCCCAGCTTCGGGGGTGACTCCTTCGGCGAATCGGAGACCGGAGAAATCGACGCCGGGCGAGATGGCATGGGCCTCGCTGACGGCCCGATCGATGAACAGGTCACCGGTGAGCACCTGGCTGGTTTCGTAGAGCCCCGTGACGATCAGGGGCAGTGTGACGTTGTCCTCGAAGGTGATGTCGACGGTGTCACCAACGCTCAAACCCAGTTCGGTGGCTCGTTCGGTTTCGACCATGATCCCGGTGGTGCCGATGTCGGCTGAGCCGTCGGTGATGTCGATGGGAATGATCTGGGCAACGACATCGGAGTCGAAGCCGGCGGCCGTGATGGGCTCACCGTTGAGATCGACGTCGATCTCGCTGAACCCCGAGACGACTGCGACCTCATCCAGCTCGGCCAGTTGATCGACCACGACCGGTGAGAAGGGAAGCCCCTGGCTCTCGTCGAAGATGAAGATGTCAGCGGTCAGGGCGCCGTCCAACAGCTCCTGGAACGTCGACTTGATCGAACTTGCCAGGACCGAAACGCCGGTGATCAAGGCCAACCCGATCATGAGCGCGGTAGCGGTTGCTGCGGTGCGCTGCGGGTTGCGGCTGGCGTTGTCTCGGGCCAGCCGACCGGTGGTGCCCTTGATCTGCTGGACGGGTAGACCGATCAGCGAGGAAGCCCGGCTCGCGAAGAGCGCACTCAACATGGCGACACCGACGAAGGTCAAGACCGAGCCGAGTCCGAGGAGCGAGAGCACCCCCGAGGTGGTTCCCGAGGTGCCTGCGAGGCCGAGTCCGAGCAGGATCAGGCCGGGAACGAGCACGACCGAGCCGGCGATGATGCGGAACTTCATGCTTCGTTGCGCGTGACCGACATCATGCAGTGCCTCGAGCGGAGAAATCTTCGAGGCGCGGAGGGCGGGAATGATCGCTGACACGACGGTGACGAGGATGCCAACGATCATCACGACGATGATGGTTCGTGGCTTGATTTCGAGCGGCCCGTCGGGGAAGGCCCCACCTCCTTGGCTGAAGATCCACTTGAGGAGCGCGGCAACACCAATGCCGGCAAACAGCCCGCCGATCGAGGCCAGGATGCCGATCACGATGGATTCGGCCAGCACCATGCCCCGTACTTGCGAGGCATTTGCGCCTATCGCCCGCAACAGCCCGATTTGTTTGGTGCGCTGGCTGACGAGAATGGCGAAGGTGTTGTAGATGATGAAGACGCTGACGAACAACGTCACCAGGGCAAAACCCAGCAAGATGTTGCCAAAGATCGTGATGAAGTCGCCGAATTCAGCCGAGGTCTCCTGCTCGGCGGTCTGGCCGGACACGACTTGGATCTCGGCGGGGGCCACCGCTTGCATCGCGCTCACGAGATCGGCCGATGACACGCCGTCGGCTGCCGAAGCAACGACACCGTCGATCATGCCTGGTTGGTCGAGCACGTCTTGAATGGTCGCAAGATCGAACAGGATGAACATGACTCCCGGGCTGCCGAACTCCACTGTTCCACTCAGTTCGAAGGGTTGGATGCCGTCGATCGGGGTGACAACCTCGATGATGTCACCAACGGCGAACCCGCCCTGCTCGGCCTGGTCGACGTCGATCGCTATTTGCCCGGCAGCGGGTGCTGCGCCATCGATGAGATCGAACGACGAAATATCACTGGGGCCTGCCCACGAGAACGCCAGCACGGGAGGACCCTGCGGTCGCAGGATCTCACCGTTGTCGTCGACGGTGTAGATCTGCTCGAAGGTGGAAAGCCCGGGCTCGATCGAGGCGACCTCGGGCAGGGTCGCCATATCGGCGGCGACCGACTCGGAGAAACGAGGGGGGATCGGGTTGTTTTCTTCGCCGGTGTCGACCCGGACCACGGCATCGACGCCGGCGAAGATGTCCGCGCTGACCTTGTTGAAGACCGAGCGGAGACTGTCGGCCAAGATGAACGAGCCGGAAACAAAGGCAACGCCGAAGATGATCGACAGCATCGTGAGGGCGAGGCGGCCTTTGCTCGCACCGATGCCCCGGAGAATGATCTTCAGCATGATCAGTCTCCGAGGTGCTTGATCTTGTCGAACACGGCATCGGCGGTCGGGTCCTGCATCTCGTCGACGATGGACCCGTCGGCCAAGAAGAGCACACGGTCGGCGTAGGACGCCGAGACCGGGTCATGGGTGACCATCACGATCGTTTGGCCGAGTTCGTCGACGGCGGAGCGCATGAAGTCGAGGATCTCGGCGCCAGTACGGGAGTCGAGGTTGCCGGTCGGCTCGTCGCCGAAGATGATGTCGGGTCGGCTGGCGAGGGCCCGAGCCACCGCAACTCGCTGCTGCTGGCCGCCGGAAAGTTCGTTCGGTCGGTGCTTCATTCGGTCAGCGAGGCCGACCGTCTTGATCACGTTGTCGAGCCACGCCTGATCGGGCTTGGTGCCCGCGAGGTCCATTGGAAGCGTCATGTTCTCGAGTGCATTGAGCGTGGGGATGAGGTTGAACGCCTGGAAGATGAAGCCGATCTTGTCTCGGCGGATCTGGGTGAGCGGCTTGTCTTTCAGCGTCGAAATGTCG
>JBBQUN010000426.1:0-2939 GCA_038212405.1 Acidimicrobiales bacterium | reverse complement strand
CATCACGCCATCACGCTCGGGCGGCTCGAACGAAGCGAGTACGACGCACGTCACGATCTGCTCACCGGCTTGTACAACCGGGCAGGTATCACCCAAGAACTCAATCACATGCTCGAGCATCGGGCAACGAACGAGCTCGTCGGAGTGCTCTTCCTCGACCTCGATCGGCTCAAGGTCATCAACGATTCGATCGGGCACTCCGCTGGTGACGAAGTACTTGCGGTGGTTGCCCGCAGACTCGAAGGGATCGTGCGCGATTCCGATGTCGTAGGCCGCTTCGGTGGCGATGAATTCGTGATTGCCTCGACCGGACTCAAGACGATCAGCGATCTCGAAGCGTCGGCCGAGCGGGTCATCGCCACATTGCGCGAGCCGGTCATACTCGAAGACGAATCGTCGCAGATGGTGAGCGCAAGCATCGGTATCGCCTATGTCGCCAAGGGAACCGAGTCGGCCGAGATCATGCTGCGCGATGCCGATTTGGCGATGTACCGAGCCAAGGAGTCCGGCGGAGCGCGTTATGAGGTCTTCGACGATGAGCTTCGCACCGCCGCCCTCGCTCGACTCGAGGTCGAGCGTGAACTGCGCCGCGCCATTCGGACGGGCCAGCTCGTTGTCCACTATCAGCCGATCGTCGATGTCGAGAGCGGTCGCGTCGACCGACTCGAAGCGCTTGTTCGCTGGCAGCACCCAACTCGCGGCATGATTCCTCCCGGTCAGTTCTTGGGTGTTGCGGCAGAGTCTGGTCTGATCGTCGACGTCGGCGAGCACGTGCTCCGTGAGGCCTGTCGCCAAGTGGCGTTGTGGAGCACAGCCGTCGGCCGTCCAATCTGTGTCTCGGTGAATGTTGCCGAACGTCAATTGATCGATGCCGGTCTCATCGATACGGTTCGGCGAGTTCTTGCCGAAACCGGCGTTCGCCCTGATCAGCTCGAGCTCGAGATCACCGAAGAACTGATCGTCGAGAAGCTCGACCGTCGCCTCACGATCTTGCGCAAGCTCGACGCCATGGGCATCAAGTTGGCCATTGATGACTTCGGTACCAGTCGAGCATCGCTTGGACAGCTCAAACGACTCGACATGGTGGCAACGCTGAAGATCGACCGGGCGTTCGTGATCGACGTCGCCAATGATCCGGTCGACCGCAAGATCATCACCGCCATCGTTGCCCTCGCCGAGTCGATGGGTATGGAAGTCGTGGCCGAAGGCGTTGAGTACGCCGATCAAGTCAGCGTGCTGCGAGACCTCGGTGTCGAGTTCATCCAGGGCTTCTACTTCCAGCGGCCCGGTCCGAGCGAGAAGATGATCGGACTCCTGAAGAAGACCTTCGACGTTCCCGACGCCATCAGCCTCCCCAACTGAGAGGCAACTCCTTCGGTGCTTCGCCGTCCAGCAGCCTGGTTCGAGGTCTTACCCGAGTTCGAGTAGCGACCGCACATCGGCCAGTCCCGCCGCCGAGGCGATGGGATCCCACGCTGGCCCTTCGTGAGAGAACCCGTGTGCTGCGCCGTGATGCACCACGATCTGGCAATCGGAATGATGCTGGAAGTGGTCGATGATCGTGGCAATCACTTCGGGAGGCGAGACGGCATCGACCTCCCCAAAGTGCAATCGCAGCGGTGCATCCAGGCCGGCGAGACGGTCGAGGACACCCTCCATGCGGCTGCCGTGCCAGGTGGCTGCAGCGGAGAAGAGTCCGCTGGCCGCTCCCGTCAGTACCCACGGGCCGCCAAAGCAGATGCCGAGTCCGACCACGCTGCCGTTCGTGCGCTCCGCTGTCCAGCGCGCCACGGCGGCAACGTCGTCGCGGCATCGGCTGCGGTCGAAACCGCTGAGCCGTGCCACCGCGGCATCGTGCTCGGCATAGGGGACCGCTCCGTCGCCCACTCGCCAGAACGGGTCCATGACGACAGTGAAGGCAATGTCGGCCAATGATTCGATTTGATTCAGGAGATCGGGGTTGGGCCCGAAGATCGATGGTACGACGACCAGCCCCGGCAAAGCGGACGTATCGGCTGGTCCGGCCACCCACACGGGGACTTGCCCATCACTCACGGGTACGGCGTCTTGGAGTGTGTTGGCCATATCGAACGAACCTAGTAACTCGGCCACGCGACCGGCAAGCGTCGCACGCTCGCTGAGACCAACGGCTCGACCTGTTGAGCCGTTGGGTCGACGGGCGGGGGTCAGACGTCTTCGGATTCTTCGTCAGCGCTCACTGCATCGTCGGGACTGGTCGATTTCAGCGCAGCGGTGCGTTCGACGAAGAGCAACCTCACGCCATGAAGGGCTTCGTTGAGCGGAGCTTCGGCTTCGTCGAGTCGGCCTCGGAGTCCCTCGACGAGGAATCCGAGTGAGTCGACCGCGAGACGGGCGGCCTTCATATCGGGGTCGTTGGCGGTGATGTGAAGCATGGCGAATTCGTAGATGCCGAAGGCGTGATTGGCGATGATTGCGGTCGGATCGGCCTCGAGGATCTGCGCTCGGGCATCGGCCATTTCCTTCGCCATGACACGCGCCTGCTCCTGCTGTTCCGGGGTCAAATCGTTTGCCGGTGACGAAGAAGGATCAGGCGTTGCAGTGCTCATGGATTGCAGGGTAGCGATGGGGGAGGTGAAGTGGGAGTGAAAGGTACTGCTACCCGCTAGGCTTGGAGAGTCCGTCGGAGCTTCCTCTCTGATGGAACGGTAAACAACGAAGTGGGCCAGTCCCCACCCGGCCGCCCTCGACCCGATCAGCTTGCTGTGACGGTCGAGATCGTGAGCCCGGGTCCATGTTGGCAGTAGGTCCGCTCCGGTGGATCGCCTCCTCGTGATTTCTGGTCAACGGCTGTTGTTGCCGCCCGCCCAAGCGCCAGGAGGAGTTGCGCCTGCATGAGGAGTGATCAGCAATAGCTGCGCCACAGGAGCCACGGATCAATGATCGAATCCGTGCTCGCG
>JBBQUN010000425.1:0-2971 GCA_038212405.1 Acidimicrobiales bacterium | reverse complement strand
CGACGCCGTGCAATGCCAACGCGTCGACATAGCGGCGAACGAGTCGTTCGTCGTGCTCGACGCGGATCTCGGGGAGCAGCCCGGAACCGAGCATGTAGGCAAGGTCGGTTGGCCCGGCACCGATACTCACGGTTTGCCAGTCGACCACCGTGAGCGGAGCAGCGCCGGGCTCGATGCCGAACAGCATGTTGTCGAGTCGGTAGTCGTTGTGGGTGAGGCAGAGTGCGTCGTCGATTGCGTTCGGGTCATCGGGCCCGGCGGTTGCTTCGGCGAGCAGCATGATCTTGTCGGCCATCGTACGACCGAGCTCGATGTCGTCGCTGCTGAGTGCCTCGGCGTAGCGGGTGGCAAAGCTGTCGAAGACCATCGCGTAGAGGTCGGCTCGGCCTCGGGAGCGTTCGAGCGACGGCGGGACGACCCAGTCGAGGGCCTCCAGCGCTTCGGTCGCCCCCCAGGTCGGTCCGTGGAGCGCTGCCGCCTCGTCGACGGCCAGTTCGGCCTGCTCGATGCTGCATCCGCCGAGCTGATCGCCCTGCACCGCGCCTCTGATATCTTGCATGATCAGCACGAAGTCGTTGGCCTCGGCATCACCGGCGGCGTAGTGAACGGTCGGCACACACATCGCCACGGTCGAAGCCAGGTCTCGGTAGAAGCCGACCTCGTGCACATAGGTGCCGGTCAGCGCGGCCGTTGATCGGCTGATGTCGCTTTGCGATGGGAACTTGCCGACGACCGTGGCTGGCAGCCCCGGGTCATCGCTCGACCAGGTGAGCCCGAAGCGCACGTTCTCACCAACCTGACCGGTGCCGATCGAGGTGAGGTCCATGTTGGTGATCGAGGCTCCTCCGCCGATCCCGGCGCCGGCGAGGACCTCGGTGAGCCACTCGGTGGTCATCTCGCGGGCGGGAACGATGTCGGTACGCATGACGGGTCAGCCTGCCACTTGGTTCGCATACGGTCCAGCGCAACAACCCAACAAATGCCGCGTGTTCGCACTGATTCGAAATGCCGCGCAACTCACGCAGTTGGGCAACGATGGGCGTATGTCTGACTCTGCTACATCCGCTCCCGATCCCTCGTCGCCCGCCGTCGCGGTCGGCCCACTCACCGGCGTGCGAATTGCCGACTTGACCACGGTCGTGATGGGCCCGATGGCGACGAGGATTCTTGGTGACTTGGGGGCCGATGTCATCAAGATCGAGTCCCCCGTCGTTGACTTCATGCGTGACTTCGACCCGAAACGCTCCCCCGGTATGGGCGCCATGAGCCTCAATCTCCAACGCAACAAGCGCAGCATCGTACTCGACCTCAAGTCCGACGCCGGTCATCGGGCCGTGCTCGACGTGATTGCCTCCTGCGATGTATTCGTTTCGAACATGCGACCAGCGGCGCTCGCTCGACTCGGGCTCGACTACGCCTCGCTCGCCGCCGTCAAACCCGACCTCATCTACTGCGGTGCGACGGGGTTCGACAGCTCCGGCCCCTATGCGGGCAAAGCCGCATACGACGACGTGATCCAAGCGGTGTCAGGAATGGCGTCGATGTCGTCGTGGATGGGTGGTGAGCCCGCCTATGTGCCGACCATTGCGGCCGACAAGATCAGCGGGCTCCACATCGTCTACGCCGTACTCGCTGCGCTGTACCGCAAGGCAACCACCGGGCAGGGCGATGCGATCGAGGTGCCGATGGCCGAGTCGGTTGCCAGCTTCAACCTGGTCGAGCATCTCAATGGCCACACACTGGAACCGAAGGAACCGCCCTTCAGCTATCAACGCCTGCTCACTCCACACCGCAAGCCACGGCGCTCCGCCGACGGCTGGATCTGCATCCTCCCCTACAGCGACCAGAACTGGCGCGACTTCTTCTCGCTGGTCGACCAGCCCGAGCTCGCCAACGATCCCCGCTTCGACTCGGTGAATGCGCGAGTCACCAACGTCAACGCGCTGTACGAGCTGCTCGACACGTTCATGGCTCGACACACCACCGACGAGTGGATGGCGCTGTGCGATGCCAACTCGATTCCTGCGGTCCCCGTCGTCGACCTCGAACACATCGACGAAGATCCGCACTTTGCTGCTGTCGGCATGATCGAACTGCACGAGCATCCGACCGAGGGCGCCTATCGTGTCGTTCGAGACCCGGTGCGTTTTGCCTCTGGGAACCCCGGTGTATGGCGGCACAGCCCCCGACCCGGTTCGAGCACCGCCGACATCTTGGCCGAGCTCGGCTACGACGACGACGAGATCAGCGCTGTCATCGACGCCGGATCCTGGCAGCCCTAGCACACCAGCGAGGCTCAAAACAACCATCGCCGCTCCGGCGAACCGGAGCGGCGATGAACCTGCTCGGGGGGTGAGGCTCGAACTCACGACCCATTGATTAACAGTCAATTGCTCTGCCAGCTGAGCTACCCCCGAAGGCGAATGCAGAGGATAGCAAGCTCGGAGCCGATCATGGCGCTTTAGTCGAGATAGTCCCGAAGACGGTCGCTACGAAGCGGGTGCCGCAGTTTGGCGAGGGTCTTCGACTCGATCTGGCGGATGCGTTCGCGGGTCACCCCGAACTCCTTGCCGACCTCTTCCAGCGTGCGGGGTCGCCCGTCGACGAGCCCGAACCGCAGTCGCACCACATCGGCTTCACGCTCGGACAGATCAGCCAGGACTTCGTTGACGGTTTCGGCCAGCATCTTGCGGGCGGTGATGTCGAGTGGTGCCGCCGCTTTGTCGGGGATGAAGTCGGCCATGGAGGTGTCGTCTTCTTCACCAATGGGCGAGTCGAGCGACAGCGGGTCTTGCTGGGCGTAGCGCAGGATCTCCGCCACTTTGTCTTCAGGTAGATCGACCGCCTCGGCGAGCTCGGCCATGGTTGGTTCACGCTCGAGCTTTTGGAGCATGGATCGCTGCTGGCGCACGACCTTGTTGATCGACTCGACCATGTGGACCGGGACACGAATCGTGCGTGACTGGTCGGC
>JBBQUN010000424.1:0-2990 GCA_038212405.1 Acidimicrobiales bacterium | reverse complement strand
CAGAATCACATTGCCATCGACCGCGTCGTCGAGCCGATTGGCAATGGCGATGGCGACCTGCGCTTCTCGTTCTGGGGAGAGACCGCCCGCTGGTGGATTGGCCAGTTCGGCTTCGGTCCAGAACATGTAATGCGAGGCGTCGAAGCTCCATCGATTCTCGACCTGGTATGGAAACGCCTTGATCAGGTTCTCTTCCCGGCCACCCGGTGGGGTGAAGGTCGTGCCCCACGGAGAACGGAAGCAGGTCATGGCGTGTCCGGTGAGATTCTTCACCCGGTCGTGAGTCCGCTGCATCTGATCGTTGATCTGGGCATCGGTCAGCTTGTCGAGTTCGACGTGATCGAAGGCGTGGCTGGCTACGGCGTGACCGTCGGCGAGCATGCGCCGAACCTCGTCCTGTCGGGCCGAGGTGTTGATGTTGACGCCATTGACGAAGAACGTGCCTTTTGCGCCGAAACGGTCGAGCACATTCATCAGTCGACTGGTTTCGCCGTCACCGGCGGGACCATCGTCGAAGCTGAGGTAGATGACGGGTTTTTCAGCCGCCGCTGCCGGAGAGGGGGGTAGAGCGGCCAGAGCCGTCGTCATGAACATGAATGCGGCCGCACATGCGCCGCCCACCCGCTTGGAATTCGCCATGCCGGAACGGTACAGCGTCCTCGAGGACCCTTCGACGGAGCAAGATCACTCAGTGCGGTCGCTCGGACAACAGCGCGTATGCACTGATGTCGTTGCGGAAAATTGCTCTGGTTGAGTGACGAACGTGCCGTCAGAGTTGACTTCAGAACTTCTCATCACTTTCGAATACCGACTAGAAGAAGACCGACCACGATGCAGACCTACGGCACGAACGTCCTCATGGCGAAAGCCCCCCACGACCTAGAAAGCCACGCCGTGTTGCCCGACGCTCCCATTGACTTCTCGAAGCCGCAGATCACCGAGGGTGACATCGAGGCGGTCACCCGGGTGATGAGAACCGGGTGGATCACGACGGGCGAAGAGTGTCGTGCCTTCGAGCGTGAGCTGGCGGAGTACTTGGGCGGAGGAGAGGCGGTCGCCGTCTCCTCTGCCACCACCGCCGAAGAGATCTGTCTCGCCTATCTCGACCTTCCACCGGGTGCCCGCATCGGTGTTCCGAACTGGACCTTCGTTTCGACTGCGCTGGCGGTCCATCGAGTTGGCGGCGTGCCGGTGTTGCTCGATGTCGATCGCGACACGTTGAACCTGTCTGTCGCCAGCCTCGAGGCCGCGCTCGAGGAGGGTCTCGACGCTGTGGTCGGTGTTCACTACGGAGGGGTTGCGTTCCCCGCAGCCATTCGCGAGCTGTGCGTCCGCTACGGGGTGCCGCTCGTCGAGGACGCAGCGCACGCCTTCGGCACCAGCGACGATCGCGGCCTCATCCGTGGCCAGGGCACCGCCGGCGCGTGTTTGTCGTTCTACGCGACCAAGAACCTGGCTACTGGCGAGGGCGGGGCCATCGTCACCGACGATCCCGCTCTTGCGGCTTTTGCTCGGACCTATCGGCTGCACGGGATGTCGGCCGATGCCATCGATCGCTACCGGCGGCCGGGCGCACACTCCTACGATGTCGAGACCCCCGGCCTCAAGGCGAACATGCCCGACATCCTGGCGGCGTTGGGTCGGAGCCAGCTCCAGCGTTTCGAGGCAACGCAGTCTCATCGGCGGGCATTGACCACCTGGTACCGGGCGGCACTGGCTGGTGCCGAGCTGCGGATCATTCCCGGCGAGCTCGATGCCGGCTCCGCCGACCACCTTTTCGTGATCGACCTTCTCCAACGTGAGCAACGCGATCGGGTCATTGCCAGCTTGCGCGATCACAACATTGGTTCGAGCGTGCACTTCCGGCCGCTCGATTCCTTCGCCTGGTTCATCGAGCAGCGCATTCCCGTTGGGCCGAGCGGTCTTGCCGTTTGCAACGAGCTCGATGGTCGAATCATGAGCCTCCCGTTGCACGCCGGTCTCACCGAGTCCGACATCGATCGAGTCACCAGCGTGGTCCTCAGCGCCCTCTAGGTCCCACGTTCGGCTGGCGTGTGCCAGCCGAACGCCTCGAGATTGCCGACTCGCTCACTTCGGGCTCAGGTGCGTCTCGTTCGTGCCGATGATGGTGGAGTCAGGGCAGATCTCTGTCCCCACCTTCTTTCTGGGTCCATCGACCCACGGACTGCGTCTGATCGATTCGGTACCGTCGAGACGGATCAGCGTGTGGGGCGCAAGGCTGAAACGCAATCGAATGGGCGGCAATGGCCGGCCCACCACAGGAGTCCGAAATGTCAGTGATCATCGTGACCGGAGCAGGCGGCCTGATCGGCGCCCAGACGGTTCGTCACTTCGCCAAGTCAGCCGACACCATCGTGGGTGTCGACAACGACATGCGTGCCTACTTCTTCGGTGAGGAGTCCTCGACCGCATGGGCGACCGACACGCACAAAGAAGATCTCGATAATTACGTGCACCGGGCGCTCGACATTCGTGACCGGGCCGGTGTCAATGATCTGATCGCCGAGTACGGCACCGACATCTCGCTGATCGTGCACACCGCCGCCCAGCCTTCACACGACTGGGCCGCCCGCGAACCGTTCACGGATTTCGATGTGAACGCCGTCGGCACGCTCAACCTGCTCGAAGCAACGAGGCTCCACGCCCCGGAGGCCACGTTCATCTTCACCTCGACCAACAAGGTCTACGGCGACACACCGAACCGGTTGCCCTTGATCGAACTCGACGGACGCTACGAACTCGATCCGTCACACGAGTGGGCCGAGCACGGTATTCCCGAAGAGATGACGCTCGACAACTCCACCCACAGCATCTTCGGCGCCTCGAAGGTCGCGGCCGACATCATGGTCCAGGAGTACGGCAAGTACTTCGACATGAAGACTGGTGTGTTCCGCGGCGGGTGTCTGACCGGGCCAGGTCACTCCGGTGCCGAACTCCATGGTTTCTTGGCCTACCTGATGCGGTGCACG
>JBBQUN010000423.1:0-3001 GCA_038212405.1 Acidimicrobiales bacterium | reverse complement strand
GGGAACTCCTCGAGTGAGAACCAGTGCGATGGGGTCTTGTGGGGGGCGAGATGCTCTCGCAGGTGGGCGAACAGGGCCGCCTTGTCGAGCTGGGTGCCGGGCGCCGGTCGGATGAAGGCACCGACGATCTCGCCGAACTTGTCGTCAGGCAGACCGACGATGGCGACCTCGGCAACGTCGTCGCGGGCAAACAGCAGGTCTTCGAGTTCACGGGGGTAGATGTTCTCGCCGCCCCTGATGATCATGTCTTTCAGGCGGCCCTCGACGGTGCAGTAGCCACGCTCGTCCATGGCGCAGAGGTCGCCGGTGTGGAGCCAGCCGTCGGCATCGATGGCGTCGGCCGTTGCTTCGGGCATCTCGAAATAGCCGTGCATCACGTGGTAGCCGCGGGTCAGGTATTCGCCAACGGTGCCGATGGGAACGACGTCGCCGGTTTCGGGGTCGATGATCTTGATCTCGGTCTGGGGCATGGCCAGACCGATGGTGGCGCCCTTGTCTTCGGCCGAATCCGACGGGCGAGTCATCGAAGCGACCGGCGAGCACTCGGTCTGGCCGAACACGATGACGAAATCGACGCCGAGCGTCTCTTCGATGCGCTTCACCAGCGGTGCCGGGACCGTCGAGCCTCCGGAGACGACGGTGGTCATCGACGAGAGGTCGCGAGAGGCGAAATCGGGATGCTCCATGAGCGCCACCAGCATGGTGGGAACCCCACCCATGATCGCGACGCTCTCGGTCTCGATGAGTTCGAGCACGAGTGCCGGGTCGAACATCAACACCGGGATGTGGGTGGCGGCCAAGGCCAGAGCGCCGAGCGTGCCGAGCACGCAGCCACCGGTGTGGAACAACGGCATCGGGTTGGCCCAGACTGCACCCTCGGCTCCGCCGGCCAACAAGGCGGTGTGCTTGCCGTTGTTGCAGATGCCACGATGGTGCAGCAGCGCCCCTTTGGGGAATCCGGTGGTGCCTGACGTGTACTGGATCTGAGCCGGATCATCCGGATCGATGACGGGCAGTTCGGTGCCGTCGGGAGCCGAGGCCATGAAGTCGTCCCACTCGTCGAGACGTATCACCTCGCGGAGCTCGGTCAGGTCGGGACGGACCGATTCGAGCGTTGCGAGCATGGGATTGCCGCGGAACTCCGGCAGGACGAAGATGCCGGACGCCTTCGACTGGGTGAGCACGTAGGCAACTTCGCGAGCCTGGAAGGCCGGGTTCACCGTGACGAGGACCACGCCGGCAAGTCCGGCACCGAGCTCGATGATCACCCATTCGGGAACGTTCGGGGCCCAGATGGCCACCCGCTCGCCCGGCTCGAATCGAGCGAGCAGCGCGCGGGCGCATCGCTCGGCATCAGCCAACAGCTCGGCGTAGGTCCACGTGCGTCGTTCGGCCGGGTCGTGCACCCCGGCCATCAGTCCGATTCGGTCAGGGGCGGACGCCACCGCCGCTCGGAGCATGGCGCCAACCGTCAACTCCTCGACAGCGAGCTCATCGGTCGGCTCCCAGTGAGACATCGTGAGTGGGGTGTTCGTCATTCGTCTACCTCGTCGGTCGTACTCGTCGGTCGGACTCGTCAGTCGTACTCGTCAGTCGTTGGCGATGGCGACGGTGTCGCCAAGCCGGATCGTGCCAGATTCCAGCACGTTGCCGCCAACGGACAGGTTCGAGTCTCGCTCCCGGTTGATGGTTCGCAAGACATCGAGATCTCGTTCGAGTCCCGGCTGGGGCCGGGTCACCATGACGCAGCGATCAATTGGCTTGTTGATCACGAGCCGCGCCGAATCGCCGATCCCGACGTTCGAGCCGACGAGGGCATCTTCGCCAGCGCCGTCGACGACGAGATTGGTACGGAACCGTCGAATGTCCCAGGCGCCGAGCGTCGTGTTGGACACGATCGAGACCCGACACTTGCTCGAGTCGTGGAACGAGCCAACAGGCCCCGACCACGACACCCAGGGCGCAGCGTCCTCGTCTTCGGCATCGACCGGCGTCTCATACGTACCGGACGCTCCATCGCTCGCCCGACGTAGCTCGACCGGTTCGCCCAACCACGCCGAAAGGGCCGCATCATCGACAGCCACCGTCCCGTCGGGCAGCGTGATGATCGGCGATCCTTCGACCACGGTTGCCGAAGCGAACAACAGCTCGGGCCGGCGTCGAGCGGTGAGGATCTTGCCTGATGCCACGTGGTGGAGGCCCCAGCCACGGTCACCGACGATGCCAGCATGACCGACCTCGGCCTGGGAGAGTAACTCGCCCCCGAGGGACTTCACCGGATAGCGCCAGATCTGGGAAATCGTGAGTTCAGCCATAGGGCCAAAACCCTAGTCTTGATCGGCTAGCCAACTCTGGACGTAACAGGGTGAGGCACCTCGTCGTCAGTGGTGGTTGGCGTCGGACCGGCAACGCCGTGTCGCCGAGCGAGTGGCCTCGCGACCACGAAGGCCACCATCGTGCACGCAAGTCCCGCAACGAGATCAATCACGTAGTGCTCCGCCATGTAGACCAACGCAAGCCCCATGAGCGCCGAATAGGCGAGCAGCGGCCAACGGAACGGTCTGGCGAACATCCAGCAATACAAGACCATGCAGACGGTCACTGCCATGTGGGCCGATGGCATTGCGGCAAAGGAGTTCGGTTCCCCCAGCGCGACGTAGAAGCTCTCGTACGCCTCGGCGTTGACCTTCCCGCCGACGAAGTCCATCACCCGATAGGTCTCGATGGTGCCGATGCTGCCGGCAAACCACGGTGGTGCGGTCGGGACCAGATAGAACAGCACCAAACCGGCATACATGGTTCCGACGATCAGGGTGGTGTAATAGCCGAACCTCTCCCGTTGGAACAGCGCAATCGCCACCGCCAGTGCGTGGGGGGCAAGGAAGAACGACCAGTGCAAGCTCACCGCGGCGTAGTCCAGGGCATCGAGGTTCTGACCGTCGAAGAATCGCGCCTGGAGCCAGACACCTGGATTGCCCGCGAAAACGGCACGCTCCATCGA
>JBBQUN010000422.1:0-3004 GCA_038212405.1 Acidimicrobiales bacterium | reverse complement strand
ACGTGGGCTCGAATCCCTGCCTTGATGGTTCGTGAGCTCTGGTCGGGGAAGCGAGCGAACTGTGCCGCCAGTTCCTCGGCTCTTGTTCTCACGGCATCGTCGGCGACCACCTCGTGCGCCAATCCGAGTCGAGCCAGCTCGGGTGCCCCGACGCGATCTCCGATCAACGCCATCCGAGCCATGACGTGCTCGGTTGACTTGATCCGCAACCACGCTGCGTTCATGGGGATCGCCGCCCCCTGATGGATCTCGCCGATCTGAAGGAAGGCGGACTCTCCGGCGACGACGAGGTCGCCTGCGAGCGCCAACGCGGTGCCAGCGTTGATGCCGTATCTCTCCAAGGCGACCACGATCGGGCAGGCGCAGTTGAACAGTGCGATGTGCATCCGACGGGTGCTGGCCGAGAACTCAGGCACCCACGAATGTTGTGGCACCGCTTGGAGCTCCTTCAGATCGACCCCGGAGCAGAACGATCCACCGGCGCCTCGAAGGACGAGTCCAGCCACGCTCGTATCAGCACTCAACGCTTCGAGTGCTTCTGCAACCGCATCGGCCAACGGCCCGGTGATCGCGTTCTTGCGCTCCGGCCGATTGAGAACAACCGAGGCCCAACCGTCGTGCCGCTCCACCTCGACCAGTTCGGACTCACTCATCATCGACTCCCTCGTTCCGGTTCTGGCCACACGGCTCGAACACCGAAAGCGAACGTAGTCCGATTCATCGAACCGAGTGACCGGTTCGTGCCCCCACGACGGCCTCACGGATCATCGCCACGGGTAGGGAGATCCGGACCCGGCCGTGGATCGCCTCCTGGATCGACACCGACCCTCCTTGGGCTTCGGCCAGTGTTCGGGTGATGGCGAGACCGAGACCGGCGCCGCCGTGCTGAGAACGGGCAGGGTCGGCTTGGCTGAAGCGTTCGAATGCCAAGGCAACGAACCCGTCGGGGAACCCCGGGCCTTGATCGTCGACGACGACGTCGACTGACGATCCATGGTGCTGAACCGAAAGCGACACGACTCCACCCTCGGGCGTGTAGCGCACGGCATTGTCGACGATGTTGCGAAGCATCCGCCCCGTCGCCTCGGCATCACAAGACACCCGATAGGCAGACAGAGCACGCCGCTCGATGACAACACCTCGTAGACGGGCCGCTCCTTCGAGTGCCTCAGCTGCCTCATCGACCAGTTCGGCAATGTCGTATACCTCCGGATGCATGAGGAAGTAGCCGCTATCGGCACGGGCAAGGAGGAAGAGGTCATCGACCAGTTGCTTCATGGTCATCACATTGCGCCGGGCGATCGCACGCTGGCGACCCGGATCACCAATCTGGTCATCGAGGGCATCGATCGAGGCGAGCAACGAGGTCAGCGGCGTCCGGAGATCATGGCTGAGGGAGCAGATCACCGCCTGGCGTTCCTCGTCGGACGCATCACGCTCTGCTTCGGCATGGCACAGCGATCGGTTGAGTTCGTTGACCGAGCGAGCGAGACTACCGATCTGATCACTTCGATCGATGTCGAGGACGATCGACCGATCACCGTTGGCAATGTCTCGAATCGCCGAGGAGACTGCCTCGAGATCACCGGCCAACGGGCGAGTCAGTCGATGAGCGACCACGACGGCAGCGGACGCACTCACAGCGGCAATGACGAGCAATTGTTCGACGGCGTGGCCCGTCACTGCCATCAAGCCAACACCGGTGAGCACCGACACGAGGGCAATTGCCGGACCGACCAGCGCCAGCACCATGACGGCCGTTGCCAGCCGGAGTGAGCGGAGCGGCCTCGGAAGAAAGGCCACCACCGCAACACCGATTGCGATGGTGGCGGCGACGAAGATACCGATCGAGGCAGAGTCGGGCATGTCGACGGTGGCGGCGGCGAGCACGTTCATGCTTCGAACCGATAGCCGATGCCGTACACGGTGTGCAGGTGCGCCGGGTTCGTTGGATCGGTCTCGATCTTCTGCCGCAATCGGCGAACATGCACCGTGACCGTTGCCGGATCCTGCCATTCGGCGTTCGAGCCCCAGACGTCGTTGAGAAGAGCAGCTCGGCTGAAGACCAGACCAGGATGCGCAACGAGATGGGCGAGGAGATCGAACTCCTTTCGTGGCAGACCGAACGCTGCGCCATCGATTCGAGCCTCCCGCCGCGCCAGGTCGATCTCGAACCGACCAGCATTGATCACGGTGCCGGCAGGGGTGCCGTTGTTTGACCGTGTTCGACGCAGCACCGCGTCGACCCGAGCAACCATCTCTCGCGGCGACGCTGGCTTGACGACGTAGTCATCGGCACCGAGCTGGAGGCCGGTGACTCGCTCGGACTCGTGCCCTCGCGCACTGAGCACGATTACCGGCAACTCCGATCCCGAGGCTCGAAGCTCGCGCAACACGGTGAATCCATCGACACCGGGAAGCATCAGATCGAGCACCATCAGGTCGACCGGGTTTTCCTCGATCTCGTCCAGGACACTGGCACCCTCCCCCAGCGATCGGGTCCGATAGCCGGCCCGTTCCAGGTAGAGGGCCATGAGTTCGCGGATCTGCGGTTCGTCGTCGACGACGAGAACGATCGGGGCCTCGATTGCGGTCAGGCGGTCAGACAGGAGAGTGGCCATTGGTTCGCAACCCGTATCGGTCGATGATGCTTCCCTGACCACCGACCAATGCGTTGGGTCGAAGTGATCAATCGACCTTCGTCACCGTCACCTGGGCGACCGGTCCACGCCAGCCAAACGAGGTAGGCAGATTACCGACGCCGGTGATACCAGCATGGGGACGGATCCGACCACCTTCAGCAAGCAACGGGTTCGTCTGGTCAGTTCCACCACCCTCGCCGCAGAACGGTGCTGGGACCAGATCGGCCCGAAGTTCGGTGTTTCGCTCAGTTCCGGCGTCATAGGCATGCAGGTCGAAGGTGCGGGTATGGCCGGCCTGTTTGGGTAACGCCTTGGCGTCGAGGCCCGTGAACCCATCGTTCGTGCACACGAGCATCGAGGCG
>JBBQUN010000421.1:0-3018 GCA_038212405.1 Acidimicrobiales bacterium | reverse complement strand
ACCACGAGCACCGAACCCAACCGTGGCCAACCCACCCAACGCTGCGAGCCAGATCCCCGCCGTCCCGAGCGTCATGCAGCGGAGCGTATCTCAGGGTTTCCCCTGGCATCGCTCAGGGGCAGCGCCGAGAGTGTTCGGGGGGAGCCCCGATGGTTCGCCAAGCAGTGAGCGCTCACGATCGAACCCATGACCAACCTCGATCTCATCGCACCCGCCCCACCCGCCAGTTCACCCGTCCGAGCCATCGCGGCTCACGCTCGCTCGGCAACCAAGCTCTACGCCACGGGCGATCAGACCGTCACCGCACTCGATGGCGTCGACATCGACATCGAGGCCGGCCGCTTCACCGCCATCATGGGCCCGTCGGGTTCTGGCAAGTCGACGCTGATGCAGTGTCTGGCCGGCCTCGATGACCTGACGTCCGGGCAGGTCTTCATCGGGGATGTCGACATGGCCGCACTGTCGGAGAAACGACGGACGCTGGTGCGGCGAGAGAAGGTGGGCTTCGTCTTCCAGGCGTTCAATCTCATTCCGACGCTGAGTGCGATCGAGAACATGACCCTCCCTCTCGATCTTGCCGGCATCACACCGAACGCCGAGTGGTTGGCAACGGTGGTTCGCACCGTCGGGCTTGGTGATCGCTTGCACCACCGGCCAGATGAGCTCTCCGGAGGGCAGCGTCAACGAGTGGCCGTTGCTCGAGCGCTGGTGTCGCGGCCGAGCATCATCTTTGCCGACGAACCAACCGGCAACCTCGATTCTCGAAGTGGGGCAGAGATCCTCAGCTTCATGCGCTCCGCCGTCGACACGATGGGCCAGACCATCGTGATGGTCACGCACGATCCGAGCGCCGCCGCCTACGCCGATCGGGCGGTGTTCCTCGCCGACGGTCGCATCGTCGACGAACTCGAACAGCCAACGGCCCAGCGGGTGCTCGACCTCATGAAGCGGATGGGTGACTGACGTGTTTCGCCTCACTCTCCGTAACCTGAATGCCTTCAAGATCCGTCTGGCCCTCACCACCTTCGCCGTGGTCCTGGGCGTGAGCTTCGTCGTCGCCTCGTTCGTGCTGACCGACGGCTTTCGCCAGAGCTTCTCTGCCCTCTCGGGCGACATCGTTGCCGACATCGACTTCGAAGTCCGGCCAACGTCTGACTTCGGTTCCGCTGCTCCGCTCGACGCCTCGACACTCTCGTTGGTCGAGCAAGTCGACGGAGTCGAACGCGCAGCCGGCGTCGTGATCTCGGAACGGCTCCAGCCAACGACTGCCGACGGCGAGGTGATCACCAGTAGCGGTCCGCCGCTGCTGTCATCCTCGTGGGTCGATGAACCAACGCTCAATCAGTTCACCCTCGGCGATGGTCGAGTCCCGATCGGAAACGAATTCACGATGGAGCACGCAGCTGCCACCAAGCACGGGTTCGAAGTCGGAGAGGTCTACGACATTGCCGGTCCGGCCGGCGTACGGTCGATGATGCTGGTCGGCACCACGATCTTTGCCGATGACAGCCCGACTCTCGGGGCGTTGCTCATGCAGTATCCGCTCGACACGCTCCAGTCCATGGTCGGCAACGACGGCTCGTTCGACACCATTGCGGTCGCGATCAGCCAGGCGGCAACGATGAACGAGGTGCGCCTCGGTCTCGAGGCAGCAGTCCCTTCAACGGCCGAGATATTCGACAACGCCGAACTGGTTGCTGACACCAACGCCGACTTCGAACAGGGCATCGGCGTGATCAACAACGTCATGCTCGGCTTCGCCATCGTTGCCCTGTTCGTTTCGATCTTCATCATTGCCAACACGTTCGCCATCGTGGTTGGTCAGCGCACCTCGGAACTGGCCCTGCTCCGTGCCATCGGGGCAACGCCGTCGCAGGTGCGACGGTCGACGATGGCCGAAGCACTCATCATTGGCGTCGTTGCCTCCCTGCTCGGCCTTCTCGTAGGACTCGGCATCACGGTCGGGCTGCAGGCGCTGTTCAACGCACTCGGTGCCGACCTTCCCGACGCTCCACTCGTGATGCGGACCCGTACGGTCGTCGTCGCCTTGGTGCTCGGCATCGGCGTGACCGTTGTTTCGGCAACGGGACCGGCTCGCAAGGCTGCGGCGATTGCGCCAATGCAGGCCATGAATGCGGCGGTCGAAGCACCGACCACGCCCAGTCGGCGCCGGTCACTGCTCGGTCTCGCGACCCTCGTCGCTGGTCTGGTCGCCGGTTCCGTTGGCCTGTTCGCCGACAGCGGGTCGGTGACCAACACCGTTGCACTCTTGGGGATGGGCGCCGCGCTCGTCTTCGGTGCCATGACGATGGTGGCCCCGGTTCTGGTTCGCCCGATCGTTGCCATCCTCGGACTGCCGCTGCGGATGCTCGGAGCTGCCGGCACCCTCTCGACGCAGAACGCCGGACGTAACCCAAGGCGAACCGCCAGCACAGCGGCCTCGCTCACCGTCGGCCTCGGATTGGTCACGACCGCACTGGTCGTCGGCCAGTCGATCAAGACCGGTATCAGTGGTCTCGTCGACGACTCGGTCAGCGCCGATGTGGTGATCCAGGCCGATGACACCATCAGCCAGCAAGCGTTCGATCGAGTTGGCGCATCGGGCTCGTTCGATCAGCTCGGTGCCTACCGCTACGACGAAGTGATGATCGATGGAGAGGTCGAGAACATCATCGGCACCGATCTGGCCGCCACCGCTGCGCTGTTCGACATCGAGGTGAGCGACGGTTCGCTGACCGACACACCGAACACGATCGCCCTCTACCGAGATGTCGCCGATGATCGTGGCGTGTCCGTTGGGGATCAGATCGACGTTGCCTTCCCCGCTGGCACGACTGCGACGATGACGGTCGCGGCGATCTTCGACTCGAAAGCGATTCTCGATCTGGACTGGGTGATCAACGACAACGACTGGTCCAGCCGATTCGGCAGCAGCGAGATCCTTTGGGCCGCTGCCACCTTCGCTCCCGGGATCGACGACGTCGACTCGCTCGATGAGCCCGGTCTCACCTTCGAAAA
>JBBQUN010000420.1:0-3053 GCA_038212405.1 Acidimicrobiales bacterium | reverse complement strand
GCCCAGATCGTTCACGACGACTGACGCTCCCTCGCTCGCCATCAGCAACGCATGACTACGGCCGAGCCCCCGGCCGGCGCCCGTGATGATTCCGACCTTGCCATCGAGCATGCCCATTTCCGGCTCCCCTTGGATTCGTGTGTCCCTATCTTGTGTCATCGAAGTGGGGGCAGCGGACTGAACCCATCAACGACCGCGTTCGACTCCGGCAGCCTCATCGGCCAAGAGGACGCCGAGCTCGTGCAACGAGTCGATCTCCGTCGCGCTGATTCCGAGCCAGTCCTGGAGCGCGTCGTGGTTGTGCTCGCCGCGGTGAGCGGCTGGACCACGTACGCCTGCGTCAGCGTCGGAGAATCGATAGGGAGTGTTCGTAACCTTGCGGCGACCTCCATCTCGGTCGTCGACCTCGGTCAGAATCTGGCGGGCCTCGACCGAAGCCTGCTTGTCAAACACCTCACGGTGATTGAACACGTCACCCCATGCCAAGTTGACCTCGTTCAACATGGCGATCAGCGATGTGCGGTCGGGGAACGACTGCAAGAACGCCTCGATCGCCTCTCGGCGCATCCGGATCTTCGTGGGCAGATCGGCGGCTACGGGTGTGGGGTCAGCCAGGCCGGCACGGGTATTCAGCACCCGCCAGTACCACTTCTCATCGCCGGCCAACATGATCGGTCCACCCGTGGCGTTGAACACCACACCACCCGCTCGTGGGATGCTCACCTTGTCGATGGCAGCGTGTACGTAGTCATCGGTGAACAGCAACGCGTTGATCATCGCCATGTCGATGTGCTGACCCTGGCCAGTGCGTTGGGTGTGGTGCAGCGCCGCAAGGAGACCGATCACACCGTGCATACCTGTGGATGTGTCGGCGACGGAGAGCGCTATGTCCACCGGTTTCTCGGCCCCGGACACGAACTGTTGACGTTCCAGGAGGCCCATCTCGGCATGAATGATCGGCGCGTAGCTGGCCCGTTCCCGTTCCGGGCCTTCCTGGCCGAACCCCGAGATCGACAGCATCACGAGCTTCGGGTTCACCGCCTTCAAGTCCTCCCAACCCACGTTGAAACCGGCCATGACCCCCGGACGGAAGTTCTCGGTCACGATGTCGGCCTCGGCTGCGAGGCGCCTCACCAGCGCCTGTCCGTCGAGCTGAGTGAGATCGATGCAGATCGAGCGCTTGCCCACGTTCTGTTGGGTGAAGTAGCCCGACAATCCCGCGATGTTGCGCCCGATCGCTCGAGTCATGTCCCCCTCGGGCGGCTCGACTTTCAAAACGTCAGCGCCGAGATCAGCCAGGATGCGGGTGGCAAACGGGCCAGCGAGTACTCGGGTGAAATCGAGCACCTTGATGCCTTCGAGCGGAAACGTCATTGTCCGACCTCTTCACTTGCAGGGGGGGTTGGCCAACCGGGCACCCCGTCGTCGAGTTGCACCCCACAAGAGTTCAACACGCCGCTCACGACTCGGTAGCAGCCGGCGGCCATCACGAGATGGAGCATCTCGGCGTCACTGAACATTGCGGCTGCGGCGTTCCAGGTTTCCTCACCGACGCAGTCATCGGCGTAGAGCTCGTCAACTGCCTGCAACACGGTCCGTTCCTCTTCGGTCCACGGATGCTGACTCAGCGGGCGGGTGACTGCGTAGATCTCCGCGGGCGTCAGGCCGGCATCGCGCCCGAACAGGGTGTGCTGGCCGAACTCGTAGACGGCCTGGCAGTTCCAGCCCATCCGCAGCACGGCGAGTTCGACGTTGCGTCGCGACAATCCGCCTTCGAACAACACGGCCTGCGCGAATGGGCCGAAGGCACGGTTGATCGGCTTGTTGCGGGCGAGCGTGGCTGCCACGTTCACGGCGTTCACCGGGCTGCTCTTCTGGCTCTCTCGGATCTTGTCCACGAGATCCTCCCGAGGCTGGATGCGCGATGCTGCAGGTCGGGCGAAATGCATGGTTGTTCCCTCGGGTCTTGTGTTGGCCGTTGGCTGGCGACGGCGTCGTGGCGCAGCAGAAGTTCAGCGCATCTGGCCTGGAGTAGCAACCGGGTGAGTGACGGACTCGCCTTGGTCGGATCCGTCGAGGGAAGAAGCGTGGGATCCCACAGGCGCCGGCTCAGGGACCCGGCCCGTACTAGGGCGATTGGCCTGTGGGTGCCCGAAACTCGGACGTGAGCGTTGACCAGGGCGAACACCGACCGATCCTGAGAGATGTGTATCGCATCTTGTACCGCTTCCTCTCGTCATTGGCCCGCCTCGCCCAGCGGTCCGGCCGCTCCAAAGACATCGAGAAAATTGTCCTGCGCCACCAACTCGCCGTGCTTCGCCGCCAACACAAGCGGCCGACGCTCACCGACAACGACCGGTCACTGCTCGGCGCCATCGCCCAAGCACTCCCCCGGTCACGCCGCCAGGGATGGCTCGTCACACCTGACACACTCCTGCGCTGGCACCGCCGACGCATCACCAGGCACTGGACCCAACCAGTCCAAACCCCCGGAAGGCCATCGACCGGAGTCGAAATTCGCCGGCTCATCATCGAGATGGCGACCCAGAACCCGACCTGGGGATACCGCCGCATCGCGGGAGAACTGAACGGTCTCGGCCACACCGTCGGATCATCCACCGTCTGGAGAGTCCTCAAGAACCATGGGACTGACCCAGCGCCACAACGTTCGACGGTGACCTGGACACAGTTCCTACGATCCCAAGCTGCGGTGGCATGCGACTTCGCCACTATCGACACCGCGCGGCTCCGCCGCTACTACCTGCTGTTCCTCATCGACGTCACCACCCGAGAGGTGTTCTTCGCCGGCATCACCGCCAACCCGACTGGGCCCTGGACGACCCAAGCAGCCCGCAACCTGTTCCTGTGCCACGCCGACCGCTTCTCCGATTCCCGAGCGCTCGTGCGTGACCGAGGCAGCCAATTCATCGACGCCTTCGACGAGATCTTCCGCACCGAAGGCCTCAAGATCCTCAAGACCCCCGTCCGCACCCCGATCGCCAACGCGTTCGCAGAGCGCTGGATCGGAACTCTGCGCCGTGAGCTGCTCGACC
>JBBQUN010000419.1:0-3071 GCA_038212405.1 Acidimicrobiales bacterium | reverse complement strand
GTGGCGGCATTCGCTGCCCTCATCATTGCGATCGTTGCCGTGGTACTCGTCCTCGATCGGCGGAACACCACCGAAACCGCCGACACGACGACGACGGCGCTCGCAACGACGACAGCCGCTGATGCATCGACCACGACGGCCGAGCCGACGACGGCCCCGTCGACGGCCCCGTCGACGACATCGAGCACCGAATCGACGACCAGCACGACCACCGAACCGACCTCGACCACCGATCCGGCCGCGTACGACACCGCAGTGTGGCCGTGGCCGAACGCAGCAACCGGGCCGGCGGCCCAACGTTTCGCCGATCCGGTCGATGCGGCGGTGAGCTTTGCCGTCGACTTCGTCGGCTTCACCGACCCGGTCGCTGGCGAATTCCGAGCCGGCGACAGCCGTTCGGGCGAGGTCGAGATCCGCAATCGGGCCGACGGTCCACCGACGACGGTCTTCGTTCGTCAGCTCGGCGCCGACAACACGTGGTGGGTGCTCGGCTCGGCGACCGAGAACATCGTGATCGAACGGCCGGAGGCGCTCGAGTCCATCGGCAACACGATGGTCGTCAAGGGCGAGGCGAGAACATTCGAGGGCCATGTCCAGGTGACCCTTCGAGCCGATGGCCTCACGGATCCGGTCTTCGAAGGCAACGTCACCGGTCGCGGCGATGGGGTCTTCGGCCCGTTCGACGAGACCTTCGCAATCGACCCGGTCGCCGTCGACACCGGAGCGGCGCTGTTCGTTTCCAAGAGTGCCAAGGATGGCAGTATCTGGGAGGCAAGCGTCATCCGCGTCATGCTCGACAACTGACCTCGTCGGCCGGCCCCAGCATCAGCGTCTGTCACTGTTCCGGTCATGCTTGCTGGCAACATGCACGGCCTCCCCATCAGCGTCTTCGCATCGAGGCGCCGTGGCCAACGGTATCCCGACCGCTCGCTGGCCTAGGAGTTGGCAATGCTCCATCGCAACGGACCCACGTGATGCTGCAAAGCGATGATTCGCGTTTGCGTTCGCGTTGTCGGGAAAGACCAATCCCACATTCGATGACCTCAACTCCGAGGAGAAGCCGGCCATGTCGATCACCGTCAACACCATCGAAATCGCTGGGCTCGGGGACCGGAGCTATCTCATCCATGACGGACGAGCAGCATTCGTGATCGATCCGCCTCGGGACATCGAGCAGATTCTGATGCTCGCACGTGACCAACAACTCGAGATCGAGATGATCTTCGAGACCCATCTCCACAACGACTACGTGAGCGGAGGACTGGCGTTGCGTCGCCGTACCGGTGCGACCGTCGGCGCGGCGCACGACGATCAGCGGAGCTTCGAAGTCCAAGGACTCGCTCATCGCGACAGGATCGACATCGGCCAGATGACGGTCGAGGTCCGGCACAGCCCCGGCCATACCCATACCCACCTCAGCTATGTCGTCCACGCCGATGGCCGTGTTCGCGCCGTTTTCACCGGCGGGTCACTGCTGTATGGCACCGTTGGACGGACCGACCTCCTCGGCGACGCCGAGACCGACGAACTCACCCGTCAGCAGTGGCAGACCGTGCGCAGCATGGTGGACGATCTCCCCGATGACACCGACGTCTACCCGACGCACGGGTTTGGCAGCTTCTGTTCGGCCCAAGCAGGCGCCGACCGCACCACCGGCACCATTGGTGATGAGCAGGACAATCTCGCCGTGACGACCGATGACGTCGATGTGTTTGTCTCCGACCTCCTGGCTGGGCTGACCGACATTCCGTCCTACTACGCCCACATGTCCCACCTCAATCGGGCGGGGATGGCCGAGCCCGACCTTTCGCCTGCCACCGAAGTCGACATCGACGAGCTCGCAGCACGTCTCGAGGCCGGCGAATGGGTCATCGACCTGCGCGGCCGCCGAGCCTACGCCCAGCGCCACCTCATCGGAACCTTCAATTTCGAAGCCGATGGGCTTCCCACGCATCTCGGCTGGCTCATGCCCTGGGGTACCCGTCTGACGTTGCTCGCCTCTGACACCGAGACGATCATGGACGCCCAGCGCTCCATGTGCGGTATCGGTGTCGACCGACCTTCACGAGCCGACCTCGATGCCGGATTCGGCACACTGCCAACCACCGACTATCCGGTCATCACGTATCGCGATCTCGCTGCCATGCCGACCAGCGATCGTCGCGGTCACGTGCTCGATGTTCGCCGGGTGGACGAATTCGAGACCCATCATCTCGAGGGAGCGATCAATACCCCATTGCACCAGCTCCTCGACCACCTCCACCACGTTCCCGACGGTCCCCTGTGGGTGCACTGTGGGTCCGGCGCACGGGCCGGCATAGCGACGAGCATCCTGGCCCGCGCCGGCTACGACGTCACCCTCGTGGACGGGGGGCCCGAGTAGTTCCACTCGACCTGATGTCGAGCGCACCACCAGATACGGCGGTCAGTCCGATGCAAACGTGAGCTTGTTGCGGCCGGAGTTCTTCGATACGTACATGGCCGTGTCGGCTTGACGAATCAGATCATCGATGCCTGCAACGTTCGCTGATTGGCGTGTCGCGGCTCCCAGGCTGATCGTCACACTGATCTCGGTGTGATCGATGGTGACGACAGTCGCCTCGACGACGCAGCGAAGTCGCTCGGCCCGCTCTCGGATGTCGGCTTCTACCGCGCCGGGCCGAACGGCGAGGAACTCCTCACCGCCGTACCTCATGAGCGTGTCGCCCTCTCGCAAGGCCGACTTTGCCGACCTCGCAACGGCGTTGATCACCTCGTCACCGATTTGATGGCCATGGCGGTCGTTGACGCTCTTGAAATGGTCGATGTCGAACAACAACACACCGAGCGGCTCGCCCGTGCGGCGCGAGCTGTTCAATGCGTGACGCAGCCGGTCGAGCCCCGAACGCCGGTTGCAGAGCCCCGTCATCTCGTCGATGGCAGCGACCTGTTGGAGTCGCTCATGACCCACCGCGTTGTTGAGCGCAACCGCAAATCCTGGTGCCAGTCGATGGATCAACTCCTTGTTCTCTCGGGAGATCGGGTGAGCAGAGGCAAGGAACAACACCCCGATCGGGACCTTCTTGATGTCG
>JBBQUN010000418.1:0-3088 GCA_038212405.1 Acidimicrobiales bacterium | reverse complement strand
TCGCTCAATCAATCAATGGCCGATCTCCTCGAACTTCCTGCGTGTGAAGTCATTGGACGGGAGTTGGCCAGCTTTCGCCCCGGCCCTGAAGGCGATGTCCGTCGGGTGATGCTCGAAACGCAAGGTCGACCGGCCCAGTTCCACAACATCGAGATCGTGACGGCAGAGGGAACCCAACTGCACGTCGACGCAACGATTGCCCTGTACGGCGAGTTCGCCGGTGTCACTGCACTCCTCGTCGTCCTGGCCGACGCCAGTGTCCGAGTTGCTGCCCAAAGGCTGGCACGCCGCCTGATCAACGCCGCTGACAAGGTGAGCGACTTGGTCTCCATCCACGATCTACAAGAAGGCACTCTGCTCTACGGCAACGACGCGTTCACGGCGGCCACGGGCGTCGTTCCCGGCAATCGCTCCAATCCCGTCGATGGAATGAGTGCGTCGCAACTCGACATGCTCGATGCCAAGGTCATCCCTGCGCTCGAAGCAACCGGCGCATGGTCCGGCGTCATCGAGACCGAGATCGCAGGCAAAACGCACTGGTTGGCTGGCACCATCGTCGGTGAAAGCGCAGGCCCGCACCAAACCGAGATGCGGTACCTCACGAGCGTGCTGAGCGATGTCACGAGCGACTACCTCCGAGCCGAGGTTCTCGAGTTCGAAGCATCGCACGATCGCTTGACTGGGCTCTTCAACCGCTCAGGGGTGATCCAGTGGGTGACGGCCCAGCGACCCGATGACCGCAGCGGCATCGCTATTTGCCACCTTGACCTCGACCGCTTCCAAGAGATCAACGACGTCCTCGGTCACGAAGTCGGCGACCAGGTCATTCGCGAAATCGGTCAGCGGCTCGACGCGACAACCAGGTTCGACGACGCCGTTGGTCGGGTCAACGGCGACGAGTTCATCGTGGGCTTCGCCGCGGTCGAGGGTCCACAGCACGCTCAGCTCCTTGCTGAACGGCTCAAAGCCGCCGTCTTCGATGATCCAGTCGTCGTCGACGGCCATCCGATCAGCACGACTGCCTCGTTCGGTGTCGCTGTCTCGGGGTTCGAGTTCTCGGGAGAGAGCTTGCTGCGCGCTGCCGACGTGGCGCTCTACCGGGCGAAAAACCTGGGGCGTTCACACATCGAGGTCTATACCGCTGATCTGCAGGTGGCAGCGGCCCGACGAAGCAACATGATCGAAGGCTTACGAGACGCCCTGCAGACCGAACAACTCACCGTCTGGTATCAGCCGATCATTTCTCTGGCGACGGGTGTCATCACCTCGGTGGAGGCACTGGTGCGATGGCCACAGGCTGACGGTGCATTCATCGCGCCCGATGAATTCATCCCGCTGGCCGAAAGCGTTGGACTGGTTCGAGACATCGACCGATTCGTCCTCGAAACCTCGATCAGCGACATCGGAGCGCTGTTCACACAGGGGCACCCGCTCGAGCTCCACACCAATCTGTCGGCAACTCGTCTGACCGACGCCACCCTTGCATCAGAAGTCGAACGCACGCTCACCGCCCACCAGTTTCCACCCGGACGACTGTGTCTCGAACTCACCGAAACCGCACTCGCTCTCGATCCGGAAATGGCAGAAACCGTGGTGCGTGAACTCGCCGGACTTGGTCTTCGCCTCGCCATCGACGACTTCGGTACTGGCTATTCGTCGCTCGCATCACTTCACCGCTTCGAGCTGCACGTCCTCAAGGTCGACCGAAGCTTCGTGCAACTGCTCGACGAGACCTCACACGAGAAGAACCCGATCGTTGCGACCATTCTGCATCTCGCAGAATCGCTCGGTCTCGAGGTCGTCGCTGAAGGCATCGAGACCGAGACCCAGTTCGAGTACTTCGCCAACAGCACGTGTTCGTACGGCCAGGGTTACCTGTTCCACCGGCCCATGCCGATCGAGGAACTCCGCACCCTCCTCGCCAACGATGCGACTCCAGCGCCAACAGCGGTGATCTGACGCCGGACCGGCTCAGTCGAGACGGCGAAGCTTCGAACCGTAGGTACGTGCCCGCTCCAGGTACGACGCTGCCCCCATCGCAATCATTTCGGGGGCGACACAATCGAGGCGAATCTTTGCGGGAATGCCCAAGGCCATTGCCCCCGACGGGACCTCGGTGTCATTGGTGACGACGGCGTTGGCGCCAACCAGGGCACCCGTGCGAACGATCGCTCGATGCAGTACCACCGACCCGTTGCCGACGAGTGAATGATCCTCGATCGTGCAACCCTCGAGATGCACGATGTGCCCAATGACGCAGCCGTCGCCAACGATGGTCGGCCACATGGGCGTCGTGTGGAGCACCGAGCCGTCTTGGATCGACGTTTGCGATCCGATCTGGATGTACCCCTCATCGCCTCGCAGCACGGCACATGGCCAGACCGAGGACTCCTCGCCGATTCGAACGTCACCGATGATCACCGCCTCGGGATGGATGAAAGCGGATGTGGCGATGGTTGGCTCGGCGTCACCGAGTGCATAGATGGGCACGCCTGGGTTATAGACCGCGTAGGTCCTGAATGTCCATGACGAGCGCCGAAAGTGAAAGCGTGATCAACACGGCGAGCGTCAAGTAGGCGACTGGCTCCAAACGGCGGACGTCGAGTCGAACGCTGGTGTCTCGACGCACCACCTGACCGAGCTTCTCGCCGATCGCCACCACCGCATGGGCGCCGTCGAGTGGCGGCAGCGGCAAGAGGTTGATGGCACCGATGGCGCAGCTGAGGATGGCGAACCAGCGGAGCGACATCGCCAGTCCGCTGTCGACGACTCGACCGGTCAGCTCCGCTTGCGCCACCGGTGACATGAAGCGCACCGGCGCTTCGGTTTCGTTGTTGAACAACGCTCCGACGTAGCCGCCGACATTGGTGGCCCAGATCCACAGCGCCTGTGTTGTGCCTGCGATCACTTCCCAGGTCATTGCGACCCCAGTCGACAGCGCAGCAGCGATGCCAACGCCTTCGACCATTTCGGCCAACGCAAACGCGAGAACCGCCATCACGACGTTGACCATGGGGCCGGCCAAGATCGTCGCCAAGCGACCAGCATGGCTGGCGGCGCGATAGGTGTCGGCCTCTTCGATGCCATC
>JBBQUN010000417.1:0-3099 GCA_038212405.1 Acidimicrobiales bacterium | reverse complement strand
CAACTACACCGGCTCGGGAGGAGCGATCATCGTGTTGTGCTCGACGAGCGCGATCGAACAGGCGGCTCGTCAATCGTTGAAGAGCCTCGGCTGCTCGATCGTGTCGGTCGGTTCCGCCAGCGGCGCAGGGGTGGGCTGAAGCGGACCGGTTGCGAGTGCAGAGCGGACGCGCTGTTTCGCACCGGGCAGATCGACGACAGACCTCTCGACGGCGCCGCTCGCCTTACAGAAGACGAACCGGCACTCGATGACATCGATCCCCGTGCTCGCTTCCAGCGCCACGGCGTAGGTCGCACCCTGCAGCTCGTAGGCGGCGAGCTTGGCGTCGATCTCCTTCGGAGACGAGGCGCTGTCCGTCTTCCAATCGACGATGACGAGCCCGTCCGGGGTTTCGATGAGCAGGTCGATGTAGCCCTCGACCATCACACCATCGATCGGCGCGCCGACGTACAGCTCCCGATACGACCGGTGTACCTGCGCAAGTCGTGCGGCCTCCGAGGCCAGTGCTGAGCGGACGAGCGCCGTGACCGTGTCGGCTGCATCGCTGATCGCATGCAGTTCGCACTGTCGAGCGACAAGGGCGTCGAGGTCGGCCGGGTCGGCGTAGTCGATGAACTCCAGGGTCGCGTGGACTGCGCTGCCGATTGCGGACCCAGCACGGCCCTTCTTGCGGACCACCGTCGGCCTGGCGTCTTCCTCGGCGGGCAGCACATCGGTGTCGGTGTCGTCGACCTCGCTGTCGACCGCCTGCGCAATCGCTGTGGCCGAGTAGGCCGATGGCGAATCGTGCGGCGCGAGCAGGGCACGCCGTTCCTCGATCCAGGTGGCCCGTTCGACCAGCGCTGTTCCCGTCGGCGTCACCGCCGGCGGCTCGGCAGCGTTCTCGGGACGAGTAATGACCGGCTCGATGTCCGGCGCAGCGAACCGGCGGCTGAGGTCAGGGTGGGCATCGGCGAAGTAGGCAAGCCGTGACGCATAGGTGTCGTCGGCCGGCCTGTCAGCCTGGTGGTGCCCCGACACGATCAAATGGTCTCGGGCGCGTGTTGCCGCCACATACAGGAGACGGAGCTTCTCATGGGCTCCCATCTCCACTTCGATGTCGGCTCGTGCGTTGTGTTCCGACGTGGCGACACCCGATCGCAGCTTGATCTGTGGCGGGCCGACCTCGTTCCACAGCACGGAGACACCGTTGCGCTGGGCGTTTGCCTTGGTCGTCATGCCGGACAGAATCGTGATCGGGAACTCGAGCCCCTTGGATCCGTGCACCGTGATGATCTGCAAGGCGTCATCATCGGTCTCGGGCAGCATCGGCTCGTGAACCCGCGACCCTTCGGCGCTCTGCAGATCGGCCCAGTCGAGAAACGCACTGAGGCCGCCACCGTTGGACTCCTCGAAGGAGCGAGCCTGGTCCACGATGAAACGGAGCCGTCGCCACACTTCGGCAGGGCGCTGGGTTCCGTATCCGAGCAGGAAGCCGCGACGCTCGCGAATGATCTGTTCAAGCAGCGTTGCCGGGCTCGACCACCAGCGTTGTTCCCACATCGAGCGCATGTGGGCGAGCGCGACGACGACCGGATGATCGTCGGCCAGCGCGTCGGGGGTGGCGCTGCGCAGGTTCCAGCGCTTGTTGGCCTGGTGGTACACGAACAGGTCGATGTCAGAACAGCCGTAGAGCGGGGAACGCAGCGCGGCGATGAGGCTCAGCGTGTCGCCGGGGTCGGCGATCGCACGCATCACGGCGAGTGCGTCGCGGACCTCCTGCGTGTCGTACACGAGGGTGCCCGTGGCGAGCCGATACGGGATCTCACGATCGGTGAGGGCCTCACGTAGGAATGGCAGCGAGGTACGCGTCGGGATGAGGATGGTGATGTCGCTCAGGCGGGCGGGCCGCCACTGCTTGGTTCGTTCGTCCTGCACTTTCCAGCGATCGGGTGCCGTGATGATGTCATCGACGATCGCTGCGACATCGACGGCTTCTGCCGTGCGCAGCGTCCCGGCTCGGACTTTGGGATCGGGATGAACGCCGCCGAGCACCGTCGGCCGGTGGTCACCATCAGAGATGTCCTGCCGCCCGGCGTGCAAGGGCTCATAGCGCGGCTGCGCCTCCGGGATCTCTTCGGGCATCGCTTCGCCGAAGAGCGCGTTGACCCAGTCGATGATCGGTGAGACCGTGCGGAAGTTCGTATCGAGCCGGACTGCTCCGCTTCCGGCGATGCCGAAGGCATCTCGGGCTTCGAGGAACAGCTTGATGTCGGCACGACGGAAGCGGTAGATCGACTGCTTGGGGTCGCCGACGAAGAACAATCGTCCGCCGTCGATTTCGTGGTCGCGCCAGCGCTGCGGTTGCGTCTCAGCGGGCGTGGCAGCGATGAGCGATGCGAGTTCGATCTGGATCGGGTCGGTGTCCTGGAATTCGTCGAGGAGCACGTGGCGGTAGCGGTCGTGCAGCGATCGACGTACCTCGGGTTGATCGCGCAGCATCTGGCGCGCAAGAACCAGGAGGTCGTGGAATTCGAGGCCGCCGTTGCGTTTGCGTTCTGCTGCGGCATGGACGACCTCGGTTGCGGTGAGCCGCATCAATCGGTCGAGCACCGCGACACCGACCTCGTCCAGGACGGCGCACAAGGCGTCGCTCACATCATCGACGAGGTCCTTGATGTCGGTCGGCGCCACCGACCACTTGCCCTTCGCTCCGCCACTGCCGCGTCCCCAGACAATGCGGCGGCCCTTGACCTTCGGGTCAGGGCGTGACCGCCGGTGATACGACTGCAGGTGGCGCACCTTGCGGTGCGGGTCCGCGATTGCCACAGCGCGCTGCATCTCGGGAATCATCGTCTGGAGACTCAAATACAGCTTGTCGCTGCGATCCGTACAGGTATCGACCGAGGCGGCGAGCACAGCAACTGCGTGGTCGAAGGCAGTGAAGTCGATCGGCGGCAACTCACCGGTGACCGAACTGTCGCCGAGGTCGGCGAGACGATCCCAGTTCTGGGCGAAGTTGAATGCAACGTCCTTGAACGAGGCGTGGCCTCGATATCGAGGCGACAGTGGCACGTCGATGAGTGCCGCCCGGTACATCAGTTCCTCGAACTGCGGCTC
>JBBQUN010000416.1:0-3119 GCA_038212405.1 Acidimicrobiales bacterium | reverse complement strand
GATGTTCTCGAGATCGTGATGGCCATTTCACGTCATCGCCAGCGAGGCGCTGACTTGGTCTATGACGGCTACAACATCGACATCGGCGGCAGCTGAAGCACTCATACACCGTTGGGAACGCCTCACCACCTGAAAGCGTCGCTCGCGCCCGCCGTCGGTGAGGTTGTGCCCATCCACGTTCCGGCTCGGCTCGTGTCTCATGCGAGGATGGCGCTCCATGAAGAGTTTGGCGTTCGTTCTCAGCTATCTGGCCGGCCCGCTGCGCAGGCGAGACCTCCGGATGGTGTTGATCCTGCTGGTGGTGTTCGTTTTCCTGGTCGTCGGCTTCAGCATCGCGTTCCACGAGCTGATGGCTCGGGAGGGTCAAACCCATAGTTGGGCAACCGGCTTCTACTGGACGCTCGTGACCATGACGACCCTCGGGTTCGGTGACATCACGTTCACCTCCGACGCCGGGCGCATCTTCTCCGTCGTGGTACTGCTCACGGGAACCGCCTTCCTGTTGATCATGCTCCCCTTCTCATTCATCCAGTTCGTGTTCGTGCCTTGGATGACCCGACGTGACGCAAGTCGGGCACCGCGCTCGCTGCCCGACAACACCTCAGGCCACCTCGTCCTCACCGGACTCGGTCCTATCGAAGATGCGCTGATTCGGCGGGCCGAACAGGCTGGCGTCGAGTACGTCGTGATGGTCTCCGATCTCGCCGAGGCACTCCAGCTCCATGACCAGGGCTACCGCGTGATGGTCGGAAGCAGTGACGATCCGGTGACCCACCGATCGGCGAGGGTGGAGAACGCAGCACTCGTCACCGCAACCTGGGCCGACACGACCAATGCCAACATCATCTTCACCGCCCGCGAGATCTCGGCCGATGTCCCCGTCGTTGCCACTGCCTCGAAGCAGGCCTCGGTCGACATCCTCGAGCTTGCCGGTGCCACTGAGGTGCTTCGACTCGGCAGCCTGCTCGGCTCGGCCATGGCCGATCGCACACTGCTGCCCGACGGCCGCAGCCATATGATCGGTCGATTCGCCGGTGTGCTGATCGCCGAAGCCCGCGTCGCCGCGACACCCATGGTCGGCAAGCGCCTCGCCGATGTTGGGCTGCGGGCCCGACTCGGTGTCGGCGTGATCGGTGTGTGGAATCACGGCACGTTCACCATTGCCCAGCCCGAAAGCACGCTTGATGAGTCGACCGTGCTGATCCTTGCCGCATCGAGCGAGCAACTCGCCGCGTATGACCGAGCCTATGAAACCGGCCGAGACCAGACCGGTTCGGTCATGATCATCGGTGGTGGGCGGGTGGGTCGCGCTGCCGCAAAAGACTTCGAGCGAGCCGGAATTGCTCACCGAATCGTGGAGCAGGAGCCCGACCGAGCCCGGGACGAACGCTACGTGGTTGGCGATGCTGCCGACCGTGTCGTACTCGAGTCCGCTGGTGTTCGGTCGGCGACCAGCGTCCTGATCACGACCCACGACGACGATGTCAACATCTACCTGGCCATCTACCTTCGTCGCCTCCGGCCCAACATTCGCATCGTTGCTCGGGCCAACCTCGACCGCAACGTCTCCACCCTCTACCGAGCCGGCGCCGACGACGTCTTGTCGTACGCCTCAACCGGGGCAGCCGCCATCTGGAACCACTTCCGCGGCAACGACACCCTTGTGGTTGCCGAAGGACTCGACGTCTTCCGAGCGCCGGTTCCGCTGGCAATGCGGGGGAAGACGCTGGCGAACTCCCAGCTACGAAAGGCAACCGGCTGCAATGTCGTCGCTATCGAGAACAACGGCGTGTTGACCGGCAACCCCGACGGCGACGTCATCCTCGGCGCCACCACAGGCTTGGTCTTGATCGGTGACGCCGCAGCGCAAGCACGTCTGGCCGAGATCAACGCCAGCTGGCAATCGCGGTTCCGTCGACGCAGAGCCGGATGAGTTGCGACGATCGACGTTGCATGAGGGGTGAAACGATCACCAGCGTCCGCTGGTTTCTGTTGTGAATGCTGAACCAGCGGTCAGCCCACGCGACGTTCGTGTCCAGCCCAGTGGGGCTCCCGAAGTTCCCGCTTGAGGATCTTGCCAGCACCCGACTTCGGCAACGGTTCGTCGGATGATCGGATGGCCACCGACCGAGGCAGTTTGTAGCCGGCGATCCGTTGGCGGCACACTTCGATGAGTTCGTCCGACGAAAGCTCGGCGCCGGGCTTGAGCACGACCTCGACGTGGACGGTCTCGCCCCACTCCTCGTGAGGAATGCCGAACACGGCTGCCTCGGCAACGGCGGGGTGGGAGTACACCGCGTTCTCGACCTCGCTGGTGTAGATGTTCTCGCCGCCGGAGATGATCATGTCCTTCGCCCGGTCGACGACGAAGAGGTAACCCGCTTCGTCGACGTAGGCGACATCGCCCGAGCGGTACCAGCCATCGACCAACGCATGCGCGGTTTCCTCGTCACGATTCCAATAGCCGCTCATGATGTTCGGGCCCTGGATGAAGATCTCGCCGGGCTCGCCCGGTTCGACCAGCGTGCCGTCGTCGCGACGAACCTCGACTCGAACGCCGACCACCGGGATGCCAGCCGAGCGAAGGCGGCTGGCCTGCGGCTCCTGCCCCAATGCGCCCAGCGCATGGGTTTCCTCATCGAGCCAGCTCACCAGCGGTGACGCTTCGGTCATGCCGTAGGCCTGGACCATGCCGCAGCCGAACTCATCGGCGGCTTGTCGTTGCACCGAGGCGGGCATCGGCGATGCCCCGTAGATCAGGAGTCGTAGGGCAGGCAGTTCGACACCGTCGAGATGTCCGCCGGCCAGCACCATCGAGATCATCGTTGGGACGAGCAGCGTTGCGGTGCAACGCTCGCCCGCCAACGCGTCGACCACGGCCTGAGGCGCAAAGGCAGGGACGAACACGTGGGTCCCGCCGGCCCAGGTGACGGCGTAGGCCAATGCCCCATCGGCAAGATGGAACTGGGGCCCTGCGTGCAGGTAGCGGTCGGCTGGCGTGAGGCGAGCGTGCGCCATCATGTGCATGGCGTTCGCCGTGAGATTGCGATGAGTCAGCATCGCCCCTTTGGGGAGCCCTGTCGTGCCGCCGGTGTAGAAGATGGCAGCGAGGTCACTCG
>JBBQUN010000415.1:0-3134 GCA_038212405.1 Acidimicrobiales bacterium | reverse complement strand
CTTCTTAGCCTTTGCGGCATGGTGCGTAGGACCCGAAAGGAAATCGAACGACTTGTCGTCGATGCTGCTGTCGATCTGGTCCAAACCGAAGGTTTGGGCACTGGTCTCGACGGCATCACGTATACGAGAGTGTTTCGCCATCTCGAGGCGACGACCGGTCAGCGGGTCACGCGGGCATCGGTGCACGAGCGGGTATGGCGTGATCAAGCGGCGTTCCAATCGGTGGTGCGCGATCGAATCGCGGCGGTTGATGAGTGCGTGATCGACGTGCATACGCTCGATGAGGCAACTGATCGAGCAGGTATCGCGTCGAACGAACAGTCCGATCGGCTGGCTGCGTTGGGCGCAATTCTGCGTGATGCCTCCTCGATGGCCAACCGCAACGAACCGTCGACCCTTCGCCAAGCCAATCTGGCGATCAAGGCGCTGGTTGCGTTGGCCGAAGATGACGAGCGCTCCAGGGCGGCCAAAAGCGTCGAAGCCTTTCGCTCGGCCCAGCAGCAGCGGGTGGAGATATCGACGGTGTCGTATGGGCGAACGATCCGTCGCTTGGGTGGGCAGCTCAAGTCCTCCCTCGGTATCGAATTCGATGAAGCCGTTGGTCTGATCGTTGCCGCGGTCGACGGGCTCTGCGAAGGCCTGCAACTGCGGGCACCGTTCGACGACCGCGGTCTCGACCGTACGAGCGTCGCTATGGATGGTCGCGAAGAAAGCTGGCCGCTCACCTCGATCGTTGGCTTCTCGCTGATCACTTCGTTCTTCGACTTCCCCGAGGCCGCCAACGGCTGAACGACCCGAAATCGTCGAGGCTCAGGCTTGGAGATGGCCGTCGCTGATCTCGACCGTGCGGTCGGCGTAGTCGGTCATGCGCGTGTCGTGGGTGACGATGATTGCTGCGGTGTTGCGGCTCTTGATCTCGGAGCGAATGAGCTCCATGACTTGCACGCCGAGCTTGGAGTCGAGGGCCGATGTCGGCTCGTCGAAGAGCACGAGCTTTGGCTCGTTCATGAGGGCGCGCCCGATGGCGACGCGCTGTCGCTCGCCGCCGGAGAGCTGATCGGGCAGGTTCTTCATGCGGTGACCAAGACCGAGCTCGCCCAGCAGTTGCTCGGCTCGTGCCTTTGCCGCTGATCCGCCAGAGCCTCGCATCTCGGCGACGATCGTCAGATTTTCGCGAGCGTTCAGGAACGGCACCAGGTTCACGGACTGGAAGACGAATCCGATGTTGTTGCCGCGGAAGGTCGTGAGTTGCTTGTTCGAGTACTCGTCGATTCGTTCGCCGGTGACCGTGACGGTTCCCGCGGTTGGCGTCAGGAGTCCGCCGGCGATCGAGAGCAGCGTGGTCTTGCCCGAACCGGACGGACCAACCAGGGCCACCATTTCGTCGTCGGCAACGCTGAGTGACGAGGTGTCGAGTGCGACGACCTCGGAGTCGCCTGAACGGTAGACCTTGCGAACATCGTCGAGTTCCAGAGCAGTCATGATCAGACTCCTGCGCCAATGGCGGCCGCCGGATCAACGGAAATGATGCGGCGCAATGACACCAGCCCACCGATGACGGCCGTCCCCGAGATGCCGAGAAGCGTGGTGAGACCGCGACTGAGGGTGAATTGGACCGGCACGTTCGCCGGAATGCCAAGCGAGAGGAGATAGGTGGCCAGCGCGCCGAAGCCGAACGAGACCACCGCAACGACCAGCGCCTGCACGGTCACCCCCAAGACCAGGGTTCGGCTTGGTGTTCCGAACGCCTTGAGAACCGCGTAGAGCCCAACCCGCTCCAGGGTCAAGAGGGCGAAGAACAGCGCGACCACGAGGCCAACAACGAAAAAGGTGGTGTAGATGATGGCGCCAAAGGTGGCGTCTTGCTCGGCGACGCCGGGAAGGGAGTCGGCGGCTTCGATCGTTGACAACGAACTGCTCGTTCCGCTGTTGGTGGCGTCGATGCGTTCGGCCAGCACCGATGCGGTGACGTCGTCGGCCGCTTCGGCAACAACGGCCTGAAAATCTCGAGGACCGACTTGGATGTCTGGCCGGTTGGCGTTCTGTACCGACCGCCACGTCTCAGGAGCGACCCAGATACCGGACTGACCGAGGAAGTTCGAGTCCTCGACCCAACCGCTGATGGTCACTGGCGTGCCTGCAGGTCCGATGGCGATGGTGTCGCCAAGCGATGCGCCGGCGGCTTCGAGCGTCCTGTCGGCCCACGCCTCACCGACCGGTGGGGGAGCGGGAACGGCGGGTGAGTCGAGTTCGTAGCCGATGACGGCGCCGTTGGCGATGTCATCGACTCCCGGGATCTGCACTCCGAGCAGGGTGATGCCGAGTCCGCCTGCCCGCTCGACGCCGTCGATGCCGGCAATGGTTTCGATCTGATCAGTGGTGGCGTCTGATCGAAGAATCGACTCGCGGCTGTCGGCGCTGAAGACGATGGCACCGTCGGGCAGTGAGCGCAGCGCACCGGTCGATCCCAGATAAAGGCCGTCGAGTAGCCCACCCAGAAAGAGGAGCAGCAGGGTGAGGAGGGTGAGGGCGCCGCCGGCGACGGCGAATCGTCCAGGTTTGCGTAGGACTTCGAGCAGGGCGAGGCGCATCTAGAGACTGCTTCCCGCAGCGACCGTGGCCCGAATGGGGTCGATCCGCAACACTCGACGCACCGAGGCGATGCCGCCGATGAGGGCGAGAATCGTCAGGATGAAAACCGTGGGAATCACCTGCGCCGGGTCGAGGCTGACGTCGATCGCTCCACCGCTCGTTGCCGTGCCGACGAGCAGGGTGAGGCCGATCCCGATGATGACCCCGGCCGCCATCACGATCACGATCTGGCCGAGCAGGTTCTGCACCAGGTAGCGCCGTGGAGCTCCGATCGCTCGGAGTAGCGTGAGCGGTTTCGACTTTTGCACGGTGAGGATCAAGAAGAAGAAGCCAACGACCAAGACCACCACCATGAAGGCCAGGGCGAGGATGATGCTGAACGAACTGTTCACGCCCTGTACGCCAGGGTTCTGGTCGATTGCCTGCTGTCGGGTGAGTGCCTTGATGCCGTCGACTTCGTTGGTGATCAGGGTGGCGAGCGCCGCAGGATCCACCCCATCGTCTGGTTGCACGCCAATCAGCGAGGGCAGCACCTGGGCGGT
>JBBQUN010000414.1:0-3149 GCA_038212405.1 Acidimicrobiales bacterium | reverse complement strand
CATCGTGACCGCACCCGCCGACAACTCCTCGACCTCGCCCATGATCGCATACCCGTGCTTCTCGCCCCCCGCCACCGCCACGATGATATGCATCACCGACGCCGGCAACGGCAAGAACCCCTCGACCGTCTCCGACTGTTCGACCTTTCGCTTTTTCACCACCCCGACACTCTATCGACACTCGATCTATTATGTCAAGAGTCGATAGATAGCTGAAGGCGCGAGCCTGAGCGTTCCCGACATCCGTCCAGCTGTCCGACGGTCAACGGCGGGACGAGCCCAGCGCTGGGGACCGGCTCAGCGACATTCGGGGATTGGGGCGACGAGTGCGCACGCCCGATATCCGGCTCGATCGGCGGAGTCCAACGAGCGCACCTCGTTGGCGGCGGTGACCACAGCGGGCATCGGCGCTCGGTACTGCGGCTGGTGTCATCATCGGGGATGTCCTTCAGTCGTTCGGTCACAGACTGCACCCGCGACCCAACTCGCAGATCACGTGGCACTGGTGCGCCTGCGCTTGTCGAGGGCATCGGCGGTGAAGACGATCGGCACCGACAACAGCGCAATGGCGACACCGACGAGGTTCGGCTTGGAGTGGTCGAGGGCGTTGGCGAACCAGGGAATGGTCAGCACCGAGAGGCAGAAGGCGAGTTCGATGGTCGCTGCCGGAATGAGCAGTCGGTTGGTCGTCCAGCCCAGCACCCAAGGAGTGAGTCGGTTGCTCCGACACGCAAATGCGTTCGCGGTTTGAGCGAGCACCACTGTGAGGAAGGCAGCCCCTGCGGCTGTTGCCAACGCTTCGTCGGATGGATGCGTGTCGCCGATGTGCCATCCGGACACCGCGAGGGACGCAAGGAAGGCGCCCATCGTGAGTGCAGCGATGAGTGGACCCATGAGTCCGAACGAGCGGCGGGCGACGGTGCGGTCGAGAAGTCTCCCAGCGATTGGTGGTTGATCGAGAATGTGTGGGGGTGGGGGTTCGGCTCCGAGCGCGACGGCGGACAGGGTGTCGGTTCCGAGGTCGAGCGCGAGGATCTGCAGTACACCGAGTGCGAGCGGGAACCTGCCTCCCGAGAGCGCCCAGATCGCGAACGGTGTGAGCTCGGCGACGTTGTCGGTGAGGTGATAGGTGAGGAATCGGCGCATGTTGATGAACGTCGCGCGCCCCTGTTCGATACCGGCAACGATGCTGGCGAAGTGGTCATCGAGCAGCACCAGGTCGGATGCTTCGCGGGCGACGTCGCTGCCGGCCTTCCCCATTGCGATGCCGATGTCGGCTTCGTGGAGCGAGGGCGCGTCGTTGACGCCGTCGCCAGTCATGGCGACGATGTGTCCGCGGGCTCGAAGGGCCTTGGCGATGCGCAACTTGTCTTCTGGTGTCACGCGGGCGACGACCACGCCGTCGTGATCGAGCAGTTCACCCAGCTCGGCGTCGTCGGAAGGAAGATCGAGTCCGCAGACGACCAACGAGTCGGTGCCGGCGAGCCCGACCCGCAGCGCGATTGCACGCGCGGTGCCGGGATGGTCGCCGGTGATCATCGCCACCTTGATGCCTGCGGCACGGCATGCGGCCAGCGCGTCGGCGACTCCTTCTCTTGGTGGGTCTTCCAGCGCCACCAATCCCAACAACTCCAGCCCCGCTTCGAGGAGCTCGCGTTCCAGCGGTTCGCCATCGCAGGCTCGCTCCGCCACCGCAATGACGCGCAGCCCGGCGGCCACGAACACCTCGACCGCGGCGCTCGCGGCGGACGTGTCGCCGGTGCAGCGCAACAAGATCGAGTCGGGCGCACCCTTGACCATCAACCGGCCGTCGATCACCACCGACGTGGTACGCCGCCGCGGGTCGAACGCGAAGCGATGCCCACTGATGGCGGCCGAACGGATCACGTCGGTGTCGAGGGCGATGCGACGTGCAAATGAATCGATCGCTGCGTCCATTGGTTCACCGTGGGGCACCCAATCCTCGGTCACTGCGTCATGGAGCACGTACCCGGTCGACGCGGCGACGCCCGCCTGCGTGAGTCGTTCGACCGCAGCTCGGGCGGGCGTGTCGGGCAGGGCGAAGGCCGGCTTGGGCCGGTAGCCGGATCCGGAGACCGTGACCGACCCTTGCGGCGTCCACACGCCGACGACGGCCATCTCGTTGCAAGTCAAAGTGCCGGTCTTGTCGGTGCAGATGAACGTGGTCGATCCGAGCGTCTCGACGGCTTCGAGATTGCGAACCAACACGTTGCGGTGCGACATCTGCTCGGCGCCCCACGCGAGGGACAAGGTGACGGTTGGCAGGAGTGCCTCGGGCACAAGGGCCACGGTGACGCCGATGGCCACGATGAGGCCATCGGTTGCCGGTCGTCCGAACGCCAGAAGCACTGCGAAGAACGTCAGGCCGATCATGACCGCGATCAACGAGATCATGCGGACAAGGCGCTCGAGTTCGATGGTGAGTGGTGTGCGCGACTTGGTGGTCGTCGACGACAACGCGGCCAACGCTGCGACGCGTGTGTTGCGCCCGGTCGACGTGACCGTCATCTCGCCGATGCCCTCGACGGCGAACGTGCCCGCCCAGAGGGGCGCACCGACCTCGGTGCTCTCGGGCACGCTTTCTCCGGTGAGCATCGACGTGTCGACTTGGACGGCCCCGCGGGCCAACTCGCCGTCGGCCGGCACGCGATCGCCCGCTTCGAGCAGTACTCGATCACCACGTACGACCTGGGTTGCATCGATGAGGGTCGCGATTCCACCGCGACGGACCGTGACGTTGGTCGGCATCAACCGCCGCAGTCGATCGGCGGCGCGGCCGGCACGCTCCTCCTGAGCGAACGCAAATCCCGCGTTGAGAACCACCACCGCCGCGATCGCGACGGTCAACGAGGGCAGCCCGGCGATCCACGCCAGCACAGCGGCGGTCCACAACATGACAGCGAACAGATGCACCAACTCAGCGGCGAGGCGGAGGATCGCGGGTTTTCGACCGGGAACAGGAACTTCGTTCGGCCCGTCGGCAGCGAGGCGACGCGCAGCCTCCTCGGGTTTCAGGCCCAACGAATCGCAATCGTGTTCGACCATGGACACGAGCAAAGCCCCGGAACCTGCCGCCGTCGAGAGCCGTTGGTCATTTTTGCGGTGTACCCAGCGCAGCAGCGGACGTT
>JBBQUN010000413.1:0-3173 GCA_038212405.1 Acidimicrobiales bacterium | reverse complement strand
CGGCAACATCGAGCGACTCGGTGAGCTCCAGCACCAGTCGACCGGGCCCGATCTGGAACTCGGCAACAACCTCGGCCACCGCAGCCACCAACGTCGCATCGGTGAAGTCGGAGGCCGACACGTTGACCGTGACTCTCGCCTGCCCGAGTTCTGGATGCCCCTCCCACGCTTGCAGTCGATCGGCGGCCGCGCGAAGCATCAGGCCAGTGACCTGCCCGATGAGTCCCAACTCTTCGGCGAGCGGGATGAAGACGCTGGGCGGCACGGCGGTGCCGTCGGGCAACCGCCAACGAGCCAGCAACTCCACGCCAGCAACCGCTCCGTTTCGCAGGTTGAAGATCGGCTGAGCGTCGGCTTCGAGCAGCCCTTCTCGAATCAGGCGACGAAGGTCTGACTTCAGCCCCAGCCGAGCGGACAGTTCCGCCTCGAGTTCGCTGCCGAAGTTCACGACCCGCCGACGTCCGAGCCGTTTGGCCTCGTACATGGCGAAGTCGGCGTCGAGCAGCAGCCGTTCCGGCGACGCATCCGACGGCGCGAAGCTTGCGATCCCGATGCTGGCCGAGATGTCGATCAACTCCGGTCCCCAAGGCCCGTCCAACGGGCGCTCGAGCGCCTCGATGAGCTCGTGGGCCAGGCGGTCTGCGGCGGAAGCGTCGCTGTGGGGATCGAGCAGGACGCAGAACTCGTCACCGCCGAATCGGCCCACCAGGTCGGTCGCTCGCAGCGAAGCCTTGATGCGATTGGCTGCTTCGGTCAACACATGGTCGCCGGCGGCATGACCGAGGTTGTCGTTGACTTCCTTGAAACGGTCGAGATCGATGAACATCACGGTGATCGGCGAATTCGACGCCGCCGCCCGCTCATGAACGGCCAGCAGGAAGCTGCTTCGATTGACGAGCGACGTCATCGGATCGTGGGTCGCCGCCCAAAGATTCGTTTCGGCGACGTCGTGCGATACGACCCGCAAGGTCATCAGTTCGGTCCACAGGTAACCAGACCGATACAGGTCTCGAAAGCAGATCAAGGCGAAGGCGGCACACGCTGCTGCCGTCGTTGGATGGCCGATGGCGACGAGTGCGCCGATGGCTCCTGCCCACATCGGAAGGAACACCGCAGCGCTGAGAAAGTTGACACCCGAGATGCCGGCGACCACCCCGGCGCTGACGGCGAACATGGTCGACAGCGTGACCCATCGAACATCGGTTGCCCGGCTGGCGTCGAGATCGAGCCACAGCACCGAGCCCCAACCGAGGCCGATCAGGCTGTAGGCCACATCGGACAGAATCGGGATGCCACGATTGTCGAGGCGGCGAGCAGCGAGGGGGACGAGGAAGGCGCCGGCTTGCAATAGAACGAAGAGAAACATGGCGCCGACCCACCATCGCAACGGCCCTGGGCTGTTGCTGGTCGACGAGATGATGACGGCGTAGAAGCCGACGGCCGCGGTGATGCCGATCGGCCCGCTCCACTGACCCGCGGCGAAGTACCGACTCCGTTCGTGGTTGATGCGGTCCGTCAGCCGCTGGTCGTCGGTTTGCAGCATGTCCACCGAACCAAGCTTCGGCGCCGGAACCATCCTCATGAGCGCCGCCAGCCTTGTCGAGTTCTCGGCGCACCCAGATCGATGAGTCGATTGGGACGATGACCACACCCTCGGCGTCTGCCTCAAGAACGCTCAGCTGATCGAATTCAAGGGCTCTATCCTCGAACCGTAGGAAACGGCGCGCCGATGATTGGCGTGACCGGAGCCGAGCGGGCCGCGCTGAACGGATCAGGGACCGGGCGGCCAGAGCCCAAGGTTTTCGAGCCGGGTTTTGTGGCGATGGCACGGCCCGCATCGGGACTCGAGGTTGATGGGTACGGTTGGACCGCCGTCGGTGTGGCGCGCCCGATGATCGGCCTGGCAGTGCTCGGCGGCGGTGTCGCAACCGGGGCCCTGGCAGTGACGGTCACGGATCATCGCCCCGATGCGCTGCTCCCGGTCGAACAACCGCTTCTTGGCCGACGCCTCGAGATCACGAGTCTTGGTGTTCATCACGAACAGTCGCACATGGCCGGCAATGGCGAAGTCGAGAGCGTCGGCCGGAGAGATGGGGCGACCCGATGCGGTTTCGCACCGTCGACGCATCATGGCGGCGTTGGGCGTCGGTGCGGAGCAGATCGTCCATGGTGGCGTCGTCGTCGACACGTGCACGGGCTTCGGCCCAGTCGGCTTCGAACATCTCGTCGGCCAACACCTTGATTGCCGGTTCGACCGTTGCGAACACCGCCGTCGGAGTGAGGACCTCCAAGAGCACCTGCTGTTGGACATTGTCAGTGAAGTTGAGCGCACGGTCGGCATGGGCCCGCTCGGCGTGTTCGTTGGGATCGATTGGATCGACCAACACTTCCCACGACACGAACAGCGCCCGACAGTCGAACCACTCGTAGCTGGCAAACCCGAGCAGCGCCGTGAGATCTCGAGCGAGGAACGATCGCAGCACCGGCTTGTTCCAGAGCCGCATGAACAGGTCGAGGTGATGGTCGCTGATCTGACCGGCTCGGAACGCTTCGCCGATCTCGGGGTGGCGATCGAACATGAGGGCGCCACGATTGATGATGCCCCCCGCAGTGCCATTGGCCATGCGAAGCGAGTGAGCCAACCACAGCGCTTCGTTGCGGTACCGATCGATCGATGGGGCTTGCCGCTTCTTCGCCTCGGCGCACAGTTGGTAGAGATCGGCTTTGGCCTGCCGTGCGACTTCTTTCGCCGGCAAGGATCAGATCGTGCAACTCGGCCTTCGACAAACCGGCAACGTCGATCGCTCGCAGGTCGAGTCGTTCGGCTTGGCGCTCCACCACAACATCAGTGGTCGTTTCCGCAACCGCCACTGCGTCGTCGTCGTCGTCGAAGCTTTCCGCCATGTTTCCGCCGGGAACCAGACGGGTCAATCTATCGAACATTTGTACCGTAGACAAACGCACGGAGCGAATCTGTCCTCTTACTATTTGATGTCGTTCGTCATGCGGGAAGGACGAGCTGGCGGAGGCGATCGATCCTCGGGTCGCTGCCACCCAAGTACATGACCAAGACACCGAGGACGCTCGAGGCGTGCAGCGTGCCCGCTTCGTGCATGGCTTCGAGGTCGGCCCAGTCCTTCGTGCGGTTGAAGAATGCTTTGAACACCGCCAGA
>JBBQUN010000412.1:0-3211 GCA_038212405.1 Acidimicrobiales bacterium | reverse complement strand
CTGATCCCGATAGGTGTTGCCAGAGTCGTCGCACGGCCGTAGATCGACGGCGTTGGCCATGACCACCATTTGCCGACCTCGATCCGTCGAACGCACCATCGGCCCGATCAACGGATGCATACCGATCTCGGTCTGATTGATCGGCACGGTTCGTAGCGCCGATGGCAGCCAGCCGTACTCGGGGTCGCCGATCATCTCGTCGAGGAGTGCGTAGCCGTCGACGAGGAACGACTCGCCGCCGACCTCGCTGTGCCGATCACACAGTAGAAGGAAGTAGTCGGGATAGTGGTCGCCGTAGGAGTAGCCGTCGGTGTGGCACTTCGAGCGAGTGGCCGACGACAGCCCCATGGGCCGCCGGTCTTTGTCGCCGCCGTCCGAGACGCTGGCCCCCGGCGGCACAGCGAGCAGTGACGAACCGAACACGCTCGACGCCACTGCACGCGCCTCTTCTTCGGTTCTGCCAGCGCCGGTCAAGATCACTGCGCCATCACGCTCGACCAACACGCGAGCGGCTTCGGGGTCATCGGTACGTTCGGGAACAACACCAACTCGTGACAGATCCATTGTTCGAAACTCCTTCTTTGGTTGTGGTATTCACACGTCGATGGCGAGAAGCCAGCGATCGATCTCGGCAAGAGCGTGGGCCTTGAACGAGTCCGACGCGGCGCTGCCGACGATCGACGATCGCGCGATGACTGCCATGCGCTCGTCATCGAAGCCGAAGGTCTCGCGACAGAGTTCGTACTCATCGAGCAGGCCCGGTCCGAACAGCAGTGAGTCGTCGGCGTTCACGCTGCAGGGAATTCCCGCGTCGAGGAGTGTGGCCAACTGGTGATCCTCGTAGGACTCGACGACTCCGAGCAGCAGGTTCGACGTCGGGCAGACGTCGAGACAGATCTGCTCGGCTGCAAGTCGCTGCATGAGCGACTCGTCTTCGGTGGCGCGTACGCCGTGCAGGATCCGATCGGCGCCCAACACATCGAGTGCAGCGAGGATGCTTTCGGGTCCGACCAGTTCGCCGGCGTGAGGAGCCGACAGCAGCCCCCCAGCTCGAGCGATCGAGAAGGCTTCGGCGAACCATTCGGGCGGGCCGATGACTTCGTCATTGCCCAGACCGAAACCGACGACACCACGGTCGGCGTAGCGAACAGCAAGTCGCGCGTTCTCCACCGCCAGTGCCGGGTCGTGCGTCCGATCGGCCGAAACGATCAGGCCGACACCGATGCCGTTGGCAGCTGCCGCATCCTGCATGGCGTCGACCATGATGTCGAGCACCGCTTCCAACCCGCCGAGCGTGTCGGCGTGCATCCTTGGCTGGAAGCAGGGCTCGACCCATACCGCACCATCGAGTGCGGCGTCTTCGACCACCTCGTTGACGAGGCGAGCCAGGTCATCGGGTGTACGGATCACACCAGCCGCGGCCCGATACATCTTGGAGAAGGCGGTGAAGTCGCCGAACCCCGTCGTTGTCGGGACTTCCAACCCGTAGTGATCGGCTCGCTCGACGAGCGAGGCCGGCCGCATGCATCCCTCGAGATGCACATGCAGGTGGGCTTTTGGCAATTCGAGAAGCGAGCGTCGTACCGCAGGCAGATCGACGATGGCCGTCATCGCATCGACGTCTTGCCGTCGAAGGCGTCTTCGAGAATCGTGAGGTCGACCAGGCCTTCGAGCGGTGGCAGGGGATTCACCCCAACGGCTTCGAGCACCGGATACATCTCGTCGGCGATGCGATCGGGGTCGATCCAGAACAACCCCTTCTCTTCGGTCAGTGGACCTCGGTGCAATGGAATCTGGGTCTCGTTCTCCCGGATCTGCTGGTTCAGATTGAGACCGAGATCGACGCCGTACTTGTCGACTGACAGCGCGGCCGCCACCGCAGGGTCGTCCTCATTGACCTCCCAGCCCTTGATCAGGCCACGCATGAACCGGACCAACAGATCGTGGTTCTCTTCGACGTAGGCCCGCGGAGCGAACATGACGTTGGAGTAGAGCGGCAGCCCTAGGTCTTCCCATGTGGCGGTGATGAAGTCCTCGCCGTTGACCAGACCCTGCTCTTCGAGGATGAGTGGCTGGTTGGTGAGGAAGGCCGAATAGGCCTCGCCTTGGCCTTCGATCAGTGGTTCGGGAGTGAAGCCTGCAGGAATGAACTCGTAGTCGGAGTCGTCGAGGCCGGCCAACTTCAGCGCCGCCTTCACACTCGACTCAGCACCGGGCTGGCCGAGGAACTTGATGCCCAGCAGGTCTTTGGCCTCGAGCACCGGACGAGACGGCAGCGAGATCACTCCTGACGGGCTGGTCTGGAACTGGGTCCCGAACAACACGTAGTCGTCGCCGCTCTCAGCCATTGCCTGGAAGATGCGCAACATGCTCGGGTCTTGTCCAACCTGTGCGTCGCCCGCGGCAACCGCCACCGGCGGCGCCGGTGCGTTGGGGCCACCTTGAAGGAACGTTGGGTCGACCCCCTGTTCGGTGAAGTAGCCATTCTCGAGTGCAATCCAAATGCCGCCGAACTCGACGTTGTTGATCCAGCCGTTTGCCTGACGAAGAACGTCGAGTGTGACCGGTGCGGTGTCCCCCTCACTCCCCGCGGCATCCGCCACCGTTTCCTCGGACGAGCTGCATGCTGCCAGGAACGACGAGAACGCCAACCCCGACGCCCCGATACCCATGTTGCGAAGGAACCGTCGCCTCGTCAGCTCGTGATAGATCTCGATGTCTCGACGTGATGCACTACCCATGTTCGTCTCTCCGTTCGGATTGGCTTGTGAGATTGGATGTGAACTGGCGGCGCCAGCGACCTGCTCGATCAGTGGGCTGCTCGATCGGTGGGCTGCCCGACCAGAGACCCGATCGATCGGTCGTCTGCTAGATCGACCAGCGACTGTTGCCCGCCGCCTCGATCCGCTTGGCGGCGACGAACGCCGTCACGCTCAGCACCGTGGCGACCAACGCCGCACTCCAGGCAGTGAGCATGTCCAGGTCACCGACGGTGTCCTGGAAGACATGCCCCAACCCTTGGGTTCCCATGAGGAACTCGGCGATCAGTGCGGCGAGGATGCAGTCGGCGGCCGACATGCGCAGTGCGATCAGACCGTTTGGCACCGCCGAAGGCAGGGCGAGATGGCGGAACACCGTGGTTCGTCTCGCACCGAGAACGGCAAAGAGATCGTTCGCTCCTGGAGGAGCGGCGCGCAGTCCGGTTGTCACG
>JBBQUN010000411.1:0-3216 GCA_038212405.1 Acidimicrobiales bacterium | reverse complement strand
TGACCCCGCCACCGCTGCTGGTCAACAACTGCTCGCCCTCCAAGTTCGCTGCCCTGAACCGTTCGAGGCGTTCATCGATCCCCTTGCCGCCCCCGTCCGCTTCGACGGAACGCTTGGTGCCCTCATCATCAGCACCTCCTCCGGCCGAAGGGCAATGGTCATCACGTGGGAATGCGATGTACTCATCGCCGACCAGCAACCGTGAGCGTTGCTCGCCACCGCATTCCGGCATTCGCGACCGCAACTGACTAGGATCGATGCCGATGTCCGACGCAGATGCCCTCACCAACGCCTCCCCCGCAACGCCAGTCAAATCCGGCGACGACGATTGGCCAACCACACTCACGGCAACACTGGTCGGCTACGTCGACACCGTCAAAGGTGCCACCACAGGAAAAGCACTCGTTGCCTCGCGCATGGGTGTGTACTTCTTTCCCATCGCCCTCATCGCCATGGTGCTTGGCGTCTTGTTCCTGATCATGATCGTGCGGCTCCTCGTCGTCGGTACCGGTTACGCGCCTTTCGTTGACAAGGGCAACCCATGGATGGCCTATCTCATCCTCGGTACGCTGTTCTCAGCGGTCGGTGGTCTGCTCTGGCGGAAGAAGGACGCCTAGTCAGCGGTTGAGGGAGTGAGTGGGCTGCGCCAACATTTCCCTAACCCTTGGCCCAAACCGGAGTAGCAATGTCCGATAGCAAGATCCATGACGTCCTCATCCTCGGAAGCGGCCCAGCCGGTCTGACTGCTGCCATCTACACCGCACGAGCGAGTCTCGATCCGCTCGTACTCGAAGGTGAACCATCATCAACCGGTGATCAGCCTGGCGGTCAATTGATGCTCACCACCGAGGTAGAGAACTTTCCCGGCTTCCCAAACGGCATCATGGGCCCTGAACTCATGATCGGCTTTCGCGAGCAAGCATTGCGTTTCGGAGCCGACGTTCGAACCGAGAAGGCAACCCGCGTCGACTTCACCAGTCGCCCCTTCAGGGTCTGGGTCGGTGATCCCGCCGCCCCCGACCCCACCTATCTGGCGCACTCGATCATCGTGTCGACCGGCGCCACCGCTTTGATGCTTGACCTCCCCAACGAGCAACGCCTTCTCGGCCACGGCGTCTCCACCTGCGCCACCTGCGACGGGTTCTTCTTTCGAGAGCACGACATTGCCGTCGTTGGCGGTGGCGATTCCGCGCTCGAAGAAGCAACGTTCCTGACCAAGTTCGCTCGTTCGGTGACGATCATCGTGCGACGAGACGAGCTGCGAGCATCAAAGATCATGCAAGATCGGGCCCTCGCCAATCCCAAGATCAACATCTTGTGGAACACCGTTGTCACCGATGTCATCGGCGACCAGACGGTCGAGAAGCTCGTCACCCAAAACACCCAAACCGGCGAAACGAGCGAACTCATTGCCACCGGATTGTTCGTCGCCATCGGCCATCGACCAAACACCTCGCTGTTTGCGGGTCAACTCGACCTCAAAGACAACGGCTATCTGATCACCCACGCGCCGAGTACGCGCACCAGTATCCCTGGTGTCTTCGCCTGCGGCGATGTACAGGACGACACCTACCGACAAGCCATTACCGCCGCCGGCTCAGGTTGTGCAGCGGCGATCGACGCTGAACGCTGGCTCGAAGCCAACCACGAATCGGAATAGAACCACCACTGGCGTCGGTTGTTCCACCTGTCCGACTGCCAGATCGTTCGGTAACGAATCGCTGGAAGTCCCTCAACGCCCGGAAGGCAAATCATCATGTCAGAAAACATCACGAACCTCACCGAAGCCACCTTTGACGAAGTCATCAACGCCTCAGCCGAGCCGGTCGTCGTCGACTTCTGGGCTGAGTGGTGCGGACCGTGCAAGATGATCGCACCCGTCCTCGAGGAGATCGCCGCCGAGCAGGGTGATGCAGTCAAAATCACCAAACTGAATGTCGATGAGAACCCCGCTATCGCCCAGCGCTATGGCGTCATGAGCATTCCCACCATGCTGGTCTTCCGCAACGGTGAAGTCGACCGCAAGGTCGTCGGGGCCAAGGGCAAGGCACAACTGATCGAAGAATTCGGCCTCTAACCCCACGTCTAGCCAGTACAGAAAACATCTGACAGAAAACGAAAGAGGGGCCACTCCCATCCGAGTGGCCCCTCGTCGCGTCGACCGACTGCCGCCCTCGCGTGAGTGGCTCGCAACAATCAAAGACCACAGCCAGCCAGGAGCAGCACCGAATGTTCCACGGGAAACAATTGTCACCCGCACCACCGATGCCAACTATCGACTCGTCATCAAGAGTCGTAGTTATACACAAGGTTGCCCACAACCTGTGTGTAACCCTGAACCTCAGAACACTCGAGCACAACTATGGACCCCAATTTTTGTTGCCCAGATGAACAGTTCCCGAAGGGCCAGAGGTCATAGGCGCTCAAAGGTCGTGGCGAGCACGCACGATCGCCCGTTCCGCTGAGTCGTATCGGCGTTGCCTCGGACGCTGCGATCCGTCTGACGCCGCACCGAGTTTTGCACGAAGCGGCGCTCGAAATCGGCTACGGGTCTCCAGCGATTGGTAGACGACCGACACGGTGCAACACCTGCAGAGACACAGCGCCGGCGCGATCGGCCTCAGTCGTCGAACTCTGCCCGGCTCATGTGACCGCCGAACGCCTTTGGGCGAGGCCAGCGACGTGTCACCCGCTTCACGAGGTGCGGTCTGCTCCGCTCCTCGAGTCGGTGATCATGTGGACCGTGTCGTCCCTCGGAACTACTGCTCGTCCTCATCCGATGGAGCACGTGCGCCCATCAGGACCTGATAGATCCGCTCGAGATCCTCGAGATCGGCGAACTCAATCGTCAGCCGCCCCTTGGACTTCCCCATCGCCACCCCGACCCTGGTGTCGAGGTGGGTCCCGAGTAGCTCCTCGAGTTCCAACAGTGCCGCAGGCTTGGTCTGTCCGATCACTGGATGCTCGGGCGCCTCCTTCGGGGCCGGCGGGTCAACATCGCGAAGCTGCGACTGGCGAACAAGTTCTTCGATCTGGCGGACATTGAGCCCCTCGGTCACACAACGGGCGGCCATCTCTTGTTGAAATGACCGATCCGGACTCGCCAGCAGCGCACGAGCGTGACCAGCCGAGATCTCACCGCTCGCCACCAACTTCTGAACCGAAGTGGGAAGTTGGAAAAGCCGGAGGGTGTTGGCGACAGCAGACCGGCTCTTA
>JBBQUN010000410.1:0-3218 GCA_038212405.1 Acidimicrobiales bacterium | reverse complement strand
GCAGGCCTTTGCCGACGAGCTCGCCAGTCGGATCGACCTCGTCGACGGCCCCACCATTCGACTCGCCACTTTCACTGCCGGCGACCGTCGGCGTTGTGTGATCACTGCCCACCATCTCGTGGTCGACGGCGTGTCGTGGGGCGTGCTGCTCGACGATTGGGCCGAGACCTATCGAGGCGGCAACGCGCCGGCACCGGGTGGCGACGTTGGTGACTGGGCTCGGCTGCTTGGCTCGCCCGCAAGTCTCGACACTGCCCGATCGCACTATCCGCTCTGGCACCAGCTGCTCCCTGCCGTTTCCGTTGAACGGTCTCCGGTGACCGAGGCCGAAGGCCGCGCTGTTCGTCGGGTCCTGTCCGCTGAACACAGCGCCATGCTTCGCCGGACTGGCTACCAGACGGCGATCCTGGCGGCGCTCGGTGTTGCCGGGCGCACCGTGCTCGGTTGGGATCGGCTCGAGGCCATCGTCGAGGGACACGGACGAGAGGCCGAAGCGCTCGCTCCTGACGCCATTGCCCCTGACGCCCTTGCCCCTGACGCCCGGGCTCGCGAACGTGCGGCGGCACTCGACCTGAGCCGCACCGTTGGCTGGTGCACCAGTCATCACCCGATCTCGGTGCCGCTCGACCAACCCGACGTGGCGGGGGTGCGGCAAACCGTGGGCGAGGTTCTGGCCTCGATTCCTGATCGAGGCGTTGGCTTCGGCATCGGCCGCTACCTCGATGCGACCTCGGGCCTGGCCTACCGACCACTCCCCAGGGTGGTGTTTGGGTTCCTTGGTCGAGTCGATCCGCCGACGGGCTTCGGTGACGTGTTCGTTGGGGCTGAGCCGATGACCACCTCGATCCATCCCGACAACCGCAGATTCCACGATCTTGGTGTGCTCGCCTTCGTGTCCGAGGGTGCCCTCCACATCGAAATCGACGGCACCCGTCATGATTCGGTGACGCAGCTCGAGGCCCTGGCCGACGCAATGATCGATGACCTGCTCGCTCAGGCGGCCGAGGTTGCCTTGCCCCCGGCGGCGATCAGTCCGGCGCTGGTCGGCAAACGCGAGCTGGTCTCGCTGTCAGCCTCGGCCCTTCGCCGAGTGACCCAGCTCCTCGACCGCTCCGACAACGCTGCGCCCCACTGACCTGCTCTCCCACACTGCCGAGACGCGGCAACTCCTCTGTGTGGGTGCCGCTTTCGACACCTTGGCAGAGGAGTTGTCTCGGGTGGTGGTGGGACGCGGCAACTCCTGTCTGTGGGTGCCGCTTTCGACACCTTGGTAGAGGAGTTGTCGGGTGAGCGGGCGGGAGCGTCAGTGTTTGGTGAAGACGTAGTTTGGTTCGGGGGCGAGAGTCGACACGAGGAGGCGATGATGCTCGTTGCCGGCCAAGGTGGTCATGATCTCGAACTCGAGCGAGGTCGATCGCTCGACCTCGGCAATGATCTGGCCTGAGCGAGCATGGTGCAGGGCGAGACCGTTGTTGTCGACCAGACGACGATTCCTCAGCTCGCCGGAGCGAACGAAGCGAAGTCGCCGCTTCCAACTGGCGACGGACCGCACGCCCACCGGCGTGGCGAGGATGCCGAGGGTGTTGAACGAGTTGAAGATCAGATGCCCGCCCGGCCGTAGTACTCGGGCGAGATCGCCGATCGCCCGAAGCCGCACCTCGGAGTCGACGAGGTAGTCGAAACCATGGAAGGCAACGAGCACGGTGTCGAAGCTGGCGTCGGCAAAGGGGAGCTGTGCCATGTCGGCAGTCGCCAACGCCATCGTCGAGGCTGCGAACTCGTCGCTACCGGCGAACTCGGTGATGGCGAGATGGTTGATCTCGATACTGATGACGGTCGCGCCGAGCGCTTCCACGGCGAGCGCGCTGCGGCCGGTGGCGGCAGTACCAACGTCGAGCACGGTCGTTCCCGGCTGCACATAGCGAGCCAGGAGCGGCGATTCGTCGAGCCCGCTCGGCAGGTGGCGATAGATGTGCTGCTTGGCGTCGAGCCCCTCGTGAGCGGTCACCTCTGGTGCGGCGACGAGGGTTGCGGGGCCGGCATCTGACTCGAGACGATCGTGCCCGAGACGATTGAGCACCAGGCGACCGAGTTCGGGCGCGTTGTGTCCTTCGACCAGGGAGTGATGGTCGCCCTCGACGTCGATGATTTCGAGGTTGGGGAAGACCTGGCCCAGGCCATGGTCATGACCGGTGTGGACGAGCCCGGGGTGGGTGTCGGTGGCGGCGAGCAGGATGACGGGTCCGTCATAGCGGTCGATGTGGTGCTCGCCGATGAGCTGATACATCCTCCCTTTGATGTGCCACTCACGAGCTTCGAGTGGGATGGCCCGGCCGGCGGCGCGAGCCTCGGCCACGACCGGCGCGAAGTCGTCGGACTCGCTCGGAGCACGCCGTTCGTTGATCTTCTCGATCAAGTAGCCAAGGCCACGCTTGCGCAGTTGCTGGAGATGCTGCTGGCGAGTGAAGGGCTGGGGACGGGTCTCGTTGTGGAAGGTGTCGAGCAGGAGGACGGCTTCGACGGCTTGGCCATCGGCCTCGAGCGCACGAGCGAGTTCGACCGCAATGGTGCCGCCACCGGAGTAGCCGGCCAGGAGGTAGGGCCCATCGGGCTGGTGGCCACGAATGGCAGGGAGGTAGTCGGCGACGACCTCGGCCATGGAATCATGCGGTCGAGTCACGCCGTCGACGCCCCGAGCCTGAATGCCGATCAGGTCGAACGCCGGTTCGATGGTCTTGGCCAGTGCCCGGAAGTTGAGCACGTTGCCGCCGGCGCCATGCACGCAGAAGATCGTTGGTCGGTCGCCTGAGGGCTGTTCGCCTGATCGAGGCAGGATCGGCACGAGATAGTCGACGGCGCTGGAGCTGGTGTCGGGGTGTGTGCCGCCAACACGAGCCGTGAGCTGACGTGGCGTGGGAGCCTCCAGCATCTGGGCCAGGCTCAGCTCGGTTCCGAACCCAGCGTTGATTCGGGTGAGCAGGCGCAAGGCCAGCAGTGAATGGCCACCGGCGTCGAAGAAGTCGGTGTCGTAGCCGAGTTCGGCATGGGGCAGCACCTGGCGCCAGAGGTCGAGCATGGTGGCCAGGTCGCCGCGGTCGCTACCGAGTGCAATCGACGGCGAGCGTTGGACGACCGACTCGTTGACCGACCCGCTCGCCAGTTCATGGCGGTCGAGCTTGCCGCTCGGTGTCGTCGGGAACTCCGCAACCAACAGAATG
>JBBQUN010000409.1:0-3232 GCA_038212405.1 Acidimicrobiales bacterium | reverse complement strand
GTGGCGACGTGGAAGCTGTCATCGAGCCAGAGGCGTTTGGCCTCGGCCGTGATGCGGTCGGCGATGAAATCGCTGGCTTCAGGGGCAACGACATGGTCATTCCGGCTGGTGATGAGCAAGGTGGGCATGGCGATCTTCGCCAGATCTCCTGCCAACTCCTGCACGCCTCGCTGAAGGCTGAGTAGCGGTTCCAGCGGCGTTTGGTCATACGCGACTTCGACCACGCCTTCTTTGGCGATGTCACCGCCGATCGCGTCGATCACCGTGGCGCCGGAATCGATGAACGCTTGCAGGCCCTCCATCAGCTCGGGATCGGCGATGGCGGCGGCATTGATGGGAATGATGCCAGCGATCTCCGGGTGCCGGGTGGCGAGCCAGAGTGTCAGTGTCCCCCCCATCGAGAGCCCGGTCACCACAACACGCTCGGTGCGGCTGGCAAGATCGAGATACGCAGCCTCGACGGCGGCGGTCCAATCGCTCCAACCGGTGGTGAGCATGTCGTCGACCGTGGTGCCGTGGCCGGGCAAGAGCGGCATTTCGACGGTGTGGCCAGCTGCGGCCATGGCCAGGGCAATGGGGCGCATCGACTGGGGACTTCCAGTGAAACCGTGGAGAGCGAGAACGCCAACGGGCCCGCCTACGGCGCTCATTGGTTCGGCTCCGGGGAGAATGTCACTCATCGCCTCACTGTAGGCAACTCGAGCTGATTCCTGAGCCGGTGTTGCCGACGGGGAATGGTCCAGCGCAGGCAAGCTGCCCGGATCGTTCAACAAGGTGGGAGTTCTGCGACTACCGTTCCCCGACGTGTTGGTCTCATAGCTGGGACGCCACGACCGATGAAATGGAGCGGGCTACCACGGCCTGTGCCTCACCCAGGAGATTGCATGCGCATCGAGCGAGGACTGCGACGCCGACACGCAGTGGCGATCTTCGTTTTGGGCGTCGTTGCAGTTGGGTGTACCGGCGGAAGCGATGAACGAGTCGAGGTCACCACCACGACTGCGGTGTGGACGTCGCAGACCGCGACCTCCGATGGACTGACTCTCACCTTCGTGAACTGGTACAACGCAGCCACCAGTGGGGATGCCTCGGCCCCCGAGTGCACCGACGGCGCACCGTTGTGGGTGGCTGCTGAGTCGTTGGTGCCCTCGTCTTCGGGTCCGTTGCTCGTCTGTGCCGACCGAACGCCTACCGACGAACTGGTCGTCCACATCGTCAACAACGCCTCCGGGCCATTGTCGATCATCTACCCCGATGCCGTTGCGGGCTGGGAGCTGGCGAGTGACGACCCCGAGGGCGTTGTTGTTCTTGCCGGCGGAACCGGCGCATTGGTCCGTCCTGGGATTGCTGCAACACTGACGGCCGGTGCTGGCTCCTGGGAAGAGCAAGACCTGACGATGGCGTTCACCGAGCGGTGGGCGATCATCGAAGCGACCAGCGAGGTGATGTCCGCTCTCGGCCTCGAGGACACGTTCGATTGGGCCACCGATCTTGCCGAAGCGTGTGACGCCGATGCCGCTGCCTCCTCTGACCTCGGGGTAGCCATCGAGTCGGCACTCGATGAGTACTTCGATTGCGTGTTCGACTCGCTGGGTGATGCTCCCGATGACGCCGACCGTGCGGCTCTCGCTGAAGTCGTGCCGATGGTCGCTGAGCTCGTCGAGCGGGCAACGAACATCGCCAGCCAACAGCGCGCTGGAGTCGTGATGTCATCCCTTTCGGTGCAGTCGCAGCTTCCTGAGCCAGCGGGTCCGAGCATCGACCCAACGACGACCACCGTGCCCGTCACCCAGCCACCGACGACGCAGCCACCAACGACCAGACCGCCGACCACTCGAACGCCGACCACTCGAACGCCGACCACGGCGACGCCGTCGATTCCCACTGCGCCGCCGACCTCGGCGGCCCCGATCACGACCACGACGCTGAACAAGGTGACCACCACCCAGGAAGACCCAGGTCTGACCGTTCCACTACCACCAGCGCCGGTGCTCGTCGCCCTCGAGACGGTTTCGGGTGGAGTCGAGACCTACACCGCCTGGCCCGCCATCGACCCCAAGCTCGGCCGCCTTGGCGGTGGCCAAATCGTGGTGATCGAATGCAAGGCGTTTGCCGACTCGACCATCGCCGGTGGTAACGGTTGGTGGTATCGAATCGGCAGTGGCAATGCTGCCGGTGGTTGGGCATCGGCCACCGGATTCAAGAACCTCGTTGCCGGCGTGGCCGCTGGTTCGACCTCGGCTTCGAACGTCAGCGACGCCTTGTCGACCTGCTGAGCGCTTCGGCGGTTTCGCCGCCGATCGTTCAAGATCATCGACGAGCGCACCGATGTCAATGGCACGTCTTCGACTGCCAAGGATCGCCACGTGGCTCTCGTCTCTACCCATCGCCCACCTACTGCTGTTCGACGACTCGTCACCGCCGTCGGTCTCGCCGCTTTGGTCGCAACCACGGTCGCCGCCGCTCCAGCTTCAGCAGAAGATTCCGCTCCGAGCAGACCGGCCTTCGCGCTTGCCAGCTCGCAAGACAGTTGCCTGGTCAACACACCGCCGGATTCGTTCGATCTCTCGACCGAGCGGCGCACGATGGTGTACCGCCTGTATTGCTCGGTCTTTCTCCGCCTGCCCGATCAGGGCGGTTTCGACTATTGGGTGGACCTGGCCACCGCACAGGGTCTCAACGGAGCGAAGATCGCCGACCAATTCATCACCTCGACCGAGTTCGTACAGCGGTATGGATCGCTCGAGGATCATCAGTTCCTCGACTTGGTGTACCGCAATGTGTTGGGTCGGCCTGCTGACGCACCGGGCTATGCCTATTGGGACGAGGTCATGACCTCGCCATCCTTCGGCCGTCGAGACCTGATGCTGTATTTCTCCGACAGCGAAGAATTTCGAGGAGCAACCCAGACCGCGACGCCGAGGCCAGTCGTGATCGCACCGCCGGTTGGCGTTCTTGCCTGGTTGCCGAGCGGCATGAGTGCTCGGCAGGCCGCCGATGCTGAGCTCGCAACCGGCACCTTCGACCTCTCACTCTGCTCGGGCTATGGCGGGCAGGTCAGTTGGTTCACGCCGCCCTATGAAATGCGCTGGTGTGTGAACATGGACGCACACTTTGACCAGGTGACCATCGATGGTGTGTATGTGCATGAGGCGATTCACGCTCGGGTGGGCGCACTCTTCGCCAACCGAAACGCGCTGACCCCGACCGAGCGCACTGAGGTGACCCGAGT
>JBBQUN010000408.1:0-3247 GCA_038212405.1 Acidimicrobiales bacterium | reverse complement strand
GACCACGTCGGAGAGGTAGACGAAGCGTTCATCAGGGAGATCGCTTTCGATCTTGATGGGCCCGAAATCTGCGTGGGGGACCCGGAGGTACTCGGCCTGGCCTCCGGGGACCTGGCCGTAGAGTTTGGTGTACCCGAAGAGTGCGGCGCCCTTGTCTTGTTCGGTGACCTGAGTTGTCTCGCATTGGGCGAAGAGGTCGCGGTCGCACATGAAACACGAGCCGCAGGAGATGTTGAACGGGATGACGACCCGGTCGCCGGGTTTGAGGTTGGTGACGTCGGGGCCCACCGCTTCGACGATGCCCATTGGTTCGTGGCCAATGATGTCGCCGGGTTCGAGGAACATGGTGAGAACCTCATAGAGATGAAGGTCAGAACCGCAGAGTCCGGTGGTGGTGACCCGGATGATGGCGTCGGTTGGGGCGAGGATGGTCGGGTCGGGCACGTTGTCGACACGAATGTCGCGGCGTCCATGCCAAGTCACTGCTTTCATCATTGATCCTTTGGTTCGGTGGGGAATGCCAGTCGTACCGCGTCGAGGTGGTGCCGCTGAAGTTCGACGAGTTGGGCTTCGGCTCGATCCCGATGTTCGGTCACATCGGGGAGCGGGTTGGTTTGGTCGGGTTGGTGGAGAGCGTCGATCGCCGCCCAAAGCCGCTGTTTGGCCTGGACGCCGGCGATGAGAGCTTCGAGTTCGATCACACGGCTCAGCGGTGAGTAGGAGCGGATCCGGCCGTTCGCCTTGAGCCGCCCGACGAGTTCGCCCGCTCGTAGCGCCGCCCGCTTCACCGATGATGGGCCAGATCCCACGGTGGCGAGAAACTCGACCACTGTCTCTCTCTCGGTCCGGAGTTGGGGAATGAACTCGTCGTGGAGGTAGCGACCCAGTTCGTTTTCGGTGTTCGAGGTCGCGCAGCGCCGAGCGAGGGCTTCACCGGCTTCGGATGCGGCGTCGTGGTCTTGGAGGTAGATCGTCAGGAGCTTCGATGCGTCGTTCATGGCCGATTCCGGTCTGTCGCGGTGGGGAATGAGAGATGGCGTCGCTTGGCACGCAGGGGTGCCGTGACGGTGCCCGCCCCTTCGCCGAAGCCGTCACGGAGTTCGGACACGACCTTGCTGGCGTGGTTGAACTCCCGCCAACCAAGGTCTCGGTGTGCGGCGGCGATATCCATGATCGGTGCTCCGAACGCCAGGTCGACCCAGCCGGGGGAAGTGGGTTGCAGCCGGAGAGCGAAGGTCGCAGCGGCACCCGCCCGGATCAGCCCTTTCGGGACTCGGACCGATCGGGCGCCGAAAATGCTGGCGAGGTCGTTCGTGGTGAGGACCGGCTCCGCAGCGATGTTGAACGCGCCGGTGGCGTCGCTGTGATGTAGCGCAGCGACGTAGGCCCGAGCGGCGTCGGCGGCGTGCACGACTTGGAGTTGCACACCCTCGAGTTCCGGGAAGATGGGAAGCCCCCGGCGCCCAATGAGACCGGCAGGGGCGAGAGGGCCAAGGAAGTACCGGACGATTTCGGACGCCGCGTGACGTTGGAACACCAGAGCCATCCGCAATCGCACGATCCGTGTCGAACCGGCATCGACAGTGTCGAGGAAGGATTCGGCCTCGGCTTTGTGACGCGAGTAAATCGAGGATGGTATGCCCGTGTGCGGCCATGACTCGTTTCGGGCGATACCCGTGCCATCGGGGGCATAGACGCCGATCGACGAGGCGTACACAACGACGGGGACTTCGCAGTGCACAGCGGTTTCGATGACTCGTCGAGTGCCGCCCACGTTGACGCGTCGCAACAGTTCGGGGTCTCGGACCGGTTGGATCAGCCAAGCGAGATGGACCACCGCGTCAGCTCCGGCGAGCACACTGGTGAGCGGGTCAGAACCCACATCCAGTTCGACCCATTCGACTTTCGGCAATTCGACGTTGGGTACCCGTCGAGCCACACCGACCACCGATCGCACCTGAGGATCAGCGATCAAGGCGGCGACGACCCGAGAGCCGACGTTGCCAGTGGCTCCCGTCACGACGACTCTCATCGCAGCGGCCTCGACGCGTTTGCAATCCAAGCTTGTTGCGTACTGAATCGCTTTGTCGTGGTGAAGCTGTTCGTGGTCATCTTCAGGTTTCGAGCGTTCCCGATGAGCCCAGGTCTGGCTCATCGCCCGTTACCTTCGCCTTGGCGATTTGCACTGCCTGCGAGATCTTTCCCGGTGCGGTCCACCACTCGATCCGGTCCGTGACGACTCTCAAAGCGACCGCCGTGGCGCCATCGTCCAAGAAGACATCGCTCATCGGGTCACAGAGGTCATCGAGAATTGCCTGGTCATCGATGAGGGTCGCACGACCGGCGAACGACACCCAGGTGCTGCCCTCATCCACAACAGAAACATTCGCTGGTGCCCCATCGGCTGGGACCACCCAATCCGCATTTCGATCAACCAAAAACCAGACATCGCCGCGGTCGTCAATGCGTTGCACAGTGACCGGCCGACTCGAAAGCGAACCGCGCTCGTCGATTGTTGTCACAATCGCTGTTCGCGCACCTTCGAGGCGCTGCTGCACATCCGACACGGACTCAATGGGTGAAGACATAAGATCTCCTCGAGCTTGACGGGTTCAGAAGTACCTCTACCCGGCGGCAGACCGTCCGAAACCGCCGGACCGAAATCTCCCGAACCCGCTACTCGGCTCCAGCCAATCGGTGTGCAGCCAACGATGTTCGACTGAGCATCGACGGCTGGCAACGACATCGATGCCAGCCTTCTCAAAGTCAGTGCTCCGCCGAGCGTGATGATCATCGAACCGGCCTGGTTCGCCATCGTCGACGACGACCGGCCATGGCGGAGAGCGGCGTTCGTTTCCTGGCAGGCAACCGCCAACTTCGACGATGAGGGTCGACCCTCCAAGCCGCAACCTGAGTCGCCAAGTCGCTCAGTGACCGCCCCCGCTCTAGTGTGCCAAAGCAGAACGAACCACAGTCTCACGATTGGCCCACCATGAAACTCAGCACGACGATTGGCTTCGACGGCGACCCCCGCCGATTGGCCAAACAGGCGATCGACCTGGAAGCAGCCGGCATCGACATGGTGTGGGGAGGCGAGATCTACGGTTACGACCTCGTGTCGACGCTGGCCTACGTCGCCGCCAAGACCGAACGCCTCGAACTCATGACCGGCATTCTTCCGGTGTATTCGCGGAGCCCGGCTCTGATCGCCCAGACGGCGGCCACGCTCGACGCCCTGTCCGACGGC
>JBBQUN010000407.1:0-3258 GCA_038212405.1 Acidimicrobiales bacterium | reverse complement strand
CACGACAGCCGGATCGATGATCGATGCCGTCAACGGATCAGCGAGAAACCAGAAAGCCTGCTCGGGCGAAGCGTGGATCAGCGTCGACACCGAAAACATTGGATCCATCACCCGAATGCCTCCTCACCCGACGCGTACGTCAGTACCGGACCAGCGGCGACATTCTCCCTCATCTGCGTCGGCGCAGCAACGCCTGTCGTCGCCATGTGGTTGGCTACATCGACAACCCTCCGAAGACCCGGCCCGAGGGGCGGACGTGCGAGCCGAAAGGCGATCTCGGGTGAGACCGGGGTAGGTGTCCGACGACGGCGGTCCGCCGACGCCAGCGCGCTCTGCGGTCCGTAGGGCAGCAGCAGCTGTTCGATGCTGATCGATCGAGAGGGCCGGGGTGGATTGCGTCACTGGTGATCTTTCTGGTCATGGTCGGCGCCCGCAAGCCCGAGGAAGGTGAGGGCGTTCCCACCGAGGCAGCCCTCATGCAGACCGGCGGCCGAGGCCTCGCTTCCACGGAGCATGGCCTGCTGGTCTTCGAGCGCACCGGGGAAGAACGGGTGATCGGTGCCGAACATGATGTGGTCGGCACCGAAACGCTCGACGAGAACCGACAGCAGGGCCGTGTCGAAAACGAGTGTGTCGACCCAGAGGTTGCGCACGATGTCATCGAGGTGGGCCAAGGCTGCGGCGTCGCGAGCTGCCATCATCCGGAGTCGTGGGTGGGTCCAGGCGAATGTGCCGCAGCCGTGCGACAGCGCGACGCGCAGATCGGCGTGACGGTCGAGCACCCCGCCGTAGACGAGTGCGGCCGCCGCGAGTGCGGTGTCGGTCAGCATGCCGATACCGAACTCGTAAGGCATGCCACTGCGTCGAATTGCCGTGCGCTGGTGGGCCGGATGGACGAACACAGGAACCCGTTCTTGGGCAGCGGCCGCCCAGAATGGGTCGAGCGTGGGGTCGTCGAGCTCTCGACCGTCGACCATCGCCGTGATCTCGATACCGACCATCCCGAGCGACATGATGCGAGCCATCTCGGCGATGGCCAGATCGGTGTCTTGCAGTGGTACGGCGCCGAGGGCTACGAGACGTCCATCGGAACGCCGGGCGGCATCGATCAGACCGTCGTTCTGTGCGGCGAGGAACGTCGCCGCCTCTTGTGCAGGAGCCCAATCGACCAAGGTGATGGGCACAGGCGATATGACCTGTTGGTCGACACCGGCTGCATCGAGTTCGGCCACCCGGCTCGGCACATCGAAACACGGCGGGTGAACCTGACGGAACACCGTTGGCCCCTGCATGAGCTTCGGCTCGTCGCCAACGACCAGGCTGGGCCACCGGTTGTCGCCCGTTGCTGCTGCCATGTCGGGCAGGCCCTCGGGGAAGTGGTGAGCGTGAAAGTCGACAACCGGTCCGCTCATGACACGCCTCCCGCCTGCTCGCCGGCCTTCATATCATTGCCGGTCGAGCGCCGCGGAATCTGCGGCCAGTACTTGGCTAATGCTCCCCCATCGACGGTGATGTCGGTGCCGGTCATCATGGCCGCCGCCTCAGAGGCCAGGAAAACCAGCGGCGCAACGTAGTCGGTGGGTGTCGGCAAACGATCCCAAGGATTCAAGCCGGCGAAGTCGACGACTCCCGCAGCAGCGGCCGCAGCGATGGCCCGGTCGAACTTCTCGGCCAAGTCGGGCTCGTCGGGCATCGTGGCGGTCGGGGTCAAACTGTTGACCCGAATCCCATGCTGGGCCAGTTCCATGGCCACCGATTTGGTGAAGTTGATCATCCCCGACTTGGCCGTGCAGTAGCCGACGTTGCCGGCCTGCCCCTGCCAGGCGGCGGTCGACAAGATGTTGATGATCGATCCCCGAATGCCGAGGTCGACCATCGAGCGGCCCACGGCTTGGGTCATCAGGAACGAACCACCGAGCACGATGTCGACCTGGCGCCGGAACCGTTCGATCGGCATGTCGAGTACGCCGGCCATGTCGAACTTGACTGCGTTGTTGACCAGGATGTCGATCTTGCCGAATCGTTCGATCGCGGCGGCGACGGCGGTCGCCACCGCCTCGGGGTCGGTGACATCGAATGGTGCTGCCATCGCCACTCCGCCCGCTGCTTCGATTCGAGCGACTCGGTCGGCGGCGGAAGCGGCAACGATGTCATTGCAGACCACAGCCGCGCCGGCAGCAGCCAGGCCCGAGGCAAGGACGCCGCCGATGTTCGGGCTGGCTCCGGTGACGAACGCGACCTTCCCTTCGAGGCCTCCGCCTTCACGGACACCACCTCTGAGGACACCGTCTTCGAGGGCGCCGGCGGTCACGATCCGGCCGATCCGCCGACGACATCCCAGGTGGCGAAGACCTTGTTGGAGTTGAAGATGTGAGTTTCGACGAACGTGCTGTACGACAGGTTGGCGTCCAGCTCTCGGGCCGCTCCCATCAAGGCGAACCAGTTCAGCACTTCCTGCTGACCGCCGTGGACGACCGCATCGGTGGTGGTCGACTCCCACGTGTCGTAGTCACCAGCGACCAGGGCTTGGTAGAGCGTCTCATCGGCCGGAGTGTCGGGACGCAGACGCCACGTGTGATCGGTCAGGAACGCATGCGACCAAGACGACGACGCGATGATCGACACGCGATGCGGACTGTCGCGGAGGAACCTGGCAACGGCGGCGCCCATGTTCATCAATCGCTTCGGTGATGGTGCCGGCGGGTCGAGATCGAGTTCGGTGGCGAATGGTTTCCATCCGCCCTGGGCGGCGATCACCTTGCTGCCGTAGCAGTTGATCGGCATGGCGATGATCGGCCAGTCGAATCCCTTGCGCTCATGATCGAGGAACAGGATCGTGTTCAAAAACGCGTGAGGCAGTTGCTCGTCATGCAGCGGTTCATAGGCGTAGGAGACGTCGAACTCATCGGCGATCAACGAAGCCACCAACGCTCGGGCGATATCAGGCCGACCCTTGACGAGGACGTCACGATCCTTGGCTTCGTCTTCCCAGTAGCTGGGGAAGAACTGGCCGACCTTGGTCTCGTACGGCCGTACCGTTCGGTCCCCGTAGGCGAGGACCGAGAACGGCGGGACGATGTCCTCTTTGAAGTTCTCGTATTGATCGTCACCCCAGATGAGGATCACGTCGGGATCGAACTCGTCGAGTTGGGACCGCACCGTGTTCAGCCCGTCGATCAACTTGGCACGATGCCCAGGCGCCGCGGCCGCACCCTTGTCATCGGCCCACTCCGCCTGCATCGCCGCTGACCAGTTCGC
>JBBQUN010000406.1:0-3263 GCA_038212405.1 Acidimicrobiales bacterium | reverse complement strand
GATTCGACCGAGGTGATCCAAGACGAGTCCAGCCACCGTTGCGTAGTTGCCCTCTGGCAGGGTTACGCCGATGTCGTCGAGGTCGTGTACCGGGTAGCCGCCGGGGATGACCAGGGTGCCGTCGGCCTCGGCTCTGACGGTTGCGTGGTCGGGGTCGGTCTCGTCGTAGATCTCGCCGACCAGTTCTTCGATGAGATCCTCGATCGTCACGATCCCCTCGGCACCACCGTGCTCGTTGATCACGAGGGCCATTTGGGCCCGAGCGATCTTTAATAACACCCATTAGAAAGAACCTTTTGAGGGCGACAGGTCGACGCCGCAGGTCTTCCCACGCCAACGCGATGCTGCATCTCGGGGCCGACGCTCAGGCGCCGAGGACGATCGTGCGACGAGTGGTCCCTGCCCGCTGATGGGCGGCAACCACCTCGACCACGGCACCCTCGTCGGCGCGGACCACCCAGCTGATGGTGCCACGATTGGGCGTGCCGTCGTTTCCTCCGCTGAATCGTGCTTGGGCGAAGCCCGCAAGCTGGCCGAGTTGCTGGCGAGTGCTCGTTCCCTCGACCACGGTTGCTCCGTCGGGGAGTTCGATGTCGGCGATCACGGGGCGAACGATGGATCGTTTTGCTGCCCACTCGGTGACCGTCGTTGGCAGGTAGCCGGTGTTTGCGACACCGGCGCTGACACGCCACACGCCGTCAGCAAGTGCATCGGCCCGCAAGTGTTCGATCGCCAAACACGGTGCAGCGAGTGCTTGGAAGACGGCGAAGTCGGCGTGCGGAGCAACCTCGTCGGCGAGGAGGGAGGGAGGAGGGTTGCTCCAGGAGTGCAGTGAGTCCCAGCCGCCGACCTCGATCGTGCCGAGCTGGGGATGCTCGAATGTCGTCCACTCGACGTAGGAGTCGGGGTGGTGCTCGTCGAACCATCGAAGTACGGCCAGTTCCACTTCGGGATCGAGCGTGACCCACCACAGTGATGTCGGCGCCCGTTGGCCGGTCGCAGCGAAGATCGGATCCCAGAATTCGGTCGTCCAGGCGTAGATGCCGAGATGCTCGTACGCCCAGTCGTCGCTCGCTCCCGACATCGTGTCTGACCGGTCCCAGGTGAAGTCCTCGAACGTCGAGTGCACGGGGAAGCCCGACAGCTCGGTGCAGCGGGCACCGAGCTGGCCGAACATCCAGACATCGCCCGGCGGCAAAGCGCTGTCGGCGAGCGTCGATGACGGACGCAGAAGGACGCCGCCGTAGGTGTGATAGGCGTTGAACCCGCAAACGTTCGGCCTGGCGGTGATCGCTCGCATGAGCGCAAGCGTTTCGGGCTCGCTGCCGGGAAAATCGCCGGCACCGGTCACGGTCGTTCCCCAGCCAGCGGCATAGTTCCGATTGAGGTCGAGTCCCTGCACCGCCCGGGGGGTTGGCACCGTGTAGCCGTCGAAGTCGGTGACGAAACCTTCGTCGAGCATTCGATAACGCTGGCGGTCACACAGGCCCGTCGGTGGAACGGGAACCATGAGTCGATGGTCGTCGGCGTGGGTGGTCCAGGCCCCGGTGGGGTCAGCGACTCGCATGCTCAGAATGCGACCGTCGCCAGTGATGTCCTGCTTGTGCAATCCGGGTTGCGTCCAACGATCGGTCCACGGCCAAGGACGGACACCAGAGCGGAGGTGGCGTGGATCATCGGCGAGTGCGAGTTCGGCGCCGTCGGGATTGACGCGTGGCACCACATAGAACGTGCGGGTCTGCACTGCCGTGGTGATGGTGTCGTCGATACCGAAGCCACTCATGAGCCGATCCAACAGATTGATCGCAGCAACGCTGGCCGTGAGCTCAGTGGCGTGGATGTTGGCGTCGACCCACATCGCGGGCTTGTCGCTGTGGTCGCCGGTCGAGCGGTCGGTGACGGTTGCCAGCCAGATCTCGCGACCTTCGTGTTACTGACCGATGGACTTGACCGAAACGAGGTTCGGGTGCAGCGCGGCGAGCTCGTGCAGGTACGCAGTCAGCTCGTCGTAGCGGCAGAAATGGTCGAGAGGGGTGTCCACGCCGTGATCGTATTGCGCCGTCCTCGTTGTTCGCCTCGATGCGGCTGGCGGTGCGAACGGCGAAGTCAGAGGCGGAGGACAGCACTGCTCATTGCGGGCATGATGGCGGGGTGATCGTGCACCTGATCGATGGGACCTACGAGCTCTTCCGCCAGTTCTTCGGGCGGCCGGGGCATCTCAATGCTGCGGGCGATGAGGTGGGAGCGGCACGCTCGGTCGTTCGCGACATGCTCTACATGCTCGAAGATGGTGTCACCCACATCGGGGTTGCCACCGACCATGTGATCACCTCGTTTCGCAACGACCTGTACGACGGCTACAAGAACGGTGATGGCCTCGATCCTTTGATTCTGGCTCAGTTCCAGCCGCTCGAAGACGGACTACGGGCCCTTGGCATCACACTGTTTCCAATGGTCGAGTTCGAGGCCGATGATGCCATGGGTGCAGCCGCGGTGGTCGCCGCCGCCGATCCCCGGGTCGACAAGGTCATGATCTGCACTCCCGACAAAGATCTTGCCCAGGTCGTGCAGCAGGGCAGGATCGTGCAACTCGATCGCCGCCGAGAAAAGATCTACGACGTCGCCGACGTGATCGAGAAGTACGGCGTCCCACCCGAATCGATCCCCGACTACCTCGGTCTCGTTGGTGACACCGCCGACGGATTCCCGGGATTGAAGGGATGGGGTGCGAAGTCGGCGGCTGCGGTGCTGAGCCGCTACGGCCACATCGAAGACATCCCCACCGGAGCAGGCCAGTGGGACATCACGGTTCGCGGCGGCGCCAAGCTCGCCGACACCTTGGCCGAGAACTTGGCCGACGCCCTGCTGTTTCGTCGTATCGCCACGCTCGATCTTGCAGCACCCACCATCACCAACGTCGACGAGCTGCGCTGGACGGGTCCGACGGCCGACCTGGCCGCTGTCGCACAACGCTTCGACGCCCCCGACCTGATCACTCGTGCCGCCACGCTGGGCGCGGCGCGAGGAGGAGCCCCCGCATGATTCGCGACGCCACTGCCGCCGACCACGCTGCACTTCTGGAACTCAATGCTGCCAACGTGCCCGAGGTCGGCACGATGGACGCCGCAAAGCTCGACTTCTTCTTCGCCGAGTCGCCCTACTTCAAGGTCGTCGAGGTCGACGGCGCAGTCGTCGGCATGCTCGTCGGGCTCACCGAAGCCAACACCGACTACCCGTCGAAGAACTACCACTGGTTCGTCGAG
>JBBQUN010000405.1:0-3263 GCA_038212405.1 Acidimicrobiales bacterium | reverse complement strand
GCTCGAGAGCGGCGGAGGCCCGTCCGATCGCGCCCGGCTCGGGGCGATCGGAGCAACATCAATCGGAACCCCGTGGACCGGCTCGTACCCGGAATCTCCGCGACGCCGGACCGCTCGGAAATGTGCGTCCTCGAGCCGGTGGTCGGGGACAGTCCGCCGGGGATTTTCGGGGATGCGCGTTTGGGGCAGATCCGGAGGCGTGACGTGCTGGCGGCTCAGCTCTGACTGAGCGGAATGCGTGATGATGGGATGCGAGTGGGGTTGCGGTCTGCCGCCGGGCCTCTGCCCAGGCGCTGGTGGCCACCTACGGCGCGATCGATGGTCGTGAGGCCACGGTCGACGCGTTGAGTTGGGCGTGGGAACACTGGGAACACAGACCGCATCGACGCACTGCGAATCCGACCGGCTATGTGTATCGGGTCGGACAGTCCGCGACGCGTCGCTTCGCAACACGTCATCTACCGCTGTTTGCTGATGCGGCATCCGATCGTGAGTTGCCTGACATCGAGTTGAACGCTCGGCGCCCGGGATTCGGGAGGACGTGCGATGTGGGTCGCTCTCGGACGCGAGAAGTGTCGATCCCGCAGACGTGCACCGGCTGAGGAGTCTGCACTTTGTACAGGGATACATCATCGCTGTTGTGCGATGATCGTGTTTCTGCGATGATTGAGCAGTGGCCGGGATCGAGTTGCACGACGAGATCGTCGAGTGGATGGCCGGCCTCAACACAACCGAGTGGGACCGCACCGTGATCATCATCGATCGTCTCGCCGATCTCGGATCGATGGCACGCATGCCGTTCTCCCGAGCACTCGGCGACGGTCTGTTCGAAATTCGTTTCGTGCTCGGCCCAACCGCTCGACGCATCACCTACCGATTCACCAAGGACAACCGCATCATCTTGCTGACGACGTTTCGCAAGCAACGCAACAACGAGCGTGCCGAGATCACCAGGGCGCGACAGATCGCCGACGACTGCGCTCGGCTCAACCCGTAGAGGACTCCTCATGGCCAACTACTCCCGCTGGGAAGACATCAAGAAGCAGCGACCCGACCCCACCGACGACACGCGCACCGGAGTCGAACAGGACTTCGCTCTGGGCCAGTTGATCTATGACCTGCGAACCGGTGCAGGGTTGAGTCAGCGTGAACTCGCCGAGCGGATGGGCACCACCCAGTCCGTGATCTCGCGGCTCGAAGAAGGCGGAGGCGCACGCAACCGCCTCGACACCCTCGCCCGGGTCGCCACAGCGCTCGACCGCCACCTCATCGTGTCATTTCCCGAAGTCGTGCCAAAGAGACTCAAAGACGCCGTCCAAGTCGCCTGACAACCATCCACCAAAGCGCACAACGACCCACGCAGAGCCGCTCCCGAGACCGCCATACCCGGCAGGGAGGATCTGATAGTCCCGTCGCAAGTGTCGGCGGCGAGGCGACGTTTCGGCTGAGCAGAACCGACGTTGCGATCGGTCGGTGATAGCCCATAACCGCGGGCTTCCCGGCCGATCGAGCGACATCAATGTGCCGGTAGGGGGCAGTCCATATTGCGCCCGGGCACACTGTCGGCACCGCTCGAGATCCGCAGCCCGCCGAGCCGGGTCATGGTGATGCGGACTGGTTCGTGGTCCGTGTCCTGAGATTCAGTACAGCAAAACGTCGTGTGTCATTGGTCACAGAATTCTGTTCCTCTGGCGTCCGTCCTGTCCGCTGGTGTCCGTCGGTGTTCGTTGCGTCCGTTTGTTCCGAAACTCGACGTTCAGGCCGGTTTCGGGCTCATGACATCGGTGTAAGGATCCACGATGTAATTAGTCGCGCGTTCTAGTGTGGGTGGATGGTGCTTGATGAGGAAGTGTTGGCTGAGGTGTGGCAGATCGTTGGCCCGGTACTCGATGAGCGTCAACGGCGTGTGATGGCTGGCGCGATCGCGGTGGCGTGTGGTCGTGGTGGGGTCACTGGTGTGGCTCGCGCGACGGGTATGTCGCGCTCGACGGTGACGACGGGGGCGCGCGAGGTCGCCAACGACGATATTCCCCAGGGTCGTGTCCGTCGGCCGGGTGCGGGACGGCCGTCGACGTTGGACACTGATCCTGAGGTGTTGCCGGTGTTGGATTCGCTGGTCGAGCCCGAGTCGCGGGGTGATCCGATGTCGCCGTTGCGGTGGACGACCAAGTCGCTGGTCAACCTCGAAGCCGAGATGGAGCGGTTGGGGCACAAGATCTCGACGTTCACGATTGCGGAGTTGTTGCGTTACATGGGCTACAGCCTCCAGGGCACCGCGAAGCAGGTCGAGGGCAAACAGCATCCGGATCGTGATGGCCAGTTCCGCTACCTCAACGATCTCGCCACGGACTTTCTCGCGGCGGGTGATCCGGTGATCTCGGTCGACGCGAAGAAGAAAGAACTCGTCGGCAACCACACCAACAACGGTGTCGAGTACCAGCCGGCCGGGCAACCGGTGCGTGTCGAGGTGCACGACTTCCCTGACCCCGAGATTCCCAAAGCCATCCCGTATGGCGTTTACGACGTGGGTGCCAACAACGCCTGGGTGTCGGTCGGCGACGACCACGACACCGCCGCGTTCGCCGCGGCCACCATCGGCCGCTGGTGGGACACCATGGGCGCCGCCGCCTACCCCGACACGACCCGATTGTTGATCACCGCTGACGCCGGTGGATCGAACAGCTACCGGACCCGACTCTGGAAAGTCGAACTCGCCGCCCTGGCTGCCCGAACCGGGTTGAACATCACGGTGTGCCACTACCCGCCCGGCACCTCGAAATGGAACAAAATCGAACACCGTCTGTTCTCCGCGATCACCATGAACTGGCGCGGTCGACCCCTCACTTCCCACGAAGTGATCGTCGAGTTGATCGCCGCCACCACCACCCGAACCGGACTGGTCGTCCAAGCCGCACTCGACGAGGGCTACTACCCGACCGGAATCAAAATCAGCGACAAACAACTCGCCGAACTCCCAGTCCAGCCCCACGACTGGCACGGCCAATGGAACTACACCATTCCGCCCAACTAATTATCTCACGCTCCCTAAATCGGACGTTCTCATGGACGTGTGCGATGTGTTGGGGGTGGCTTCGGCGCCGTTGTTGACGGTGGAGGAAGCCGCGGGTGTGTTGCGGATCGGCCGCTCGCTCGCCTATCAGTTGGCCGGCGAGTACGCCACCACCGGCGGCGTCTCCGGTCTACCGGTCATCCGCCTCGGCGGCTGTCTACGAGTCCCGCGTTGGGCGCTGCTCGAACTCGCC
>JBBQUN010000404.1:0-3268 GCA_038212405.1 Acidimicrobiales bacterium | reverse complement strand
GGCATCTACTACAACACCGCAGCGGTGATCGACGCCGACGGGAGCTACCTCGGCAAGTACCGCAAACACCACATCCCGCAGGTAAAGGGCTTCTGGGAGAAGTTCTATTTCAAGCCGGGAACCGGCGGCTACCCGGTGTTCGACACCGCAGTCGGCAAGGTCGGCGTCTACATCTGCTATGACCGTCACTTCCCCGAGGGCTGGCGGGTGTTGGGGCTGAACGGGGCCGAGATCGTCTTCAATCCTTCGGCCACACATCGCGGACTCAGCGAGTACCTCTGGAGTATCGAACAGCCCGCTGCGGCGTGCGCCAACATGTACTACGTCGGCGCCATCAACCGGGTGGGTATCGAAGAGCTCGGCGACAACGACTTCTACGGCCAGAGCTACTTCGTCAACCCCCGCGGTCAATACGTCGGCGAGAAGGGTGATCCCAACGATCCCGAGCTCGTCGTTCGAGATATCGATCTCGATCTCATCAAAGCGGTTCGCGACGGCTGGCAGTTCTATCGAGATCGGCGACCCGAGACCTACGACGAAATCGTGGAGGGCTGATCGAGATGTCTCTCACCCTCATTTCCGGTGGCACGGTCGTCTCAGCTGTCGGTCGCCGACTCGCCGATGTCTTGATCGACGGCGAGACCATCGCGGCAATTCTCGAGCCAGGCCGAGCGACCACCATGGGAGTGGTCGCCGAGCGCACCATCGACGCGACCGGAAAGTACGTCGTGCCCGGTGGCATCGATGTCCACACCCATATGTCGTTGCCCTTCGGTGGCACATCGGCATCCGATGACTTCGATACCGGAACCGTTGCTGCTGCGTGGGGCGGCGTCACCACGATCGTCGACTTCGCCGTCCAGTCGCAGGGCATAGACGTGCGAGACAGCTTGGCGACCTGGCACTCGATGGCCGAGGGCGAGTGCTCGATCGATTACGGCTTCCACCAGATCATCGGCGGTGTCGACGAGAACTCACTCGACGCCATGTCTTCTCTGGTCGAGCACGAGGGCATCACGAGTTTCAAGATGTTCATGGCCTATCCAGGGGTGTTCTATTCCGACGACGGTCAGATCCTTCGAGCCATGCAGAACGCGTCGGAGTCCGGGGCGATGATCATGATGCATGCCGAGAACGGCATCGCCATCGACGTGCTCGTTTCCCAAGCGTTGGCTCGGGGTGAGACCGACCCGATGTACCACTCGCTCACTCGACCGGCAGAGATGGAGTCCGAGGCAACACACCGAGCAATCCAACTGGCGAAGGTGGCAGGCAACGTCCCGTTGTACATCGTCCACATGTCGGCGTCAGAAGCGCTCGAAGAGGTAGCAGCCGCACAGCATGCTGGCTACAACGTGTTCGCCGAGACCTGCCCGCAATACCTGTACCTCTCGCTCGAAGACCAGCTGATGCAGCCTGGCTTCGAGGGCGCCAAGTGGGTGTGCTCGACGCCGCTGCGAACCAAACACGAGCATCACCAGAGCGACCTGTGGAAGGGACTCAGAATGAACGAGCTGGCCATCGTCTCGACCGACCACTGCCCGTTCTGCATGAAGGACCAGAAGGAGCTGGGCATCGGCAACTTCTCAGCCATCCCCAACGGCATCGGCGGGGTCGAACACCGGATGGAACTCATCTACCAAGGTGTCGTCGCCGGTGAGATCACGCTCGAGCGGTGGGTCGAGACCTGTTCCACCACCCCAGCCCGAATGTTCGGTCTCGACAAAAAGGGTGTCATCGAACCGGGGTGCGACGCCGACATCCTCGTATGGGACCCGAACAAGAAAACCAAGATCGGCATCAACGACAAGCATCACATGAACATGGACCACTCCGCCTACGAGGGGTTCGAGATCGATGGTGGCGTCGACACCGTGCTGAGCCGGGGAATGGTGGTTGTCGAGAACGACCGTTTCACCGGGCGAAAGGGTCATGGCAAGTTCGTCAAACGCGGACTGTCGACCTACTTGCACTAGCCATAGCGCAGCGAGTCCGACCACACAACGAGGAGACGTTCATGGATATCGGTGTCGTACTGCAGACCACACCCCCGGCGGCCCGAGTCATCGATCTGGCCAAGCGAGCCGAAAGCTACGGTTTCACTCACGTGTGGACGTTCGACTCCCACATCCTGTGGGAGGAGCCGTACGTGATCCATTCGCAAATCCTGGCCGCGACCCGCAACGTGATCGTCGGGCCAATGGTCACCAATCCGGCGACTCGAGACTGGACGGTGACAGCGTCCACTTTCGCAACGCTCAACGAGATGTACGGGAATCGCACGGTCTGCGGTATCGGTCGCGGCGACTCGGCCGTTCGCGTCACCAACGGCAAGCCAACAACACTCGAGACCTGGCGAGAATCGATCCAGGTGATCGGTGATCTCGCCAACGGTCGCAGCGCCGAGTACAACGGCGCGACCATCACGCTTCCCTGGGCATCGAAAAGCTCGCTCGAAATGTGGGGCGCCGGTTACGGACCAAAGGCCCTGCGGCTGATCGGGGAGACTTGCGACGGCTTCATCCTTCAACTTGCCGACCCGTCGATCGTGAAGTGGATGATCGACGCGGTCCGCGCCGGCGCCTCGGATGCCGGTCGCAACCCCGATGATCTCACGATGTGCGTCGCCGCACCGGCCTACGTTGGCGATGACCTTGCCTACGCCCGCGATCAAGTCCGGTGGTTCGGAGGGATGGTCGGCAATCATGTCGCTGACATCGTCGACCGATACGGCGACACCGAAGCGGTTCCCCAAGCCCTCACCGACTACATCAAGGGGCGCAAGGACTACGACTACAACCAACATGGGCAGACCGGCAACACCCATGCGGACTTCGTGCCAGACGAGATCATCGATCGCTTCTGCCTACTCGGACCGGTCGAGGCACACCTGGACCGTCTGGCCGAGCTGAGTGCCATAGGCGTCGATCAGTTCAGCCTCTACTTGCAGCACGACGCCAAGGACCACACGCTCGCGGCATACGGCGAAAGGATCGTTCCTCGCCTTCAAGAGACCGGTCTGGCCAAACAATGACCGCCGCTCGATGAAGCCAGACCTACCTGCGGACAGTCCAGGGAGTTCGAACGATTTTCGCAGGGACTCACGGGTCCGAATGCACCTCTGGCTGTTCAGCGGGTCTCCTACCTTGGAACAGACCTGAGGATCACAGAGTCAGGGCGAGACTCGAGATCCGTTCTGCGCATTCAGCAGAACCAGCTGCGTGATAGCGGATCGTGTTCCTCTCGCCCACAACCAACTGTCACAGAA